>NZ_JAHGAC010000001.1:0-518867 GCF_030248355.1 Vibrio sp. B172a | reverse complement strand
AATGGTGATGTGAACTACGAACCAAGCCGTAAACTGGCACTGGCAGAAGACACGCAATTTAAAGCGGTTGAAACCAAGCTGGTTGGTACGGTTCAACAAAAAGCGATCAGCAATCCTCGCAACTTCTACCAAGCGGGTGTGTTGTTCCGCAGCATGAACGAGCAAGACCAGAGTGATTTGATTGCCAACTTAGCGGGTGACCTGAACAAGGTGATGGATAAAGATGTTAAGGAAACCATGGTGAGTTATTTTTATCGCGCAGATAAAGAGTACGGTACGCGTCTGGCTGAGGCGACAGATACCAATCTCAAGCAAGTGAAAAACAAAGCGATGATGTAAGCAATAAGTTTTGACCTGCGGGAGATTTATCTGCTCTTTTCTGCCCGAAAATCAGGGCTCCCGTGGGTCATTCTCAAATTCTGTTAGTGAGGGTGAGTAAATGAAAACCGTGTTTTTGCTCAGTGCCGTTCTGTTCTCTTTGAGCTTCTCGCTGAGCTTATTAGCTGCCGAAGACAAACTGGAAGAGGAATACCAATCTTTGGTTGAACTGTTCTTTGACGCAGCGCGAATTGGCAATAACGAAGTGGTCGATACATTTGTTTCTCAAGGCTTCCCAATCGACCAACGTAACACTCAAAGCTATACCGCATTGATGGTGGCAGCGTATCAAGGACATCGAGAAACCGTTCGCTTGCTGCTTGATTCCGGCGCTAACGCCTGCCTGCAAGATAAACGTGGTAACACCGCATTAATGGGGGCACTTATCAAGCGTGAAATCGGCATAGCGAAAGACCTCTATCAAGCGGACTGTTCACCAGAGATGCGCAATAAAGCAGGGTTAAATTTGAAAGAGTTTGCCGAGATCTATGGTCAATCCAATGTGTTGAAATCACTTCAACACTGATAAATAACAATAAATAGGACCCACAGTATGAATAAAACAACATGGCTTGCTGCACTTACGCTTCTCTCTTCCCCAACTTTTGCCGATACAGTAAGCGTAGAAATGATTGACCTTGGCTCTGGTCAATCAACCGGGAGCGTGATGATCAGCGACAGTGATTACGGCACCGTTTTTACGCCGAAACTACAGAGGTTACCTGCTGGTACACATGGCTTCCATCTACACGCTAACGGCTCGTGCGACAGTATTACCAAAGAAGGTAAAACGATACTTGGCGGTGCTGCCGGAGGGCATTATGACCCAGAAAAAACAGGCAAGCATGGCTTCCCTTGGACGGACGACAATCACCTTGGCGATTTACCAGCGCTTTACGTGAATGCTCATGGTGTGGCGGATCAGCCAGTATTAGCACCACGTGTAAAACTTGATGACGTAAAAGGTCGTGCTTTGATGGTTCATGCTGGGGGCGATAACCACTCCGACCATCCGGCGAAACTTGGCGGCGGCGGTGCTCGCATTGTGTGTGGTGTGATTAAGTAATCCCCTTCTTAGACGCCACAAACAAAAAACGGTCCAGATAAGCTGGACCGTTTTCTTTATAAGCAAAAGCTGATGGGCTTAGGTTTAATCCGACGAAAATTACGCGAAGTTCTCGACGATGATGTCATCTGCATTGTTAACAAACACTGCGCCTTTCTCTTCCATCTCCGCAATCACTGCATCGATAGTATCTGGCAAGACCGCGCGGCTAGAGGCTAGGTTCACAATCACTTTAAAACCCAAATCGAGAGCTTGAGTCACGGACTTCTTAACACAAAAATCAAGCGCTAAGCCACCAACAACAACCGTATCGATGTTGTTGAATTTAAGGAACTCATTCGCGCCTGTAGCTTTGGTATCAGCCACGTCGTGGAAAAAGATGCCGTAAGGGTGTGCGTCTGGGTCCATGCCTTTGTTGACTTGGAAATCGTATTCCAGAACAGGAGGCAGACCGTCCAGCAGTTCAACGCCCGTGGTACCAAGCACGCAGTGGCGGTTCCACTTAATGTCCACATTAGGTAGGCCGACAGGGTCAAGCATATTCGCTGGCGTTTCTGCGTCCCAAGCCGCTTTTGGTGGGTGCAAATCACGGCTAACAAGCTTTAAGCGACCTTTAGTGTGGTTCTTTAATAGCTCTGGAACGATTTCTAATGCGCCAGTGACGGGTAATTCGTCAGGGCAAAGTTCAGTGAAGCCTTTTTCAGGATCCACGTCGATCACTGCGGTGGTTTGGTAGTTAACTCGAACGGTCATGGCAGACTCCTTGTCTGTCTTTTGTGCTTGCGTTAACCACGCAAACAGTTTTGGAAAAAGGTCACTTCGTCGCTTGCTAGGGTATACACCATGGCTGGCTTACCGCCTTTACCTTTGTTGGTGGAAGCGACTTTGTTGGTTGGCTTTAGAACACCAGAATCAATCAAGCGGCGTTTGATCGTCATACGACTGATATCGATACCGAACTCTTGGTAAGCGGCAATGATGTCTGCGACCAAAAATTCTTTATCGAGTGCGAACAACAATACTGAGGTGTATTCAATAGAGGCACGCAGCTTCTGCCATGCCTTTTCAATCATCTTTTGGTGATCAAAAGCGAGGGTTTCTTCACCATCAAGAATTGCTTGCAGCGGGAACCACTTCAAATGGCATTCTGGTACACCAGCGTTGTCGATTTGTTCTTTGTTATTGCGGTCTACTAAGGCGTAGTGGGTGATGTTCAGGCTCCAATCTTCAGGGTCACGCTTTGGGTCGCCATCGACAAAAGCTTCGCTAAAGTGGCGAGGGTAGGTGTGAATTTTTTCACGGCAGATTCTACGTCGCGCTGCTTCGAAGTTTTCGTCTGCTGCTCGTCCACCTTCGTGCGTCATGTCTTTATCAAACACAAATCCACCAGGCAAAGCCCACACGCCGTGGTAGGGGCGTTCTGGATTTGAGCGTTTGATCAGCAACACTTCCAACCCTTTATCGGCACAGCCAGATAGTCTGAATGGAATGATGTCGACAGTTACGATCATGATTGGGTCCTGAGATTGATTTGTAAGTAATCTAGCGCATAACAAGTAGTCAATCAATGGGTAAGTAACCGATTGTTAGAAACGTACATGTATTTTCTTAGTGGTGGTGTTTAAGCATGAATGTGCGTATCTGTTAAGGTTATCCACAATAGCTGTTGGATTATTGCGCGTAAAAACCTTATAAAAAAGAGTGGTTAGTAACAAAAGTTGACAAACTAATAGTGGGTGTTTATTGTTTACGCAATTTAGTTAGTAACAACAAGTTATATACCCAAGTTTGCCTTGTTGAGAACTTCCCACCAACTTCGTTGGGAAAACAATAAGATGCGGTTTGCACCGTGCTGAGGGAATTTGGGTATAAACGAAAAAGGGCGTGTAGAAGGGCTCCGAATGACCACCAATTTATTTTCGTCTCGCATCATTCAAAGTGCGTTAGATTTTGACGTATACAAAGTGAATATGATGAGTGCTGTTGCAGCGCTTTATCCAGATGCGATGGTGTCCTACAAATTCATTGTTCGCAGTGAAGAAGACCTGTCTGAACTACTGCCAGATGTGAAAGCGGAAGTTCTTAAACTGCAAGATATCACTTTCTCGGCAGAAGAAATCGAGTACATGAAAGGTGTCGCGCCTTATCTTAGCTCTGAGTTTGTTGACGCTCTGCATGCATTTCGTTTTAACCCTCAACGTGATGTTTCTTTCAATACTAAAACCATGGCTGATGGCACAAGCCAATTACGCATCACCATCAATGGTCTTTGGAAAGAAACCATTCTCTACGAAACCATTATCATGAGTATTGTGTCCGAAGTGCGTAGCCGTGCACGTTGGGCAGACATTCCAGTCGAGCAATTCCAATCTGTTCTTAAAGAGAAAGTTAGTCATCTAAAATCCGAACTAACACGCCGCAATATCACTAACTTTAAGTTTGCTGATATGTCGACCCGTCGTCGCTTCTCTTTCCAAGCCCAGCGCTCAATGCTGCAGTATCTGAGCCAAGAGTTACCTGACAGCCTAACTGGAACCAGTAACTACCATTTGGCGAAAGAGCTCGATCTCACCCCAATCGGTACGGTGGCACACGAATGGTTTATGGGACACCAAGCGCTCGTGAATGTTCGTGATTCACAAAAGGTAGCATTGCAGCGTTGGCAAAAGATGTTTAATGGCGCGCTAGGCATTGCTTTAACAGACACCATTGGTATTGATGCGTTCTTAAAAGACTTCGATGAAGAGCTAAGTAATGCATACGCTGGTGTTCGTCATGACAGTGGCTGCCCTTACACATGGGGCGAGAAGATGATTGAGCATTACCAATCGCTCGGCATCGACCCTATGACCAAAACCTTGGTGTTTACAGACGGCTTAAACTTTGACCAAGCATTGGACATTTGTGAGCACTTCCAAGGTCGAGTACAAATCAGCTTTGGTATTGGTACGTTTTTGGCAAACGATATGGGTGAGTACACTAAAGAACAAGGTGTCGCTTATAAGCCGCTCTCCATCGTAATCAAGATGGTTTCGTGTAATGGCTCTCCAGTGGCGAAAATCAGTGATGAGCCAGAGAAAGCGATGTGTGAAGACATTTTCTTTTTGATGAATTTGAAGCGTCGTTTTGAGCAGCCGCTCGATCTCGATGAGTGTCGCGTATTGCTTGATCGTCTAGAAAACGAGGGCGATAACTACCTTATCGACGCTTAAATATCGAAGTGAGTCATGATGAAAAAGGGTGGTGCAATGTCATCACTCTTTTTGTGATTCACACACTTCGTTGTATTTGATTTCGCACAGCGCGCCACATTTTGTGCGATAGGGAAGACGTTTACTTCCTGTATTAGCGCGAACCCTTTTTACAATAAGCCCTTCTAGATTGGCACTTTTCAGGTGCTTTTCGCGAACCTTCTTCCAGTAGTCATCAAAAGCCATACGTCACCTTGTTGTCATAATTATTTTTATAAATGTGACGCTATTCTATGCAACACAACTCTGTTTCTAATGTCAGAAAAATCCTAAAAACCGTTAAGTAAATGGCGATTTGTTGTAACGCTCTCGTTTCTTGATTTTTACCTTCTATGGTTTCGATAAATTAATATCGGCAAACCTAACAGGTGATTTGGTTATAGTACAAGCAAAGGTCAAGTCAGGAATGAACGATGAATTTGGTTGTGCATCTACAGAAAAAAGCGATCAACAAACACGGCTATGAGTGGGCAACGCGCCAAGCTTGGAAGTGTGGGATTAAAGCTAATCTTGTGAAACGAGTGATCGGGATCTTCAAAGGTCAGATCGTTTGTGTTGTCGAAGGTTGTCGTGCTGAATTGACAACACCAATCAACAACCCTTTACATGATGATGAGAAGCAAGGTCGTTATGTATTTGTTGGTGGCATCTTCTGGGAACCAAACAACGTTATCGCACCTGGTTTTCCTGATTTTATGTTTATGCACCTACGCAGTCTGAGTCATCGTCATAAGTATCTAACCGATGATGAGCTCTTCTTGAGCCTAGCTTAGGGTGTTTGGCATACACTGATGACCAGTCTGTTTCTTAAATCTTTGCTTGGTGCCGTGGCGGTATTGATTATTGCTATGCTATCGAAGTCGAAAAGCTTTTATATCGCGGGGCTCGTGCCTTTATTTCCGACCTTTGCTCTGATCGCGCACTTTATTGTCGGTAGCGAGCGAGACATGGAAGCCCTGCGCCAAACGGCTCTGTTTGGCATCTATTCTTTGATTCCTTACGCGGCGTACCTAATTTCGGTTTTCTACTTTAGCTACCGCTTGAGCTTGGTGGGGACACTGACGGCTGCAACCCTGGTGTGGGTCATGTTTGCCACGATGTTGCTTGCATTTTGGACTCGTTGGATGGTGCCTGCCTAAAGTTTGCTCAATTTGGCATTGTAGTTAGCGCAATATTCATTGCTCAAACTGATGTGATCTCGCTCCAATTGACCGTTCTCTGAGCTTTCTCTAACACGGCGTTTATAAAACGCTGTATTTTAACCTGCTAATGACCGGACGTTTGTTTTCACCTGATGTGAATTTTTCTTCTAGATTTACTATATCGCCAAACAAAGATAACCGTATCGGAAAGTAAATCATGAATATGAAATCTATCGCAATCGCAACAGCGGTTGTTGCAGTACTAGCGGGTTGTAAAGACAAAACGCCACCAGCACCAACAGAAGCAAATATCACGCTTGTTGAAGCGGTAACAGAAACTGTGAAAAACCCACACCAAGTGTGTAAAGACGTGGTAGTAACACATCAAGTAGAACCAACGGACAACAACAAGATCCTTGGCACTGTGGGTGGTGCAGCGGCAGGTGCTGCATTGGGTAACCAAATCGGTGGTGGTTCAGGTAAAGTGATTGCGACTGCTGCAGGTACTGTTGCTGGTGCGATGACAGGTCGTAAGATCCAAGACAATGTACAAAAGGGTGATGTTGTGACATCAACTGAGAAGCAATGTCACACTGAATACACCACGTCTGAGAAAGTAGTGGGTTACGATGTCACTTACGAAGTTGCTGGGGCGCCAACAACCGTTCGTATGCAAAGCAAACCTGCAGGTAAAACTTTCCCAATTCAAGATGGCAAAGTGGTTCTACCGCAATAATCGCCAACGAGATTGAATACAAAAGCCCTTTTGTTCATTGAACTTAAGGGCTTTTTTCATTTTAGAAGACAGTGGTGAACACTACTTGTCTGCAAAATAATCGACCAAAATCTTACGCCATTTCCGTGATTCACGAATTTGCAGTAGAGCGCGATTGATCTCTTCCTCATACGGGTTGTTTTCAGTAATGATGAAGCCATAGTTCTGCTTTTCTAACTGGTAAGGCAGCACCTCTAAATCTTCATATTGCCCCGATATTCTGCCGTTACCAATCATGTATTTGAGCACGACGTCATCGGCAACGATTGCTTCGACTTCTCCAGTATCCAATGCATTTAAAAGCGCAGTCATGTCTTGATAATCGTGATGACGAATACCGAAGCTTGTAAGTAACAAAGATGAGGTGGTTGCGGTTTTGGTTCCCACTTTGACATTGGCGAGATCGTTAATGCTTTTGATTTGAGAATAGCCTTGGCTTAGGGTCAATTTGCTGGCAAGCACGGCGGTGATACTGGCGATAAAGAGCATGCTAAACACACCAATAAACACCGTTACGATGCGTCCTGTTAAGCTCTTAAACTCGAAGTAGTTAAAGGGGCCTCGCGTAATGAAAAGCAACCCAAGAATAAAGCTCTCAACCCAACGTCCTACTCGGCTTTTCATCGAATACAGCTTTTCATTTTTCCCTTCTTCTATCGCGTAGAAAAACGCCCCAACCAAACCTGCAACCAGAATGATCGCGCCAACGATTAACCACAATGCAGGGTTCATGAAGATCGATTGTAAGGAATGTAGGTATCCTTGGTTTTTAACTGCAATTGCAAGGTGGGTCTCATAGAAAGAGTGGGAGAAGTCTGCAAATAACTCACGTTCTGGAGTAATTGAAATGCATGAAACACCAATGTCGATTTGTTCCGTTTCTATCGAGTTAAGAAGATCATCCAATGGGTGGTTTTCGAAAGTGAACTCGACATTCATCTCTTTGGCTATTTGCTCCCACAACTCAATACTGAGGCCGTTTAGCTCCGAATCAACAGAGCCAATGACAAAAGGTGGACAGGGGTAAGTTCCTACTTTTAGTGAAGATGCAGAAGCATAAGGGCTGAAAACAGAGATAAGAAAAAGCGTTGAAAGGACAAAAGATTGAAGCGTCGATTTGAAACCAATTTGCATGCGCAGACCCTCAAAAAAGAGGCAGCGATGAATCGAATCAAGAGCGAACGCTCGCTCTAAAAATGCCAGAGTGCTGAGAAAGTAGGAGAGGTGATGACGATTTCAATACTGCCCTAGTTTTATTATTTACTGTTTTAACTATAGCAGCTGATGCCTATCTGAGGCTCCCTCGAATGTTTAGGCAACCTAAATTGTATGCGAGTTGCTTACAAAACCGGTGTTATCGATGGATTATTAAGCGTCTGTAAGCCAACGTAAGAATCGCCAGAAAACAGGATTTTTTTGTTTATCATTTCTCCTATCGAACGGCGTTTTATTGGAGAAAGGAATGAAAAAACAAATATTGGCGCTGAGCATTGCCGTGGCATTATCTGGTTGTCGTTCAGAAGGGAAGGACCAAAGCACATCAACAACCAACACATTTACTTCTCAATGTGGAGACCAACTGTCAGCTCAAGAGCCGGGTTTGTCGTTTGTTGTGAAAGGAGACGTCGCAGAACTGCAAGGTGTTATTTGTCAGGGCTCACCAAAGGCGTTTGAGCAAATGATGACAAAACATGCCAACGTGAAGCAGCTCAAGTTCATCAGTATTGATGGTTCTGTTGATGATGAATCAAACCTCGAACTGGCTTATCAAGTCCGTGCTAAACAGTTGGACTCCTATATTGCAAGCAGTGGGCAAATTGCTTCTGGCGGCACTGATTTGTTTTTGGCAGGTGTAAACCGAACGATTGAGAGCGGCGCAACGATTGGCGTTCATTCATGGGCAACGGAAGATCAAGTTGCAACGGATTTCCCTGTTGGTCACAAGTATCATCAACCTTACATTGATTACTACAAAAAGATGGGTTTGCCAGACCCTGAAGGTTTTTACTACTTCACGATTAATGCCGCGCCGGCGCAAGACATACACAACATGTCTGAGCAAGAGATAACCAAGTATGGCCTCGGTAAACTTGTCTCCCCTGAAGGCGAAACGTCTTTGACCAATGAGGTTGATAGTAAGCTTTTCGAGCAACTTAATGCCTCTGTGAATGCACTGAAATTCCAATCTGTTTGGGGCGGTTATGGGGACTACTTATCAGGTACGCCAGCTTACTTTCTACGTTTGGATGAGAAGAGCAGCACGCCAGTCACTGCCTATTTGGTCAATCCTTCCAAAGTCCCAGAAGAAGCGCAAAAGTTAGGCGCCAATGAAAGTGGTGCTCTGAATATCTATCAATACGAAACCAATATGCACGTCTTTCATGATGCAATAAACAAAGGTAATGGGGTGTATGAAAGGCAATATACGTTTAATGGAGCGAAGTACTATCTCCAAGTGTATAAGCCGTCAGAGACCTTCGTAAAAGGTGAGCATCAACGCAACACTATTGCATTAGCTGTGCATGAGATGTTTCATGATTATCAGCTGGAGCACTTTAGCGATCCTGCCGATTACTTTAACGAGCTCAACGGTTACCCTGTGAATGTAGAGCAGATCACTTACAAGCTAGCGGTACTGGATCTGTTTAAATCCTTGCCTAAAACAATAACCCAAGACGAAGCGAAAACCATGCTTAAGCAATACATTGCTTTGACTCAGGAGCAGATCAATATTGATACCAGCAGTAAGCGTTATGCGAAGAACATGGGATTAGGCCAAGAGCTGTTTGAAGGCAGCGCTTGGTATGTTGAAGTGATGGCATTGAGAAATGCGCTACCGAATTTCTCTGAGCTTAAGTTCGTCGATAGCTACGCGTTTACGACTCAGTATCAAAACCGTGAAAGTGTGGAGTCTCAGTTTGGCTGGGGATATTTCTATCCAAGTGGTGCAGCCGCAATTTATGCGTTGAAGGCGGCAGGCTATGACATCCTTCAATTGCAAAAAGGAGTGACACCCTTTGAGGCCGCAAAGCAGGTGGTTGGTACGTTTGATGTTACTGGCACCTTGAACCAAATTAAGCAGAGCGCTGACTTTAACGCGTTACAGCAAAAAGCGGCAACCATTAATGCCATCAAAAACTAATGAGTCAATAACCCACGAAAGACAATGCTCATCTGTGTTGCCCTAAAACAATAAGCCGAGCGATGAATGCTCGGCTTTTTTGGTTGTTTACGCTGCTGGCGCTTGATGATGTTTTTGCTCTTCCGCAAGTTTGGCTGCTTGGGCTTGTTTTTGTTTGCGGCGTTCGCGCTTAGATAGCCAAACCAGAGGCACCACAATCATCACTGTGCCTATTGCCATAAAGATATCTGGCACTTCACCAAACCAAATCAAACCAACGATTACCGCACCAATTAAGCCGCTGTATTCTGCGCTGGCGATTTTGTTGCTATCGATGGAGCGATAAGCCAATACACAAGTTGCCGCGTAAATCATGATAAATAGGCTTGAACCTGCCGCAACAGGGAAGGAGCTCCAATCCCACGCTTCACCTTCGATAAACACTAGCAATAGAGACACAGGAATGCCGGCTAGGTTAGTCATCAATAGCGTGTGTGGCACTGATTGGTTCTTTGGCAACTTGCGGATCAACAGGTTGTTAATTGCTAACGTAACCGCGACAACCAGAGCAGATAGTGCCGCCCAATCAACTTGGTCTGGTCGAATAATCACAAGCACGCCTGCAAAGCCCATCACTGCCGCTGCAATAGATTGTGCAGAAAGCTTCTCTCCAAAGAAGATCGCTGCCAGAGGTAACATGATCAAAGGAGCGGCATAAAAGATCGCATTTGCGGTGGCGAGGGGCATAGACGAGATAGCAAACACCATGAAAATCGCGCCAGTTAGCCAAACGTGGGCACGCACTGCATGCCATTTAAAGCCTTCCATCAACGGTGCTTGTTTGGTGAGCAAGAATACAGGTAACAAAATCATCACTGCTGACAGCTGTCGGTAAAACACGAACTGAAAAACCGGCACCTCGTTACCGACACTTTTGATCAAAGCGTCTGAGAGCACCGCAATTAGGTTACCAACAATTAATAGCAGCATGGCTGCGCCGACAGATGTGACTTTCACGTTATTCCTCTCCTCATTCTTTGCCAAAGAGTAGGTGATGTCATAGGATGAAGTGAAATGATATTTATTAGTTTAAGTATGAGATTTTTAGATAATGAAATTGCCACCTCTGAGAGCGGTTCACTGTTTTGAGTCCGTTGCGCGTAATTTGAGCTTTTCCCTTGCAGCAGAAGAGCTCAACGTAACCCAAAGCGCCGTGAGTCATCAGATTCGTATATTAGAAGACTACCTTGGTGAAGCTCTGTTTATTCGCCAAGGTCGTAAGCTGTCTCTCTCGGATACGGGGTTTCGTTATCTTGAAGACATCAGCCCTGCGATCAGTGCCATTGCGATGGCGAGCCAAAAAGTGCGGGAAGGTGAAAAGGGCAGTCTACGTTTGGCGATTTACAGCTCGCTGGCGGTGAAATGGTTGATCCCACGATTGGCAGACTTCAAGCGTCAGCATCCAGAAATCGATCTGACGCTCAACATGGTTGCAGGAGACCCAGAGCAAACCGACAGCGTTGGTGATTGCTTTATCACGGTGCAGAAGCCAAAGCGCAACTACATGGCAGTTCGCTTATATGACGAGACCTTGTATCCGGTATGCAGCCTCAACATTTGGAAGGAAATTCAAGATCAACCGATGCCAGAGGCGCTTTGGCACTATCCGATTCTGTCTACTGATTCTATCTATCGTGAGCGCGGTAAAGATTGGGCGGAGTGGTGTAAAGCTGGCGGGTTTGAATTGCCTAAAGACATTGATATGCAGCATTTCAGTCACATGCTGCTGGCTATCGAAGCCGCTCGTTACGATCAGGGTATTACGTTTGCCAATGACTTCATGTTGAATGAACGGGACAAGGCTCAAGACTTGGTTTATATCCCCTCTCACGGCTTAGAAACGGGCGACAGTTTTTACTTCGTACATAAGAAGAATCGAGCTCGCCAACCAGAAATCATTAAGTTGACTAACTGGCTTAAGCAGCAGTGCTTATAAACAAGAAAGGGAGGCACTCGGCCTCCCTTTGCGATTCAAAAAAGCGACTATTGCTTTTTGATCAGCGCTTTAATCACATCAATCGTGTATAGCTGACAATCGACCGCAGTTTGTGGTTCGAAGTCTTGCTTGTGTTGATCTGTGTTCGAAAGGATACGGATGCCAACGAAAGGCACTTGGTAAGCTTGAGCAACCAATGCCGCTGATGACGTTTCCATTTCTTCAACAGACGTACCGTACGTTTCATGGAACCAGTTGATACGATCCACTTCGCGGTTCCATTCGTCCGCTGAGCCAATCAAGCCTTTCACGACTTTGCCTTTTTTGTATTCTTCAGACAAAGAGAGAGCGGTTTCAACCAGTGCCGGATCCGCTTTGAATTGTTTGTGTTCAACAAACTCACCGTTTTCACGTAGACGCATGGTTACGTCGAAGTTCTGCCACTTCGTTGGGTCGATGCCTTTGCCTTTTTCAGTAAACTCAGACTTGTAAGAGCCCATGTTGAAGCTGGCTTCACCCACGACAATGTCACCACGGTATAGCTCAGGGTCGTGACCGCCCGATGTACCTTGGTTGATGATGTACTTAGGATTGAAGTGTTCAATCGCAATCGTAGTAGAAGCGGCAGCATTCGCTAAGCCAACCTCGGTACGAGACACGACTACTGGGTAGCCGTCGATTTCACCTTGCCAGAAAGTCCAAGAGCCAACGGTGGTTTCTTTTGCATCATCCAATGCTTCAACTAATGTGCTGGTTTCAATATCCATTGCACCCTGAACAAGGATAGGTTGAGTTTGAGCGAAAACAGAGAAGGAAAGTACTGCAGGAACAAGTGCAGTGAAACGTTTAAAGATTTGCATACGACATACTTACAAATAAAAAAGATGGCGCAATCTATCAATAGCAATCGTTTGCGTCAATTGGTTGGATTGTTATTTTTCTTAATAAATGAAAATTCTTGATTGTCGTTCTAATTAACGAGAATGAAAAAATCCGAGCGGGGGAGGCTCGGATTTGGTCTTTATCAGGATTAAATTGAATTGCTATTCAGCATTAAGGCATCTTGCTCAGGTTGTAGAATGAAGCCAACTCGCCTGTTGCTTTTTCGCCGTTCATGTCCAGCTTCATTAGCATGTTTTCACCAACGAAGTACTGGTTTGGACCAGACTCATCAACCAATGTAATGGTGTTGCCTGATTCGTTCCAAGTGAACTTACCTTCTGATTTGATTGGGTCGCCTTCTTTACCTTCATAAAGCTCTACCAATGAGTAAGTGCCGTCTTCATTCAGAGTTAGCGTGGTATCGATACCCGCACAATCTGCACAAGGAAGCTTACCTTTGTAAATGCCGTTCCAATCCAATGCATTTTGCGCATTGTGGCCAGAATCTACGAACGTGTCCGGAGTGATCACTTGCTCTTCTTCAATTGGTGTCGCATCAACCGTGCTTTCAACTTCAGTGGCTTGAGGAACGTCAACCGCAGTTGTCTCCGCTGGTTTCTCATCCTGACAGCCTGCTAGAATAATGACCGCACCTGTGAGTGCTAATAATGTCTTTTTCATTTTATTCCTCTCTAAATCAACAAGTTGACATACCAAAGTAATCTCGTTGCATGTATGCTAAGGTCACTTAGGTATACCGTGATAATAATAGACTTGTTTCCTAGACCTGCGTCAGAACAAAGCAAACCATTGAACAGCCTCTGTTAGAAAAACTCTTTAACGTCAGTGATTTGCAAAGAAGAAGGAAAAGGAAAAGAATAATGGAAGAATTCTTCATAGGAGCCCTTAGGGTACTTGGGGCGCTTGTCCGTTGGATTATTATCGACTTTCTCCTCGAGAGAGTGAGCTACTACCTTGGATATCTTGGTGTGTCGATTCTTACTCTGGGTAAACGCCCACACAAACCGGTATCGGACGCGATGCGCTTACGTATCAGCTATTTTGGTATCTTGCTGTTGGTTGTGATCTTTGCGTTTATGATTTGGCTTTCATAGCGCGATATTAAAACGTCACCAGATAAAAAAGGCTCATCAGATGATGAGCCTTTTGCGTTTTAGGATGCCTTATCCATTGCTGGTGGCGTTTTGACCTCCTTTGACGGAGATTCCTCTTCGGTATTGTCAGTGAAGATTTCGGCCACGGCGCTTCGTTCTAGTTCGCCTTGCAGATTACCTTCGTCATCGACAACTGGCAGTGAGTAGTCACAAGACATGGTGTCCGGTAGCACTTCTTCAATCACAGAATCCGGAGAGACAACAGGCACTTCTTCGTAGATTTCTTCATCGAGTTCTTGTGCTGCATCGGTTTTCGCAGCGTCAAGCAAGCTCTCTTTGGTCACCACACCTTGATAGCCGTCGTCGGTTACATGGTAGGCATAGTCTTGCTTCACGCGTTTCATTTCTATCAAGGCTTCTTCAATGGTCGTCGCTGCAATGCGATACGCCGGTGGCTGCATCACGGTTTCTACGGTCAGAGCGCGCGCTCGGTTAACGTCCTTAACGAAGGCTTCTACATATTCATCAGCAGGATGAAGCAGAATTTCGTCTGGAGAACCTTGCTGTACCAATTCACCGTCTTTCAAGATAGCAATACGGTCGCCTAAGCGAAGTGCTTCGTCCAAATCGTGAGTAATAAAGATAATGGTCTTATGTAGCTTCTCTTGCAGTTCGATAAGCTGATCTTGCATCTCGCTGCGGATCAGTGGGTCGAGCGCCGAGAAAGCTTCATCCATCAATAGGATCTCAGCGTCGGTCGCCAATGCGCGAGCCAAGCCTACACGTTGTTGCTGGCCACCAGAAAGCTGTGCAGGGTACTGGTTCTCGTAACCTTTAAGGCCTACTGTTTCCAACCATTCGTTGGCTTTGGCAAGACGTGCTTCTTTCTTGATGCCTTGGATTTCCAAGCCGTAAGCTACGTTGTCGACCACAGTTCGGTGAGGCAACAGACCAAAGCGCTGGAATACCATCGACATCTTATGGCGACGAAACTCTTCCAATTCTTTTGACGACAACTGCATTACGTCGACGCCTTCAACTAAGATTTGTCCCATGGTCGGGTCAATCAAACGGTTGAAGTGACGAATCATGGTCGATTTACCAGAGCCTGATAGACCCATGATAACGAAGATTTCGCCCTTGTTGATTTGCAGGTTGATGTCTTTTAAACCAACGGTATGGCCGGTATCAGCAAGAATTTGGTCTTTGCTCTGTCCTTGCTTAACACGGTCGATAACAGAATTTGGTTTTCGGCCGAAGATCTTATACAGGCCGCTGATTTCAATAAGTGGCTTAGTCATGTTTCAGATCTCCTAGGTGTGCTTGCGTTCGTTTTGCGTAAGCTTGCGATGCACGGTCAAACAGAATCGCCAGTGCCACGATTGCCAAGCCGTTAAGCAGACCAAGCGTGAAATACTGGTTCGTGATTGACTTTAATACTGGCTGACCTAAGCCTTTTACGCCAATCATCGAAGCAATAACGACCATAGAAAGCGCCATCATGATGGTTTGGTTGATACCAGCCATGATGGTTGGCATTGCCAAAGGTAATTGCACGCCTACTAAGCGCTGCTTCTTACTGGCACCAAAGGCAGTAGCGGCTTCAAGTACTTCTTTATCTACCAGTCGAATACCTAAGTTGGTTAAACGAATCACTGGTGGAATCGCGTAGATAACCACAGCAATCAAGCCCGGAATCTTACCAATACCTAGAAGCATCACGACAGGAATCAGGTAGACGAACGCTGGCATGGTTTGCATAACATCAAGAAGCGGGGTTACGACGGATTGCACGCGATTTGAGCGCGCCATGGCAATACCAATCGGAATACCGAGCGCAATGGCGAGCATGGTACACACCGTGATGATGCTGAGCGTCCGCATCGTATCTTCCCACATGCCAAAGTACCCAATCAGGATCAATGACACGAAACACGCGACAGCCAATTTCCATGAGCGACTCGCGGCATAAACTAACGCGGTACACACAGCAAGGATGATCATCCATGGTGTAGAAATGAGGAGTTTTTCGAACCAAACGAGAAATGAGAGAAGAGGGTCGAAGAATGATTCAATTAGGTCGCCGTATTCGCGAGAGAAATCGCGGTAGGCTCCATCTAAGGTTTTGCGGATGGCTCTAAGATCTGAGCGATCCATTTCTGGGAATTCGCTAAGCCAATTCGAGTCAGACATGTTTACTTCCTTTTCTTGCCGAGACTCAAGCGAGTCTCGGCATACAACAATTTTGGTATTCCTATACCATTTACGAAACGTCTAAGTCTTACAGTGCACCTTGCACTTTTTTAGCTACGTCTTGAGGAACCCATGCGGTCCAGATCTGTGGGTAGTTTTCTAGGAAATGGAACATGGTTTCTTCACCGTCTGCTTGATTGTCTTCCATCCAAGCGAGCAGTTGGTTCATGTCTGAATTGGTGAAACCACGTTTAGTGAAGTAGTCGTACGCTGCTGGAGAACGTGAAGCAAACTCTTCAGTGGTAATCGTGTGCACTGGTGAAGGTGGGTACATGGTTGCTTTTGGCGCTTCACAATCCGCTTGAGTAGTACAGCTCACGAACTCTTCTTCATTAACGCCGCTACCGAAATCGACTTTAACCATGTCGTACTTACCAAGAACCGCAGTTGGTGCCCAGTAATAACCAAACCATGCTTGTTCGCGTTCGTAAGCTTTTGCGATTGAACCAGATAGACCGGCACTTGAGCCTGGGTCAATGATGTCAAAACCTGAGTCAGCAAGATCCATTGCTTTGAAAAGATTGCCTGCGCTGATCTGACAGTTCCAACCAGCAGGACAGCTGTAGAATGCGGATTTTGCTTTGTCTTCAGGATGAGAGAACAGCTTCGCGTGTTTTTTCACACCTTCGATGGTTTTCATTTCAGGGTATTGCTTAACAAGGTAGGCAGGGATCCAGAAACCTTCTTCACCGCCATCGACAAGCGCTTTACCAGCATAACGTAGGCGTTTTTCTTCAACACCTTTGTCTAGCGCATCTTTAAGGCTGTTACTCCAAAGTTCTGGTGCCACATCGGGCTGTCCTTTTTCGATCATTGAGGTGCCGGTAGGCATGGTGTCGCCTGGGATGAGTTCGGCATCACAGCCGTAGCCGTGCTCAAGAATAAAACGGTCCACATTGGCAATCAGTGTTGCAGAGTTCCAGTTCATATCTGCAATGGTAACCGTTCCACACTCACTTGCGTTTGCGTTGGTCGCTGCTAGCGCACCAATCGCTAGTAGTAAGGGAGTTTTGTACGTCATATTGAGTTTCCTTTCTCTAAATAGCTCACTTAGGGTAACGAATTAATCATTAGTGTTCAAACTAATGTGTTAGGTGAATTATAGCTTTGTTTGTTAACAAGCGTGAAAATGATGGTGAACATTTGATGAAAATGGCCACAGAAATGAGAGGTTTTTTATCGACTCATGTCAATGAATCGTATGGTGGTTTGTATGTGTTGTTGCATTATTATTAGATGTCTAACGAATATTTCGCTATGGATACGATTTTTGCAAACTAAGATATTGGCATATGCTAAAAACTATAATTGGCATATGCCATAAACGGGCGTAAGGTGAAGGCGTTTTGTAGAGAGGATGTGATGGCGAGACCAAAAATAGAAAGACGTATATGTGGACGTGCAGCGCACCATTGCTTTAAGCCCAATGGTGTACCGTTTTACGAGCTAGAAAAAGTCAACATATTGCCAGAAGAACTAGAGGCATTGAGATTGGCCGATCTGGAAGGATTGAGCCAGCAACAAGCCGCCGACCAAATGGGAGTCTCTCGCCAGACCTTTGGTAATACGGTTAAAAGCGCGCGTTTTAAAGTCGCGAAAAGCCTAGTTGAGGGTCATGCACTTGTTTTTCCTGACCAGGAGTCAAACTCATGATTTACGCTATTCCGAATGACGGCGAACGTGTCGCCAATCACTTTGTTAAAGCCCCATACATTGCGATTTATTCCGATTCAGACGGATTGTTAAAGAATCTAGCTAATATTGCTTCTATGCCACAAGCTGGTTGCAAAGCAAAATCACAACTTATCCAATCTTTGCAAGAATACAAAGTGGATGCGGTGTTGGTTCGCAACATTGGTGAACGTGCGCTGGGTAAGCTTTTGAGCAGTGGTAAGCAAGTCTTTAAGCTATCGACTCGCAGCTCACTGGATGATGTGATGGGTGTGCCGCGTTCGCCATTAACGCTTGCCACGCAAGGCCGACCTTCTATCAATCACGCTAAGAAAGGTGGTTGCGGAGGCTGTGGCAGCAAAAAAGCGTCTTCGCTATTGCTTAATCCTCAATCTCAATCCCAAAAAACACTAATGACGCTTCGCCCGATGAAACTCAAAGCATTGGTTTCTTCCTACGTGAAAGAGGTGAAGTAATGGTTTGGTTGTTCACTTTTCTTGGGTTCTTAGCCATCATTTTGTTGATGTCACTGGGCGTGATCTTTCATAACAAACGCATTCAAGGCAGTTGCGGTGGTTTGAGTAACGTAGGCGTTGATAAAGTGTGTAACTGTGAGACTACTTGTGCAGACAACGAGCGCCGCCTCTATCAGATCCAAGAGCCGAGTTCGATAAGCTAACGCTCAGCTAAACCTGCCTCTAATGACACCGATTTGCACCACTTTGGTAATGTCTGTCTAAACCATTCTATATATTTGCTGGCTTGCGGATTGCTTCTGGAAACCAGCAAATTTGTCACCTCAATTACGATCCAAGCTTTTGCTAGTAGGACCGCAGTGGTGAGTTCTGATTCTATCCCCTTTCCACCCATTGCTATGTATTGTTTTGCGACTTGTTTGTAGTCTTCTATGGTACCCATTCCTGCCACCAAGGGCGATAGGTCAATCGCAGGATGACCAGTAGAAAAACGTTCCCAATCGAACAGTACCAACTCGCCATTATCCCTTAGCCCCCAGTTGCCAGCGTTACTGTCTCCTGAGAGCAGAGTTTGGGGTTTGAAGAGGTACTTTGCTTGGGTTTGAAAATGATGGAGCTGAGCCTCGGTTTGAGCATCTAGGTGGAGGGTTTCAAATGCTGATGTTGTTTCTTCATCTGTCCACGTATGGGATTTAAATATGGCGTTATTGGCGGGCTGTGGAGTTTGATGAATTTGGGCAAGACGCCTCAAAACTCTTGGATCTTGTAGAAGGAATGCTTGATCTACTGGGTGAGGAATGTACTCAATCCATAAGGTATTTTGCTCAGCGTCGAACCCGATGAATTCTGGGACAAGGATACCTTGCTGATTAAATCTAGCAGATTGCTTTTGGTAAAACGCTACTTCAACCTGCGTAGGGTTGCGTTTCTCAATGACTTTAAGGCCTTCTTTTTCTGTTAGGAACACTTGGGCGCTGCCCATCTGGCTTAGCTCTTTTCGTGACATCAATCTGCTTTCCATGCTGAATGGAATTTCAAGATAAACATCGAGCGTCCAATTGCCAACATCAAAATGCGTTGTTGCTCGCAAATACCTAGCGAAATGATGCGAAAAATTGGTAGTTAACTGGCTGAATTTACGATTATTTATCGATGTGTTCTTGTTTCTTTAGAGGTTGTCGATGAGTAGTAAGCTGGCTGATTTTTCTGTGCATATTCCTATTACGCCTGAGTTGTTTGAGTTTCAAACCGAAGTGAAGGAGAAGCTGTATGACTTTAATCACGCACGACCTTCTGAGCATTTGAAGAAAGCCGAGATTATCGAATCACTTCTTGGCAGTGCGAAAGGCGTGAACGTCGTGCCGCCGTTCTATTGTGACATGGGCAAGAACATTCACTTTACCCAAGGTGGCTTTTTGAATGCAGGCGTTACCATTCTCGATCTTGCGCCTGTTCATATTGGTGAGTACGTGCAAATTGGTCCTAATGTGGTGATCAGTACGGCAGGACACCCCTTTGAGCTCGCCGAGCGTGTTCGTCCCATAGCAACGGGCAACCCAATTACCATCGGTGATAGTGTGTGGATTGGTGCGGGTGCCATCATTTTGGATGGCGTGACAATTGGTGACCGAGCGATTATTGGGGCAGGCAGCGTGGTGACCAAAGACATCCCAGCAGAATGCGTTGCGGTGGGGAATCCATGTCGCGTAGTGAAAACCATCGAGCAAAGCGAAATGCCATCGGAAGAAGAGATTATCGAGATGTGGCGACCGTTGATGGAAATGAAGTTGGATTAGACAAGAAGGTTTTCTAAAGCGATGTATTTAAAACCAACGGTGAAGAACAGAACAAGGCGAGCACATGAGCTCGCCTTGTTGTGTTTAAACGGCACCAAGTGGCGTGTATTGTTGCTCTAGCTGAGAAATAGGTTGGGGTTTGCTGAAGTAATAACCTTGAAGTAAATCCACGCCGAGTTCGCTTAAGCTAGATACATGCTCTGCGGTTTCTACCCCTTCTGCGACCACGCGATAACCCAAACTTCTACCCATCAAAATCATAGTGGAAACGAAATCGAGGTTGGATTGATCTTTGATGATGTCGGCGATGAAAGAACGGTCGATTTTGACTTCACTCAATGGCAACTTCTTCAATAACGACAACGAAGAGAAGCCAGTCCCGAAATCATCCAAAGAGATGGTAATGCCCGCTTTTCTGAGCTTCTCAAGCGATTTTACACACAAGTCATAGTCACTAATGGCTGCTGTTTCGGTGATTTCGATGCAGAACAGAGACAATGGCAATCGGTAGTTAAGGATGGTTTGAATCACCTCGTCAGCAAAATAAGGCTGTACCAACTGACGTGCACTGATGTTGACCGAAATATGGCTCATTGATTGTAACCAAGCGGATTGCTGCACGTCACGACAGACTCGATTGAGAATGTATTCTCCCAATCGCGAGATCATACCTGCGTTTTCAGCGACCTGAATAAACTGACTTGGAGGGACAAAGCCAAGCGCTTCAGATTGCCAACGAGCCAAGGCTTCTACTGCGATCACACGCTGCGTTTTGTGGCACAACTGAGGTTGGTAGAACACATCAATTTCGCTTTGTTCTAAAGCGCGATTTAGGTGGTGTTCGAACTTAATTAAGCTTTGTGTCGTCGCTTCCATGGTGTCGTTGTAATGCACCACTTTGCGCCCACCGAGTTGCTTCGCTTGATACATGGCGATATCGGCTTTTTTGACCAACTCTTCAGGGCTATGGCCATCCGATGGGTAGAAGGAAATCCCTAAACTGCCTTGGCTGACCAATTCCATCTCTTCATGAATCATTGGCTTTTCGATGGTGCGTAAAATCATACTAGCAATCTGGTTGGCTTGGGCGGCATTGCTGACATGACAGAAGAACAGAAATTCATCTCCGCCGAGTCGCGCAATGGTATGAGGCTCAACTAAAACACTCTCTAACTCTTTGGTTATGTGGCATAGCAGAGCGTCGCCGACATGGTGTCCGAAAGAATCATTGATCATTTTAAAGCGATTGAGATCCATCAACATGATGGCACGAGGCTTATCCGGATTGACGCGGATGTGTTCAACAATCTCTTCCATGATTTTGCGACGGTTGGCGACACCCGTTAGCGCATCGAAATACGCCATATGATGGATCTTCGCGGCGCTTTCTCGCTGCTCAGTCACATCCGTCATTGAGCCGATAAAGCGCACCGCATGACCTTGTGCGTTGCGTACTGCAGAGCCATTGGCTTGCACCCAGATATAGCTGTTGTCGTGTTTGCGAATACGAAATTCGGTTTTGAACGCCACTTTATCGACCAAGTGAGCTTGGATGTGTTCTTCTAATTGGTCGATGTCTTCTGGATGAATAAATTGGAACAGCTGATCGCAATCGATGTAGCGTTTGTGGGAGATGTTTTCATTGCCGAGCATATTGACCAAACGACTGTTCCAACGCAGTTTATTACTGGTCAAATCCCAGTCCCAAATACCATCATTTGAGCTGTTTGATACCACCTTGAGTTGCTGTAGCAGTTGCTGTGAGTTCTTTTGACGTAAGGTGCTGGTGTTGAGCAGCGCATCACGTTCGATGAACAAAGACAACATATCGAGATAGTTGTTGAACACCGATTGGGTGCCGATGTTTTGTTGATCTTCAAGCGAATCGACCACGGCGACTAACTGCCACTGGTTTTTTTGCCCCGTAGCAATTGGCATCACTGTTGCAACAAAGTGTTCGCAGCCTTCAAGGAAAGGGAAGTCACGAATGTCATCACTTGCTGTGCTCTGTTTTGGCAGCGTGGTTGGCTGGGTCATGCCTTGTTCGACCCAACTCTCGATATGGTATTGCTCCTGATCGCACTGCGCTAAACATGCCCAATCGAGGTTGTTGCCATACAAGCTTTGAGCGTCCAGGATGGAGTTAAAGCCGTTCTGAGCTTGAGAATAGAAGTTCTCAAAAATCTCTGCCGGAGAGCGGCCTTCCACATTCAACAGGGCATGACGAATTGAGTTCGGACATTCTGTTGATTCATAGATTGGATTGCGATTACCACAGGACTGACGGATAACCAATTTCTGTGGCACTTGGTTAATCTGGTTTGAAAACGCAGCCCCTTGAATGCGCTCGATAGCTCGGCTGAATGCTCGGCGTGCCAGAACTTCCAATTGCTGATCGGCAGTGGTTAACGGTGGCTGAGTTTGTTTACCGAAGAAGACGTTATCAATACCAACCACGGCGACTTCATTTGGTACGGCAACTTGCAAGTGCTTAAGTTGCTCCATCATGCCAATGGCGTTGTGGTCGGTAGCACAAATAACCGCCGTGCATTGCGAATTGCGCTGCACGAACTCAACGGCAGCTTCTCGTCCGCCCGCTAACGAGCAGTTGCTAACGCTAAAGAAATCTTCTGGATTGAAAGCCCCTTGATGTTCCGTGGCAGCATGTTGATAGGCTTTAAAACGTGAACGTACATCGTTGACCGACAAGTCACCACAAAAACCAATGCGTTGATGTCCTTGCTCCAACAGCCAGCGATACAAGGCTTTTACGCCGTCACTTTGTATGCTGATGAACTGCTCAACATCAAGCGGTGCGTAGCTTGCACCCAAAGACAAAACAGGAATGCCTTTGCTCAGCGCTGTTTGCACCAGATGGTCGGATGCAGAATGCAAAACCACCATCAATGCATCGAGATGATGCAAAGCAACAGACAGGTCGAAGTCTCGGCGATGCCCACTACGAATAAATACCAAATTAACCCCATGTTGCTTAGCCATTTGGCGCAACGTGGCGTTAAGCTCTCCCATATAAAAACCGCTCAACATAGGCAAGATGATGCCAATGGTTGGGCGTTTATCAAAAACACGTCTATTCATCTGAATCAGCAAGTCGAGTAAAACTCAAAAAGAAAAAGGTCGCCTCTATGAGTAAGTTGAATATGAGGCTATTTGCATCCACACATTACTGACTAAAATCTCAAAAAAAAGACATAATTTGTGGAAATGATAATAGGCGCACGTTTGGTAGGGGATGGGATGAGTTCGCTGCCAGTTCGATGACGTAGTGTCAAAATTCAGTTCATGCCCGGTTTATAAAATGCTTTGGATTTAACAATAAAAACTGTCGAGAATGTCTAATTTTTACATAACTTGTTTTGCTTATTTTTTAACCACCTTTAACTTTAAGGTTCGTCTTAACAAAGGAGAACCAAAATGGCATTTATGAAACAGGATATCCCAAACCGTGTAACGGTGTACCATGACAATGTCGATCAGGAACAAGAACTCAAGAACGCGATGTTGCCAGAGAAGCCGCGCTATTTTAACGGTTCTCCTACCTATAAAGCCGACAGTGTTGAACAATTCCAATCCAAGCTTGAAGATATTGGTATGTCGTTAGACAAATAGACCTCAACTGAATACAACAACGCCCTCAAGTTTCGAGGGCGTTTTTTGTTGGTGAGGTTAAATGTGTCAAGTCTTAGCTTTGCTGTGTCGCTTCGTTGCAGACCTGTTTTTGTACTGCTGGTGGCGCTGGTTCGTAATGGCTGAGCGTCATGTTAAAACTGCCTTCACCGCCAGTAATTGAGCGTAGACGACGAGCATAATCTTGCAGCTCGTTGACCGGAGACTTGGCTCTTAACATAGTGAAGTTCGCATCGATAGGTTCTGTGCCTTCAATCAGCCCACGATTACCAGATAAATCGCCGGATACATCACCCACATTCGCGGTTGGAATATGAAGCTCCATTTGAACAATCGGTTCGAGCACAATCGGGTCCGCATTGTTGATCGCATCTAAAAACGCTTTCTTACCTGCGATGACAAACGCGATTTCTTTCGAGTCAACCGAGTGGTATTTACCATCGTAAACGGTCACCTCGACATCTTTGATTGGGTTACCAGAAATCGCTCCTTCTTCTAGTGCTTGAACAATGCCTTTTTCCACCGCAGGGATGAGTGCGGTAGGAATGGCACCGCCTACCACTTTATTGATGAACTTGAAGCCCGCACCGCGCTCGAGTGGGCGTACTTTTAATTGCACTTCACCAAATTGACCGGCACCGCCGCTCTGTTTCTTATGACGATAATGACCTTCTGCTGGCTTGGTTATGGTCTCAAAGTATTCGACGCTTGGTTGGCTGGTTTCCACTTCCAGTTTGTAAACAGAAGACATTTTCTCCAGCGCTACTTTGAGGTGGAATTCACCCTGACCACTTATGATGGTTTCATTAGTGCGTGCGCGATGTTCGATTCGAAGAGAAGGGTCTTCACTGGCGATTTTATTCAGTACATCCCCAAGCTTTTGCTCGTCGCCACGCTTAACGGGTTTTAGGCACAGCGAGTACATTGAATCAGGGAAGTTGAGGGTTTTGAGTTGCACGCCATCTTCTTCATGAGAGTCATGAACAATGGAATCAAATTCCAACTCATCCACTTTGGCTAGCACACAGAAATCGCCGGCAAGCGCCCTTGGGATCTCCGTTCTGTCTTTGCCTTGCAATTGGTAGAGATGACCGACTTTGAACGCTTTGTTGCTCTCGCCAATGTAGAGTTGGCTGCCTGCGTTGATTTCACCTTGGTAAACACGTAAGTAGGCGAGTTTGCCCATGTAAGGATCGACGCTGATCTTGTACACATGTGCCACGCTGTGCTCAAGTGCTTCACAGTTTACTTTGACCTTCTTGCCGTTTTTCTCCAACAGCGGTGGGTTGCCTTCATTTGGCATCGGCATGATTTCCGCTAGGGTTCTCAGCAGCAGTTCTACCCCTGCGCCTGTTTCGGACGACACAAAGCAGATTGGAATAACGTGTCCGGTTCTTAATGCTTCTTCAAACGGGTCATGCAGCTGTTCTGCTGTCAGTTCTGAGCCTTGTTCAAGATACAGTTCCATCAACTCTTCATCGACTTCAATCACTTGGTCTATCAAGGTTTCATGGGCTTCTTCGACTTTGGCGAGCAGGGTCTCGCGTTCGATCTCTGGTTCGAAATAGCAATCTACGACCGATTGAGCATCGGCTGAAGGTAAGTTGATTGGTAAGCAATTATCACCAAAGTGTTCGATGATGTTTTCCATCACTGCTTCAAGTTGATTACCGTGGTTGTCGAGCTTGTTGATGATGATCATCTGGCACTTTTGCTGCTCTTTAGCAAAGGCGAACAAGCGGTCAGACGTTTGGTTGATGGGCATTTGTGGGTCGATGATCAACGCGGAAGTTTCAACGGCAGGGAACACGCTGAGTGTGCGTCCGAGTAATTCACTTTGTCCGGGAGTGTCGATGATATTGAGGCGGTGTTTGTTCCAACTTAGGGCGACTGGTGTGGCTTCGATACTGTGTTGATATTGGATGGATTGTTGGTCGAAATCGGTCACCGTATCGCCTTTTTCCACACAACCTAAATGGTTGGTAGCTTGGCAGGTGTAGAGCAGTTTTTCTATCAGTGTGGTTTTGCCGGTACCCGTTTGACCGACAAAGGCGACGTTGCGGATCTTATTGATAGGCATAGAGCCTCCTTGCAAATGACGTGCGAAACCGAGTGAGCCTTTAGCGGCCAATCAACGGTTCCAAAGCAAACCTGATATCAGGCACGAACTGCATTGGAGTAGGGCGGGTTTACCGCCTTTTCGTCTTCCATGTCATTTTTCGGATGACTCTATACATACAACCACCACCTTGCTGAAAAAGCGCATTAGAGGTTACTACTGTATTAGCATGCCGTAATAACCCCGTAATTTATGTGACTTATTTCATGCTGACGGTGATTGTTTTTTAATCTAGGTCATGAAATGGGTGATGGGGTGATCACTGATCCTTTACAGGACGATTTCACCTTCTCGATATACCAAAGCAGGCTCAACATCCTGACCCAGTAAAACCGGACCATCTAAGTCGACCACTTTTGATTGCACAGCGATAGGTAGCGCTGCTCGCATCGCCAATGAAGTGCCTAACATGCAACCTGACATCAAGGTAAAGCCAAGGCGTTTCGCTTCTTCTGCAAGCTGTAGGGCTTCGGTTAGACCACCTGTCTTGTCGAGCTTGATGTTGACCATTTCGTATTTGCCTACCAATTCGTGCAATTGTTGGCGTGTATGGCAACTTTCATCGGCACAAAGTGGAATTGGGTGCGAAATGTCTTTTAGCTTTTCATCGTCATTCGAGGGTAAAGGCTGCTCAATCATTGCGATATTTAATGGCGCAAGCGCGGCAAAGGTGGCGTCTAAATCCAGCTCTTGCCATGCTTCGTTTGCATCCAGCACGATCATCGCATCGCCTGCCGCTTCACGAACTGCGCGAACACGTTCAATCACTTGTTCGCCATCGAGCTTCACTTTAAGCAGTTTTGCGCCTTGCTCGATGTAGTTGCGGGTCTGGTTTGCCATTGCCTCTGGCGTGTTAATCGACACGGTCATCGCAGTGACAATCGATGCTGGTAGTTCAAATAAATCTTGAGTGTGTTGCTTGCCCGCTAGCTTAGCTTGTAAGTTCCACATCGCACAGTCGAGTGCATTACGTGCCGCACCACCAGGGAGAAGGGTTTGCAGCTTTTCTCTGAGAGAGACTATGTTCGCATCGCCTTTGGCAAACAAACCTTGCAGTTCATGGGCGGCTTGAGAAATGGCTTTGATCACCGATTCTACCGACTCGCCGTAACGGGGATAAGGCGTACATTCACCTTGGGCACTGATGCCGTTCTGCTCTATGGTTACTCGTACCACGTGGCATTCGGTTCTGCTGCCACGTGATATACGGAAAGGCGTCGCCATCGCAATGGTGACGGGCTCTACATGAATTTTCATCGCGTCTACAATCCTTAAATCGCAATAATGTGTTGAGCAATTTGCTCTACGCCAAAACGCACAGGATCGGTCACTGGTACTTGGTATTTCTCAGTCCAGTCTTGGCAAAGCTGTGCGGCATCATCTTCACTGATTGCAGAAGTATTCAAGCAGATTCCGACAAGACGTGTGTCAGAGTTTGTTAAACGTGCAGCTTGTAAATTCGCTTCGATGGTTTGTTCAATCGTTGGCAACTTAGCATGAGGAAGGTTGCGAATGTGCGGGCGACCGATCTCGTGACACAATACTAAAGCGTCTGCTTGTGCGCCGTGAAGCAAGCCTAAACTCACGCCAGCAAAAGACGGATTGAATAGTGAACCTTGTCCTTCAATGATGTCCCATTCGTGGTCAGTAAACTCAGGACTAATGGCTTCCACCGCACCAGAGATAAAGTCCGCGACAACCGCATCAATCGAAATACCACTGCCCGCGACTAAGATGCCCGTTTGACCTGTGGCTTTGAACTCAGCTTTACAACCAGCTTGCTGCAAGGCTTTCTCAATCGCGAGGGCCGAGAACATTTTTCCAACCGAGCAATCGGTGCCAACCGTTAGCAAGCGTTTACCCGAGCGCGCTTTACCATTGCCCACTTTCAGTGATTCATCGTAATGGCGTACATCGTGCAACTTGGTTAAGCCACGTTGCTGTAAGTCGTTCAAAGGCGCAAATTCAGAAAGACGTTGGTGCATACCCGAGGCAATTTCAAACCCCATTTCCGCCGCTTCCAGTAACGTCGCCTGCCATGATTCAGGAATAACACCGCCAGGGTTTGCTGTACCGATGACGAGCGTTTTTGCGCCTTGCTGCTGAGCCTGTTGCAGCGTCATGTCGGTTAAGCCTAATGAAACGGTTTCTGACGTAAGGCGAAGCTGACCTAAACAAATCTCTGGGCGCCATTGATGGATACCGCGCGCGGTTTTTGCGGCTAATGGATCGGTGACGTCGCCAAGAAAAAGTAGGTAAGGTTGAGCAATTTGCATGATGGTTCCCTCTGTCATTCGTATGTTTTCAGACAATGTAGTCAGTTTGAAGAGGGAAGCCGAATGCCTATTTGTTGTGCGCCTATAACTTGAGGTTATAGGTGAGCATGAGTGCTAACTTACTGATTAACATGCTGCTTTAACGACTCAATGAAAAGCTTGGTCGATATGGATTGCGGTGTGTGCTCTGCAAACAGGATAGAGATAGAAAATGACAGCGCTGGAGAAAGTGAGCGCACGCTGACTGATTCGTCACCTTGATACTGTTTTGCTGTCCATGGATCGACAATCGCAAAGCCTGCATGGTGTTTGACTAGCTCGGCCGCAGCGGCGTAACTGCGTACTGTGATTGCGTGATGATAATGTTCGTCACGTGCAGAGAGTGTTTGATGCAGCAATAAACCGAGTGGGTCGCGACTGTCCAAGCCGATGATTGGCAATTCGTGCTGAATCAAATCATCAAATGATACCGCGTCGTCAGTCGAATTGAGCGCTTCTTTTGGCGCAATCAGAACAAGTTGTTGCTTGAGTAAAACCTCACTCAAAATCGCGGGTGGAGCTTCTTCACCAAAGGCAATCGCTACATCCAATTCGTGCTTAAGTAAGCCTGAACACAGCTCATCACGGTTTGCAGTTAATAGTTCAAATGAGATGCCTTGTTGCTTCGACAGTGTAGCAACCGTTGGAGCAAGCAGTTGGGAAGCCAAGACAGGCGGCGCTCCGACTCTCAAGTGCTGAGTGCCTTGTTTCACCTTGTTTGTGAGGGAGCGAAACTGCCCTAGCTGTTGGTAGACTTTCTCGGCTTCTGGCAATAGGACTTTGGCTTCTTGGGTCGGTACTAATCGGCCTTTGACGCGCTCAAACAGGGCAAAGCTAAGTTGTTGTTCCGTGTGGGCAAGTACCCGAGTGACATTAGGTTGCGATACATGCAATAGGCGCGCGGCACCAGAAACGGTCCCAGTTTGCATGATGGCGTAAAAGACTTCCAATTGTCTTAAATTCACTGCGGTTTCCTGTTGTTTCGTTTGAGCTAGAAGCTAGCTTATCCAATTCTTACGCCTTTTAACAATAGTTGGTAATTACTCTCAGCTTGAGTAAGATGAGTTGGTAACCCCTTAGTTTTCACGGAATTATGACTGAGTTATTTGATCAAAAAAGTTTGCAGCCGCTGTACATTCAAGTCGCGGATGAATTAAAGCGCGAAATTGATAAAGGTATTTACCCTGCAGGCAGTAAGCTTCCATCGGAAAATCAACTGGTGGAGTTACTCAAAGTCAGTCGAGTGACGGTTCGGAAAGCGCTTCAACAGCTTAATGATTTGGGCTATACCTTCTCAGAAAAAGGCAAAGGAACGTTCGTTAAATCCAACAAATTGCGTCATGATTTCTTGTCCATGTCTGGTTTTGCTCAAGAAGCGGCAGGCTCAGGGTTAGAAGCTAAGAACATTGTGGATGCGTTTGAAGTGGTTCCTGCAGACGAGTTAGTCGCTGAAAAACTCAATATTGCGCAAGGTGAGCCAGTGAATTTTGCTCGTCGTTTACGTCTGATTAATGATCAGGTTGTTTCTTATGAGGAGTTTTATATTCCTCGTGTTCTTTTGCCTAATTTAACGCAACAAGACCTTGAAGGCTCAAAGTTCGAATACTTAAGTCGTCATGGTATTGAGATGGTGAAAACGCAGCAGAAATTGATCCCTGCCTTACCGGATGATGCGGCACAGAAACTGTTGGCGGTCGATAAGCTGGATCCTATCTTGATCAACCAATCTCAGAACTTCTATGAAGAACAAGGGATATACGAGTATTCCATCGTTTATTACAAGTCGAGTTTGTACGATTTTGAAATCACCGCACGAGTTTAAAGACCTTGAATTAAACGAATATTGAACGAATTGAAAAATAGCCCACCGATGTGGGCTATTTTTTTATTTATAGGTTTAATAACTAAGCAACTCCATGCATTTTGAATCAATAACAAGTGTGACGTGTGACAAAAAACGAGAATGAAAAATACAACCTGTATCTAACCTGTATTACGATAAATACAAGTTGAATACAGGTTGTTATTTCTTTGCACTCTTTGGAGACAAAAATTATGGCGCGAGATGCGAAAGTTGTAGCGAGTAAAGTGATGTCCTTGCTAGGTGGTGAGGGCAACATCGCACAACTTAATCACTGTGCAACACGACTGCGTGTTGTGGCCAAGGACGATGGACTAGTAGACGCGGAAGGACTCAGCGCGACAGAAGGAGTACACGGTTACTTCTTCCAAAACGGACAGCACCAAGTGATCTTGGGTACCGGGTTTGTGGGTAAAGTATTTGCCATTATGAAAGGCAATGAAGCGATTGAAGAAGCGCCACAAACCGAAGAGAAGAAAGACAAAGTCAGCACCTTTCAAGCAGTGACGCGTACCTTCTCTGATATCTTTGTTGCCATTATTCCAGCACTGGTTGCTACGGGTCTTTTGATGGGCTTACGTGGTTTGCTCGTCAACGGTTTTGGCATGGAGCTATCGCCACAGTTAAACACGCTTTCGCAAGTTCTGACCGACACGGCATTTATCTTTATCCCAGTTTTGGTGACTTGGTCAGCGATGCGCGTGTTTGGTGGTAACCCGGTTCTCGGTATTGTGCTCGGCCTGATGCTAGTTGCGCCACAATTAGCCAGTAAGTGGGATGTAGCCTTTGGCAACGCTGAAGCCATGATCATTCCGTTTATGGGTTTTGATATCGCAGTTACCGGTCTGCAAAGCTCTATTCTTCCTGCGGTATTTATGGGTTGGTTCGCGGCGATGGTAGAGCGCACTTCGCGTAAACACATTCCGGAAGTGTTGGACTTAATCCTCACGCCTTTCATTACCCTGTTGGTGTCTCTGATTGCTGGCTTAGTATTCGTAGGCCCACTTCTGCTTGGTATCGAGAAACTGATTACTGAGGCGGTGCTGTACTTCCTGCAAATTCCTTACGGTATCGGCGGTTTGATTTACGGTGGTGCTATTCAATTTATGGCCGTGACTGGCATGCACCACACTATCGTTCCAATCACGATTGCGATGGTGACAGACACAGGCTTCGACTACATCAACCCACTCGGTACAGCGGCGATTGCCGGTCAGTTTGGTGCGGCGATGGCGGTCATGACTATGCAAACAGACAAAGTAAAACGCTCTGGTATGTTTGGTGCGGCGCTTCCTGCACTATTTGGTATCACAGAGCCTGCCATGTTTGCGATTACGCTTCCTCGCGTTAAGCCTTTCCTATACGGCTGTGTCGGTGGTGCGATTGGTGGCTGCCTTGGTGCTATTGCAGGCATCGGCTCTGCGGGTACAGGCGCAACTATGTTACCGGGTATGTTGTTGTACCTCGGCGGCGGCCTAGGCATGTACATGCTTGTCATGCTGGTGGGCGCAGTGTCGGCGTTCGCTCTAACAAAACTGTTCTACAAAGAACCAAAGTAACTCTTTTCACTCCCGTTGTTTAGCGGGAGTGCTTTCTCTTTTTGGAGTCGTTATGGATTTTTCTAATCGCCAAAATCGATTTGTGAGAATCGATGAGGTGAGCGCGGAATATTTGGCAGACATTAAGCATAAAACGAAAACAGACCCGTTTTATCCGAGCTACCACATTGCCCCGCATCATGGCTTAGTGAATGACCCAAATGGTCTGAGCTACTTTAATGGCGAGCATCATATTTTCTATCAGTGGTTTCCACTAGGTCCTGTGCATGGTTTAAAGCATTGGTATCACGTGTCGACCAAAGACTTCGTTAACTTTAACGATCGCGGCATTGCGATGTATCCAGACCAAGATTACGACCATCACGGTTGTTATACGGGTGTGGGTGTTCCTCATAATGACGAATTGTACTTGTTCTACACCGCCAACCTTCTGAATGAAGAGGGGAAAGGCTTGCCAACACAAGCACTCGCGGTGATGAATAAACAAGGCAAGATCGAGAAAAAAGGCGTCGTAGTTGAGTTTAATTCCGATGCGTACACGCAAGAATTCCGTGATCCAGTATTAGTCACTCGCGACGACGGTTACCACATGCTGATAGGTGCTCAAGGGCATGATGAAAAAGGCAAGCTTGCTTATTATCACGGTTCCGATATCGATGATTACCACTATCAAGGCAATATTGATGTGGGACTGGGTGACTTCGGTTATATGTGGGAGTGCCCTAACTATTACGAACAAGATGAAAACGGCGTGTTTATCTTCTCTCCTCAAGGCGTAAGCTCAGAGAGTAAATATGACCTGAAGAACGTTTTCTCTGTGGTTTACATGGTGGGCGAGCGCATTGATTTCGAAAACAAAGTCTTTCTTAACCAGGGTTACCGAGAGTTGGATAAAGGTTTTGATTTCTATGCTCCTCAAACCTATCTCGATGACCAGCAGCGACGTATTCTGATTGGTTGGTTGGGTAACTCGAAAAGTGAATACCCAACCGATAAGAACCGTTGGGCGCATATGCTGACGCTACCTCGTGTCTTGACTATTGAAGGGGATTACCTCATTCAAAGCCCATTACAAGAATTGGAAGCGTTACGCAAAGATTCTGTCGAAGTCGACGGTTCACATTCGTTGGATTCTCAAGCATTTGAGGTCGATCTTCATGTTGATGGCGCTTTCTCTTTGGCTCTATCCAATCAGAAAGGTGAGCGAATGGTATTTAGTGGTGATCAACATGAGTTCACCCTAGATCGAACTCATGTTTCTCATTTGCATGCCGAGGCGTTTGGTTCCGTTCGTTATGCCAAGCGACTTGAACAAGCACAGCGCATTCGTATCTTCGTGGATAACTCTGCCATCGAGATTTTTGCCGACAGTGGTAAGACGGTTTTCACCTCGCGGATCTTTATTGATGATCTGTGCAACATCGAGCTCAAACAGGCTCAAGCAACACTGCATTACTTGTCCCCGATCTCATACTGCTAGCAGTTTCGGATTGGTTTTTGGCCACCAACTTGGTGGCCTTTTTTGTGCCTGCTATTTAGCAATGAAATTGATTCATAAATTTTGTGATATCTGTCATGTCACAATGCTCATATGAATGAGTTTGATTTCTATCAATTTCACTCAAAAAATTGCTTTAAAATCCGATAATTATAAATTTTTATATTTAAGTTGCTGTAATTAAAGGTAAATAATCAAAGATCTAAAATCGTGATCTTGTCTGGCAAAAACGGTTTAGCAATATTGTTTTGCTGATTTTGTTGATCAAGAATTAGCCCCGTCCACTGCTAATGATCGGCCAGTTAATTAGCAGTTCTTTTTTGTCCATAGCTACACATAAGCCCTCCTTTAAGGCGGGCAAACTATTAAAAAATACAAATATAGGGGTTCACATGAACAACACTTTTAAGCTTTCGCTAGCGGCTGTTTTAGTATCAACAGCAATGACTGCAAACGCAGGTATCAGTATCGTTGACAACGAAGAAGGTAACTTCTCGGTTGGCGGTAACGTAGAGCTAAACTTCAACTTTGAAGATCGTGAATCAAACGCCAATGACGACAGCGAATTCAACCAAGACGGTCGCGTACTTATCGAGTTTGCGGGTGAAAAGTACACCAGCAACGGTCACTATGTGGGTGTCAAAGCACAGCCTCTTTTTGAAAGTACAGGCAACATCGCATTGGATGACGCGTACTTTGAATTTGGTAAGAAAGACGGTTGGGCGATTAAAGCGGGTCGTTTCGAAGCTTATGATATGTTCCCTGTGGGCCTAGACGTATTCCTTGAGTATTCAGGCGATACGGCGAATGACCTATACGCAGACGGTGCGGCATACTCTTACCAAATGAAAGAAGCGCGCGGTCGTGGTTCTGATGGTCAGATCATGTACAACCAAACATTCGGCAACTTATATGTAGAAGTTGGTGCGATGTTGGGTGACCGTTCTAACTTATTTGATGGCGGCGTTGGTGGTTATTACCACGGTAAAGAAATCACAGAAAGCAAAGATGCGTTCCTACTACGCCCTGTCGTTGCTTACCAAATGGGTGATTTCACAGTCGCAGCATCGATGGAGACTAACCTAGTTTCTGACGCTATTGTTGCTGATGGCGTGGACATCTCAGATCGTACGGGTTACGGCTTAACAGGTAACTGGACAAGCGGTGATTGGTCTGTGAACGCAAGTGTTTCTTACCTAGATGCAGTAGACGAGAACAACATGTCGGCAGGTGTGAACGCATTGTGGAATAACCTAGGTCTTGGTTACATCTACTCAACGAACGAATTCGAAAACAAAGAATTTTCTTCTTGGGCGGAAGGTGACGTAAACGTATCAACTTGGTACGCTTCTTACGCATTCCGTGATGTACTAGAAGTTCAGGATTTCTCAATCCTATTAGGTACTTACTACACTATGGTCGACAACAAGCTGACGCAGCAATCGGATGCAACTGCCTTTGCTGAAGAAGACGATTTCGGTGCGCGTGTTCGCCTATACTACGAATTCTAATTCCTCCCTTTGGAAGCCAAAAGCCCAGCGATTGCTGGGCTTTTTGTTATTGGCTTATTGCAAGTTGGCCATCGCCATTCATTTTATGATTCAAATACCACATCACACAGACTGCCATCGCCATGGTGCCAGCCGCCAGAATGAAGCCATACTCGGTCAAGCCATAGTGGCTCAACATCGCAATAACAACATAACTTAAAGATTGCACGGTAGTGGCGAACATGCTGATTCCGCCGTCGACTCGCCCTCGTTGATGGACAGAGACAGTGTGGTGCATCCAATTGATTCTTGCGATTCGATTCAACGCGTTAAATGTGCCAAAGAGCGCAGTAAACATCAGAATGGTCAGTGGATGTGCGGATAAGCTCATGCCAATTAAAGCAATCACTAGCACGCTCATCGATACGACAATAATGCTGGTGTGACCAAACTGGTTCAGTACCTTGGTAACGATAAGTCCGGTTAGTAATGAACCCAAGCCAAAGCTGATGTTAAACCCAGCGTACCAATCACCCGAGATACCTTGCTCCGAGAACCAAATAGGCACCAATTTTCCAAGGTAAGTCAGAATGGGATAAGACAGGCAGGACAGCAAAATGAAAGCGTAAAAGGTCGGCTCTTTAGCAAAGATTTGCTTGCTCTCTTTTAACTGCGACATAAAGGCAACAGTGTGAGCGTCTCTGATTTGTTGCACGTACGGCGTGGCCATATAGAAAAGGGCGGCGATAGAAGAAGCGGAGGCAGCAAACAAAGCAAACTCCCTCATTCCCCACATCTCTAACAACACGATACCTAGCGCGCCAGCGCCCAGCGTGGTCGATTGCATCACGATTTCTTGCTGACCGGAAATTTTGGCGTATTCATGGCGTTGATAGTTCTCTTGGGTGAAAGCATTATTGGTTGTCCATGCGAAGTTACTGGATACCCAATAGACCAATTGTGCAAACGCTAACAACCAATGTGAGCCAAGCTCAAGCCAGTACGCGACAAAAATGATGAACGCCATAACAGCTTGTAACCATTGATTGAGCACGAGTAACTGCTTTCTTGAATGGCGGTCGATAAGAGTAGAGAAGAAAGGCGTAGCCAAGAAAAAAACTGCAGTACAAGAGAGTGAGACCAAAGCAACAAAGGTTCCCATCCCCGGTTCAGCCAGCATTACCCATGGAAGTGCCATCATGAATAATCCCGAAGAAATGCTATCGAAGAATCGCCCAGCCAAGTAGGGCAGCGTTTTATTTTTCATCGTTTTTATCTGCTTAATTTGTTAACGTGGTGTAACTTTAGAACCTTAAGTAAACTTGAGGTAAAGCGTTTTTTTAAACAAGAGGTCAGAAATGGAAATCAGCGTAGGCGAGGTGGCAAAGCGCTCTGGAGTGAAGGTATCAGCGCTGCACTTTTATGAGCAGAAGGGATTGATTTCAAGCTGGAGAAATCAAGGTAATCAACGTCGCTACCATCGCAGCGTACTTCGTCGTGTGGCTGTGATCAAAGCAGCGCAGCAAGTTGGATTGTCGTTAGAAGAGATCAAAGTGGCATTAGAAGAGCTGCCCAAGCATCAAGCACCAAACAAGCAGCAATGGGAAACCATGGCCAGTCATTGGCATGAGCAGTTAGAACAAAAGATTCAAAAGCTCAAAGCGCTACAAAACGATTTGGGAGGTTGTATTGGTTGCGGGTGTCTCTCACTAGAAACTTGTGCATTAAGAAACCCTGAAGATGTGCTTGGTAAAGATCATGCTGGTTCGAATCTGACTCTCGACGAACAAGAGTCATAACAACGGCTGAGCTGGTTATTCCTTATCGAAGCTATCCACCACAATCGCGCCCATTGAAGCGGGCATGGTAATCACAATCACTCGTTTGAGGGCGATAAGTGGGTCGGTGAATAAAGGAAGTTTGTTGATGCAGAATAGCACTAAAGCCACCACCACAGCGGCGATGAAGTAGGCAATTACCACACGAAAGATGAAAACGGCAACGCGCGTTTTTATGTTGCTTTGAAATACGCTTTGATAAGCGAAAAAACCTAAGAAGAGTACCGACAAGCTGAATAGCATCAGCAAATTCAACATCGGCAAGCTTTCACCCAAGCGCCACGCTTCTTCCGAGAAAGAAATTGGGACGGCGAGAGCAAAAGCGCCAACTAAAACTTGGCTGGCATCTTCGAGGTTAAAGTGGCTGCTCATGCTTGAGACTCAGGCGTGCTGCTTGCTAAGAGCTGCTCAAAGCGCTCATTGCCGTGAAGCAGCTCGAGATCTTGTTCTTCCGCTAACAGATCGCGAATGGAAGGGCTGGTATCAATCGCACGCTCTAAGTCTTCAATCGCTTGCTCTTCAATCCCTAAACGAGAGTAGGCACAAGCGCGTTGGTAAAGGGCTGGGCCGTTCGTATCGTCCACTTCCAGAACTCTGTTACATAAGCTCAGTGCCCAGTGGTACTCTTTGATCTCCATAGCAGCGTCGGCTTTGTAAGTCAGCGCTTCTAAATCACCAGGGCGAACAAGCAAAATTTCATCGTAGATATCGATGCGTTGTTCCGGAGTTTGTGAGCTTTGTGCACGAAGCCATAAGTTATGGATTTCGTTGATCTTCTCAATCTCTTTGTTGTTCTCGCTGATGATGCGGGTTTTACGTTTCAAGTCACGCTCCAACGCCACGAACTTTTTCTCATATTCCTGAGCGATCTTTTCTAATCGCTTGTCTGCCATCTCTTTGGTGTTGTGCTTAAACTCGCGCAGAGATTGCCAACCAACAAAAGCAATGAGTGAAGCGACACCCGCAATGATGTAGAAGAAGTAGGTAACCGTCACGTTAGCGTAGTTCAAAGATTTATCAGCCACCGTTAACTCACGGTCGGTGATTTCAACAATCATTCTTCGTTCTAAATCCTGTTGTTCCTGACGCAGCGACTTCAACTCATCAAGGATATAACGCTCCATTAATGGTCTGTCTAAAAGGTCGGATTCTGAGTACTTTTCTTCGGATGCAAGAGTTGGAAAGGAGAGCAGAGCAGCGAAGAAGATGCCGATGATTAAGCGCATAGAACGTCCTTTTGCGTCGAGAATGGATGAATCTCTGAAACCATAGCAAATACAGACAAGGTTTAGCAAAAATCAGATGAAAAATGCTTGTTTTATAAAGCGTTCTGATGGGCTCGTATCTTGTTCTTTTGATCATGAATGGATACTCTTTCCGGTTAGTAAAGCGATGGAAAAGCAGAACCAAGGAACAGAAGTATGGACGCCAAAGCACAAGCTTATCTTACCCATTATATGGAGACGCTCTCTGAACAAGAGCAAGCAGCGATTCCCTCCGTAAGCGCTGATTATTATTGTGCTGACGAGTACAACGCTAATACTTGTGCTGAGCTAGTGAGAATTGGCCAGAAAACGGCCTCTTGCAGTATGGAACTCTGGTACAGCGAACACGGAGAGGTGATGCCTCAAGTGGGGCACTTACAAGTGGTGACCAATTGGGACGGCGAACCTGTTTGTATTATTCAAATCACAGACATCAGCACCTGCCGATATTCGGACGTGAGTGAAGAGTTTGCCCAAGCTGAAGGGGAGGGCGACCGCACAATAGCTTGGTGGCGAGAAGCGCACACTAAATTCTTTAAAGCGGAATGTGAAGAGCTTGGCATCGATTGGCATGAGCAACGTTTGTTGGTGCTTGAGCGGTTTGAAGTGGTTTACCCTATATCCAAGTAACCCAACTAAAAAGGCTTGGCGCGTTGCCAAGCCTTTTCACTAAATATGATGATTTACGCTAATTGTTCTTGGCTATAGAGCCGTTGGATCAGCGTTTGCCATTCTTCTCTTAATACGCCGTATTTGATGGAGTCGTAGTACTCGCCTTGGTAGTAACGCACTTTACGAATCCGGGCTTCCTGTTGCATGCCAAGCTTTTCTGCGCAACGCATCATTCTTGGGTTACCAGACCATGTTGTTAAACCCACTCGTGCTATGTCTTGGGTTTCGAATATATGGCTAATCCAAGGTACGAGCGCACAAAATCCCAATCCTTTATTCCAATAGTTCGAATCGTAAATGACGATGCCAGCTTCAAGCCAACGAGTGCTCTCACATTCCCAATACCAACTCACTGAGCCGACGGGCTTACCTTCGAACTCAATCAATAACATGTCCTCGCCTTTCAGTAGGCGTTGAAAGGTGTGGTTACGAAAGCCTTCTAATGTTGGTGTTTGATAAGGGAAGTAAGGACCATTGAATTGCGCCCAGCGTTCATCCTCAGTGATGAGCTTATAGAGCGCTTTGGCTTCTTCCGGAACGGCTCGCCTTAATGTGACGCCTTGGAAATGGTACATAACACTCCTTTTAGTAACGAATAAGAGTAACGAATTAACGTTTGACCGCAGTGACGCTGAACATGTGCCAATGTTTTGCGTTGCCGAGAGCAGTGCTGCCATCTTCATCCCGCTCATGAAAGTGGAGAATGTCATATCCTTCAAACAATGCTTCGACTTGCTCTTTGGTAAACGCACTGATGTCTGGATGCGTTTTGGCTTTGACCCAAGAATCTTTCACGCCCAGTAAATCCCCACAAAAAACACCACCGGAGACTAAGGCTGAGTCGATTCTTTGCCACACGTTTTCAAAGTGCTCACTAGGGCAAAAGAACAAACTCGCACTGGCAATGAACAAGCTGCATGGCGGGTAATCAAAGTCACTAAAGCAAGACTGCGATATGGAAAAGTTAGGATTGCCTTCGAAACGCGTCAAGCAAGTTTCCACTGCATCTTGATGAGTGTCAAACGCGTAAACGGTAAAGCCTTGATTGAGGAGGTAGTTGGAATCTCGACCGGTACCGCATCCTGCATCAATGGCGATTTTGTTGTCGAGCGTAAGCAGATTGGCGGCACGTTCTACGTTTGGTCGGTGAGGTTGGCTCGCAACCTTTTGATAGTAATCGTTCCATGTTACTGACATTGAGATTCCTTTCTTATGTGTAAAAAACGCTACTCAGTGCCTGAATAGCGTTTTGATTTAGTTTTGTTGACTTTATCCTCGAAGGGAAGTTACAGCTGATCCTCGATTGGCAGAATGCCCGAGAACCAAGCGCCCATTTTTCGCCACACGCTGGCTTCTGGCTCTGAATCGAATTCTTCGCCTGTTGCTTGATCAATCCATGCGATATCACCATCTTTGATGATGAGTTGATAGGCATTTTCTTTCAACTGCTCTGGCAAAACGGTTTGTTGTTTTTGCACGTACTCTGGTTGCTCTATAACTACGCCCATCTCTGTATTAAGCTCAGCCGAACGCGGATCCCAGTTCATCGAACCTACAAACAAGGTTTTCCCATCGATCATCATGGCTTTGGCGTGCAGACTCGCTCGGCTGCTACCGGTTAAGCTCCATTTGCTTTTGATTTTCGCGCTGGCTTTTACTTCCCATAATTTAATGCCTGCTTTGACCAAATCTTCACGGTACTTGGCGTACCAACCGTGCACAGCGAACACATCGTTTGATGCCAAGCTATTGGTCACGATGGTGATATCTATCCCTCGTTTTGCTGCATCAGTCAGAGCTTTTGTTCCGGATTCTGTTGGCACAAAGTAAGGGGAAATTAGAACAAAAGAATCTTCAACGTTCTCAAGGAGTTCACCTAAGTTTGCGACCAGTTGGCTTTCTTGAGTGGCAATCTTATCGGGTAAATCGAACCACACTTGGCCTTGTCCCCAATACAGTTTCAGTTTGCCTTGTTGGAGCTCCTCGTACAGGTCTAACTCTTTGAAGTTATAGGGACCGGTAGAAAACTTCTGTTCCAATTTGAGTTTTTTTACTTGCGCTTGAATCGCATCGTCTGCCACTTTTTCAGACTCAGGCACAATCCATTCCATTGGGATGGCATAGAGACTATTCCAATACAAATCGAATTGGTCAGCAGTTTGCGTCACGGCCTCGCCATAAAGCATCAAATCGAAATCACCAAACTCGACATTGGACTCGAAAGAGAAGTATTCATTGCCAATGTTTCTGCCGCCGACAATGGCAGACACACTATCGGAAATCAGAGCCTTGTTGTGCATGCGACGATTAAGGCGGTCAAAATCACTTGCCAGTGCAAATACACGTGCATCTCGATATTGGTGCGGGTTAAACAGTCGGATTTCGATGTTTGGGTGAGCGTTCAGTTCTGCCATTCCTGCATCATTTCGCTTTTGCATGTCATCGAGAAGTAGGCGAACGCGTACGCCACGTTGTGCTGCTTCATACAAACGCCACGTCATTAGTTGACTGGTCTCGTCACTGCGATAGATGTAGTACTGCAAATCTAGGCTTTTTTCGGCAGATTCAATCAGTGCTATTCGAGCTAATAGCGCGTCGTTTCCCTGATTAAGAGGGTAAAAGCCAGTATCTGAGTTAGGGTCTTTGTCGTAACTTTCAAAGAACTCTGCCAACGATGAGTCGCTTTGATATCCGAACTGAAAACTGGTGGATTTCTCACTTGGATCTCTTGGCTGAATTGAGGAACAAGCCGAGACAAGTACAAGCATTGAACCGAGTAAGGCTTTAGAGAGAGAACGTAGCAATGCACACTTCCTTGTTAATACACAACGTAACTCTTTGATTATATATCAAGCTTTAAATCTGGGTAACGCGAGTGATTGTAGCCAAGTCGCAGATTTCTCAATAAAGCAACCGAATCTGAATGACTCGATATGGTTTTTGGAAAGCATATTATTCGGGCGGACAATATCATGTTTTTTACTTATGTTTTACTCAGAAATGGTCAATATCACTAATATCTGGTGGTAATTACCAACACTGCACTGAGAGAAATTACCAATTTAACCTAACTTATTGATATTTAAAGAGTAAACGTTTGGCATGACGATTGCGTATAAACAGTGAGCGTGAGAGGTCGTAACTTGCGGAGATGGTTAAGTTTTTGTTAATTTTATTAACTTGCCATGGATAGTTCTTTTGTGATTGATAATCGCGAAACACAGCAGAAGCACGGCGCTCTTATAAAGTTGTCTATTTCAGATGCAAACACTCACTGTTTGTCCACGGGGAGTAGGAGATTGGGTTATCGAACGTTCCGTTTGTTAATTCAGCTCTAAGGCGAAGGCCTGACGGGGATGAACAGGAGAATACAAAAATAAAAAAGGATTTTTGATGTTAGCAAAACCAGTATTACGTTGGCTTTTACCCTTCGTCGTAGTTGGTGGTTCTTATGCGGGTTATGCCGCGATTGCCGCTACTGCGCCCGAAAAAGAGTCAATCAAAGACACCATTACTGAACCCACAGTACAAACTTCTTCACTTTTTCCTACCGATCACAAAGTTGTTATCACCAGTCACGGTGAAATGCGTCCATTCGAAAAAACGCACCTAGCAGCGCAAGTTAGCGGCGAAGTGATCAGTTGGCACCCAAATTTTGTGACGGGTGGAATCGTAAAGCGTGGTGAAGTGTTATTCACGATTGAAAGTGATAACTACGAAGCGGCCGTTCTACAAGCAGAAGCGGGCTTGGCAAGTGCACGTGCTGCGTTGATCGAGGAACAAGCCAAAGCGGAAGTCGCAAAACGCCAAGCGAAAAAGTTAAGCGACAAACAAGTCACAGACCTTTACCTACGTAAGCCCCATGTCTTGAGTGCTCAGGCGCAAGTTAAGTCTGCTCAAGCTGCGTTGAAGCGAGCTAACCGTGACCTAGAAAACTGTAAAGTGATTGCGCCATATGATGCGCTTGTTGTTGAGCGTGATATCGGTGTGGGGCAGTTTGTCTCTTCCGGCTCTCGCGTTGCAACCTTGAACAATATCGAAGTGGCGGAGATCCACGTTCCTATCGCTGGTTTTGACAGCGCATTCCTTCCTGAATCTTTGAAAGAGCTACGTGCGACTGTAACGCAGCAAGGCATTCTATCGACCACTCGTGAAGGTAAAGTCGTTCGCGATCTCGGCATGATCGACAGTGCGACGCGCATGATCAATATGGTGATTCAAGTTCGTGACCCATATGGTCTAGACAACAATCAACCACCGATTAAGTTTGGTTCATACGTTGAAGTGAGCTTTACTGGCAAAGAACTCAAGCACATTTATCGTCTGCCTCAGGAGCTAGTTAAGAACCGCACCGTTTGGGTCGTGAATGGCGAAAACGAACTGCAACCGAGAACGGTTAATGTACTTCGTGCAGAGGGTGAGTTCCTACTTGTGGGAGAAGGTCTTGAGCAATCAGACAAGCTCGTTCTGACGTTACCTGAGTACCCGCAAAAAGGCATGGCTGTCCAAGTCGCAAAAAAGAATGACGACTCCGAAACCGTCGTACAGTAAGTAGGAGTCAATCATGGAAGAGAATCAACAAAAGGGCATCATTGCCTATTTTGCGAATAACTCTGTCGCCGCGAACCTAATGATGGTGTTCATCATCGTGATGGGTATCGTGAGCTTCATGTTCATTCAACGACAAATGTTCCCGAACGTTGAAGTTAATTACATCAACATTCGAGCGGCTTATCCTGGTGCCTCTCCGCAAGAGATTGAAGAGAGTATCTTGGTTAAAGTCGAAGAATCGATCAAAGACGTCACTGGCATCAAAAAGACCGTGGCACGAGCTTCTCGAGGCAGCGCTTACGTATCGATAGAAGTAGATGTGAATGCCGACATCAAACGTGTATTGGACGATGTAAAGCAACGGGTAGACACCTTATCCAATTTGCCGGCAGGCATGGAACCCATCAACGTTTATCAAGTGGAATGGCGACAAGAGGTGATAGAAATGGGCTTGGTGGGCGATAGACCACTGGAAGAGCTCAAACCTATTGCGAAACAAGTTGAAGACGAATTACTGCAACTGAAAAATGTCATGCTGGTGGATCTTAATGCACCAGAAGAAGAAATTGCTATAGAAGTTGATCCGCTGATTCTTCGTAAATATGACTTAACGCTAAGTAATGTGAGCAACGCGATTCGTCGTTACTCTGCGAACTTTTCTGCTGGTGAAGTAAAAACCAACGCAGGTATGATCGCAGTACGTATTGAGAACCAATACTACCGTGGTGATGAGTTCCGCAATATCCCTGTTAAGCTTGGCGCAAACGGTGCAAAAGTTCTGCTACAAGACATCGCAACGATTAAAGACGGCTTCACCGAAGAAGATCGTTACTTCGAATACTCGGGTCAAAACGCGATCTACATGGCGGTTCAAGCCACGCGTGATCAAAACATCATCCCAGTTGCTGAATCCGTTCGTAACTACATCGAAGCAAAGAACAAAACCTTACCTGATGACATTCAACTGAAAGTTCTCGTCGATATGACCTACTACCTAAATGGTCGTCTCGACATGATGCTGAAGAACCTTCTTCAAGGTGCCGCGTTGGTTGCAATCATGCTCTCGGTATTCCTTCGTTTCCGCTTAGCAATGTGGGTAATGTTGGGGCTACCAGTGTGTTTCTTAGGCGCAGTAATGATGATGCCAATGCTAGGTATCACCGTGAACATTGTGTCTTTGTTCGCCTTTATCATGGTGCTCGGTATCGTGGTGGATGACGCCATCGTAACCGGAGAAAGTGCCTACAGTGAGATCGAAGAAAAGGGTGGTGGTGTTGAGAACGTTGTGACGGGTGTTAAGCGTGTCGCGACTCCGGCTACCTTTGGTGTGTTAACCACGATAGCGGTGTTTGCCCCATTCCTACTCTCAAGTGGGATTGATAGTGCCTTCTTCTACGGCATTGCGGGTGTGGTGATCCTGTGTCTTATCTTTAGCTTGATAGAATCTAAGCTGATCTTGCCGGCTCACTTAGCTCACACCAACTTTACGCCAATAAAAGCAGGCGGTTGGCGTGATAATTTCAACAGGCGTTTCTTCGGCTTTGTTAATGGTCCTTACCGCAGCTTCGTTAAGGCTTGTACCCATTGGCGTTGGACCGTTTTTGCTTTCTTTTGTGGTTTGTTACTGATTAGTGCTGCTTTAGTTAGCTCGAACTACGTGCGTGTGATTCCAAACCCGAAAGTACCAACGGATTATCCGGCGATTACGATTGAGATGAATGACACGGTATCGAGCGAGCAAACCATCAATGCGTTAAAAACCATTGAAGGCGTGATACAGAAAATCGAAAACCAGATCATTGATGAGCATGGTCAGGGGATGATTCGGGATGTGCTTTCTTACAACCGCAGCCGTACTGAAGGTCGTATTCTTGTGCCGCTTGTGGATGAAGAACTGCGTCCATTCAATACCTTTGAACTTGCACGTCGCTGGCGTGAGGCAATGCCAGTTATTCCGGGCATGAAGAGCTTTAAGATCCGTGAGCAAAGTGCAGGTGGCGGTGACCGCGACGAGTTTGGTTACTTGCTGTTTGGTTCGGACATTAACGAGCTAAACGAAGCAGGTCGTTACCTGATTGGTCGACTTCAGCAAGAGGAAGGTCTGTACGATATCTCTTCCTCTATCGATTCTGGTAGTAAAGAGGTACTGCTATCACTAGCTCCTGTTGCTTATGATTTGGGCTTGGATCTCACCATGATCGCAGAGCAAGTCGGTGGCAGTTTCTACGGCGGCGAAGCGCAGCGCATTATCCGTGATGGCGAAGAAATTAAGGTCATGGTGCGTTACCCGCAATTGACGCGTGAAGCCTTCTCATCACTACGTTACGCTGTGATTACCACGCCAGCAGGTAAGAAGGTCATGCTTGGCGATGTGGTGAAGATCAACGAGCAACCGGGTGTGAGTACCATTCGACGTGAAGGTGGTTATCAAACCGTTTATGTGTATGGCTCGATAGATGAAGAGTTGGTTGAACCTCAAGAAGTCGTGAAAGTTATCGACGACAACATCTTGCCGGATATGAAGCAAGCCTTCCCAAGTGTGAAAACGGAATTGGGTGGTGACATCGAAGAGCAAGCTGCGCAGCGGAACGAGCAAATCATGTTCTTCATTGCAGGCATGATCATCGTATACATCTTGCTGGCTGTGCCACTTAAGAGCTACACCCAACCGCTTATCGTCATGTCGGTGATTCCGTTTAGCTTAACGGGGGCGATTTGGGGACACTTCTGGCTGGATATGGACATCAGCATGATGTCGACATTTGGTTTAATTGCGGCAGCGGGTGTGGTTATCAATGACTCCTTGGTGATGACAGATTACGTTAACCAAGTGCGAGAAAAAGGCATGAGCATTAAGCAAGCGGTTGTTGAGGCTGGCTGTGCTCGTTTTCGAGCGATCACGCTGACGTCTATTACCACCTTCGCTGGTGTACTTCCTATCATGTTTGAAACCAGCTTGCAGGCGCGTTTTGTTATCCCGATGGCGGTCGCGCTTGGTTTTGCCGTTCTGTTTGCAACTGTCCTTACCTTGGTTCTGGTGCCTTGTTTGTACCTGATGCTAGAGGATATTAAAAACATCTTCCGCATTGTTAAACGATTCTTTGGTCGTTTGATAGGTAAATTCAAATCACAGTCATCAAACACTGTCGGCAACGAAAGCACGCAAAACTAGTTTCACCTAAAGCGAAAATCCAAAGCAGCCTTCGGGCTGCTTTTTTGTGCCTTAAGCGAACTAAAATGGACTATCTATAATATAAATTGAGTGAATGGTTGAGTGTTCATAAATACCGTTGGTTAATTTAACACTGTGTGTGTGAAATTCGCCATTGAGCAGATGGTAGAAAAATAAACTTTTGTTTAAGTGGTTGATATTAAAGGTTTAAAAAGTTGGCATCCTATGTGCAATGTATAGAATGCAACCCAATGAACTGCTAATCCCTAAGGAGCTTATTATGCAAAGCGTATTTCTATCTACTATAGGTCTTATTGCTGTAATGTCATCACCAATCGCTGCTGCTAACACTCTAAACAAAGAAGAGTGGAGTGCGGATTTACGTCAAGAATTTACAACAATGAAGCATGAGGCGGTTGCGGACATCCAACAAATGAACATGGACGCTATTGATGAACGCGATGAACGCATTGTTAAACACATCAAAGAACAACAAGCTCAACTGGTAAAGATCAAATGCCAAAAGACAGAGGCAACCAAGTCATAACCTCTGACGACAAAGATTCCGTGTTAGTCACAAGGACGAGTGAGTAACCAGAGTGCATCCGATACAAGCACGACGTTAGTGAGCAGTCAGCGTCAACCTTGTTGCTCTATTTGCCAACCTATTAATGGGTTGGCTTTTTTATGCCTGTTGATTAAGGAGGGGGGCGCCAAAACTGGGAATTGAGTAGGAGAAATACGGCAGATAGAAAAAAGCCCGCGAAGAATACCTTCACGGGCGAAAAAAGGGCACCAAATTGGGTGTCTATTCATTTTGGAGATGGTCGAACGTCCATATCATACTGACAATAGGCTTGGTGAGAGGCTTACCACCAGTGCGACCAACGACGCTAAAGTTAACATTGTTGTAATCATTGTTAAAATGTTAATTCTTCAATCAATGATTTCATTATCGTTAGTTCAAATTGTGAATGTGTTGTCTGTGTGTATTTATACTGTGCTAAATGTCGTTTTTGATAATAAAACTTATCATAAATCTTATAGTGATCATTGGGGTTGGTTATATAAAACTCGACATACCGCATTCTCAATTGTTCATATTTGCACTTAATGCCACATAATAACCCTGCATTTGTTAAGTATTTGTGTTGTTTTTAACGCTATTCACTGAAAACAAAAAGAGCGACCTAAGCCGCTCTTGTTCATTTTGATAAATTTACTTATCAGTCGTTTTAGATTTCTTCGTGTTTATGGACTAGGCCGAAGTCAGCTAAAATGGCATACGCGGCAGGGATCATAAACAACACCAGCAGAGTGGATGCGAAAATACCAAACACGATGGAGATAACCAGTGGTTGGATAACCTGTGCTTGCAGGCTGGTTTCAGTCAGTAATGGAAGCAAACCTGCTGCAGTGGTCATTGATGTCAGGAATACTGCTCTAAAGCGCTCTCGACTGGCTTTGACTACCGAGTCGTGCACATTATCCCCTTCATCTACATGATGGCGTATGTACTGAACTAACAGAATCGAGTCATTCACCACAATCCCCGCTAGTGAGACGAAGCCCATCATACTTGGCATACTTAATGAATGACCGAGTAGGATGTGTCCCCATACTACGCCAATAAAGGCGAGGGGAATTGCAAGCATGACGACGAATGGTTCCAAATAACTGCGGAATTGGTAACTCAGAATCGCAAACACGCCAAACAAACCAAGCAAGAAGCCTTTACCCATTGATGCGCCAGTTTCAGCGGTATCTTTGGCTTCGCCTTCAAAATCAAAGCGAAGACCAGGATACTTTTGCATAAGCTTTGGTGCTTCATCCTGTTGGAACTGACGAATAATGGCGGTTGAGTTGGCTTTCGTATTATCGATATCGCCAAATACGCTCACAGTGCGCAAGCCATCAATGCGCTGGATTCTTACGTAATTACGTTGGAAATCCAAAGTCGCAATGGTCGCGAGGGGGATTTGACTGCCGTCGGACAAGATAATTGGGAAGTTTGCCAATTGCTGTAAGTCACCGGCTTGTGCTTTATCGAGGCGAACTTCGATTGAAATGTTTTCTACTCCAACTTGGATCTCGTCTGCAGTTTGGCCAAAGAAAGCCGCACGCAATTGATTGGCGATGAGTTGGCCGTTAATCCCATAAGCTTCTGCGCCCGGACGCAGTTTAACCAAAACTTCTTCTTTACCCATGCGCATGTCATCTAATACGCCATGGACACCGTCAAACTCATTCAAGTATTGCTGAATGTCGATAGAAGCCGCTTTGAGCGCATCCAGATCATCATGCTTCGCTCGAATTTCAATCGCTCGTCCACCCGGCCCCATGGTCGGTTGTTTGAATACCAGTGAGATAGGATCGGCAAGTTCACCAATGTCTTCGCGCCATGCATCGATAAATTCATCGATGAGTGTGTTACGACTCTCTGCGCCCAGCAAATCCAGACGTACCGTGGCAATGTGAGGGCCAGATTCATTCGCGTCGGCGTTAGCATTGAATTGACTGGTGATGTGCAGAACCAATGGATTGCCTTCTTCCACTTTCTCTGTCCATTCTTTATCTAACTTTTGAGCGGAAGCAACGATCTTATCGACGACGGCTTCAGTTTGAGACAGAGAAGAACCCGGAGGGAGAATAATGCGCGCTTCTGCAATGTCGCCATCCAGTTCAGGGAAGGGTTGGAACTTGAGTAAACCACCTACTAACGTGGCTGCGGAGATAAGAAGTAATGCAACCACACCACCCATAAAGGCATAGCGATACTCGACCACCTTATCGACTGCGTTGACCAAGGTGGTGTTTCGGAAGTTTTCAAAAGAAGCGAGCAGCTTTTGTTTGAACTTCGGTGTCTTTCGCTCTTGCTTTTGTTTATGCAGTGAATGAGAAAGGTGGTTAGGTAGGATCAAGAAGGCTTCCACCAAACTCAAACTCAAAACGAGGATCAGAACTTGAGGTACCGCTTTAAGTACCGCACCCATTTCACCTTGCAGGAATAACAAGCTACCGAAAATACACACCGTAGTTAAAAAGGAAGAGATAACCCCCGGTAGTACCTTTTTCACCCCTTTAATTACGGCATCATCGATCTCTTCTCCTCGGTCGAGGTGAGCGGCGATCGATTCGGCAATAACGATGGCGTCATCCATCATGATACCGATGGCCATGAGTAACCCGACCAATGACATGATGTTGATGGACAGGCCAAGTTGCGCCATCAAAAATAACCCACCTAAGAAGGCAACGGGCAAACCAGCCGCAACCCAAAAAGAGTAGCGAAAACTAAAGAACAACCACATGGTGGCGAAAACCAGAATGATACCTTGCCAACCGTTTTTGACCATCATGGTCAGGCGATCCCAAAGCACGGATGAAAGATCATTGGTCATTTGTAGCATCACACCGTCTGGCGCGATGGCTTGTTGTTCTTCGACAAACTGAGCAACACGTTCTTTAATGCGCAGTGCATCGTCTTCTTTGTTTTTGCTGACTTTTAGTAGGGCAGAAGGGTGACCATCAAAGAGGACTTTCTGTTCGTCCAATTCAAATCGGTCGGTAATCGTCGCAATGTCTCTTAGACGGATGATTGATCCATTTGGGCCAGAGCCCACGACGATAGTCTCAAGCTCTTCTGGCGTTACGCGTCGTTCGTCAAAGCGGATCAGAAAGTTCTTATCTGGCGTTTCGACATTACCACTTGGCAACTTGACGTTCTGACGACCAATCTGCTCAGCAATATCGCCAACACTTAAGCCAAGTTGTCGGATAGCTTGAGTATCTAACTCTACTCGGTATTGGTGGTCAGAGAAGCCTGCAACTTCAACCAAAGACACATCGTAATCGAGCTTTAATGTGCGTTTAAGTTGTTCTGCGTAAGCTTTTAACTCTGGCCATGTGGTGTCTGCGGTGATCGCGACATCCACAACTGGCTCATTCCAATCTAGCTCTTGTACCACAGGAGATTCAATTTCTTGTGGGAAGTCGTTAATCGAGTTGATTTGAGTTTGAACATCAACCAGCATACGGCCGATGTCGGCTTCTTCATTCAGTTTTAAGATAAGACGTGCAGAGCCTTCAATCGCTTCACATTGCGTTTCTTCAATGTTAGCAAGGCCATCAACAGCATCTTCCATGCGGACACAGATACTTTCTTCGACTTCTTGAGGGGAAGCGCCAGGGTAAACTACACCAGCAAGGATGTAGGGCGGATCAAACTCAGGAAAGGTTTCCCGCTTAATCGTGGAAAGCGAAGAAATCCCCAATATCAGCAGCGTTAGCATCAGCAAGTTGGCTGCCGTTGGGTGCTTGGCGAAGAATCGGATCATGAATCAGACTCCTCAATAGCCGCTTCTGACGGTTCAGGTGACTCTTTCAATAGCATGCCGTTAATCGCAGGCAGCAAGTCGTTGATGATCAGCTTCTGATCTTGCTCCAATTCGCCATCGATCACCACTTGGTTATTGCGGCGATATAACACTTCTACCGTCACTACTTGCAGACGATTGTCATCACCCATTAGGTAAATCTTATCGCCATGAAGCGCACGCTCTGGGATGACCCAACTCGGGTTCTCTTGTCCCTCAATCAAGGCTCGCACAAACATGCCGTTCACCAATGGAGGCGCAGAGGTTGGGTTTAATGCACGGTAGTCTTGTTCAATTTCCAGAATCACACCGGCAGTCGCTTGGCTTGGATCAACCGTTTCACTGATGCGTGCAACTTTCGCAGGCCAGCTTGCAGAGAGGTTACCGCTGCTGAGTTCAATGTTGGCATGAATCGCATTCATATCAGGTTGTGGAATACCAGATTCATCGCGAACAAACTCACCGATACTCGCCGCCAAAGTTTGCATGTCATGAATGGACAGTTGAGCTTCCACTTCCATGACATCAATACCATGTCCTGTCACCATGGTCTGTTGTAGATTAACCACTTGGTTTTGCTCAATTTCGACTTCTGCAATACGCAAGTCGTAAGGAAGGGTGATAATGGTTTTATCAAGTGAGCGTTTCGCTTCGTCCACCTTTGATGCATTGACCTTAACTAGGGCTTCCGCGACACGTTTTTCATCCGGCATCAAACCAATTTGGTTTTCGATATCCAGCACTAACTTACGTTGAGAGAGCGCGCTTTGCTCTTGCTGATCTACATCTGATTGAGACGTTAGGCCTTTCTTACGCAGGTTTTGTTTTCGGTCTAACTCTTTGTTAGCGATAACCAGACGGTTGGCTTCTATCTTGAGTGTGCTTTTGAGGTTCGCTTCTTCTTGGTTCAGCTTAGCCAGAGAGGTTTGGGCAGATTTGAGATCGGCTTGAGCTTGAACCAGTTTCAACTCGTAATCGAGTGGGTCGATGCGCAAGATTTCCGTTCCTGCTTGCAGCACTTGTCCTTTTTCCAGTTGCGGATGACGGTAAACCACCTTACCGGTCACTTCGGCTATCGCTTTCCACTCAACTTTTGGTGCGATTTTGCCAAAGCCAATAGCAACAGGTGCAATCGCTTTCAGCTCAAGAGGAATCGTCTCGACCAATCTTGCACGATCACCGGCTGGTTTGACGGGCAAATCTGGCTTGAGGCTAATCGCCAAAAATAGAATGACGACCCCAACAGCAAGGGCAGGAAAGAACAGCAGCTTTTTATTCATTTTCATATTGGTCGCCCGAGTCTAAAAATCCATGTTTCATCAGTTGTATGTTGTGTTCGAATAATCGGTTCAAGAAGGCTTCTGAGAGCTCGATACCATGAAGGGCGAGCAACGAGGGTGGAGCCATAAAAGGAAACACCATTAAGCTGATGTAAGAAACGCGACAAAGTTGAGGGTCGGCGTCTTTTCGTAAAACGCCACTGTCGATCAACTTATCAAAGATCACGCCTTGCATTGGCTTGCTGATATCAGCGATAACTTTTTCGAGCAGCTTGCGTTGGGTCTCTGAAGGAGGCATATGCATGACTTGGGCAATCAAACGCGGGAACTGTGGCGCTTTGATCATCTCGCGGTAGTAGGTACGCATTAAGTCGAGGAAGTTTTTCTCGTTACTGTCGGACATCAATGCTTGCATCTGCTTTTGCATCGGCGACAGCGTTTCGCGCAACATGGTCTCAAACAAGCCCTCTTTGTTGCCAAAGTAGTAGCGAATCATCGCCACGTTCACACCTGCTTTCTGCGCGACTAGGCGAGTAGACACCTTGTCGTAAGCCATAATGGTGAAGAGTTCACGCGCATGGAAAATCAGCTTCTCCCGTGCGTCGATTTTATCTGTGGGTCTTCCCGCCCTTCGATGAGCTTCCGTCACAATCGTCTCTCAAGATATTAAACATTTGATTAATTATAAGACGCTGATTTCTTATACGACATGCGAAAAATTAATCAGTATTTAATCAAGTGATTAATTTGTGAAGGAGAAGGTAATCGTCAGGAACAAGAGTACGGAGGTTGGTAGGCGGAAAGTTAAAAAGGGAGCCATATAGGCTCCCTTGTTTAGACAGGATGGTAATTAAGAGCTGCCAAGGATGTTGTCAGCTTTGTTGATGTTCTTCTCCATAGTGCCCCATGCATCTTCAAGTGACTCAAGGAAGCCGCCTTCATCGAAGATATAAAAGAGTGCAGAAGACATTGCTACACCGATGATTGCGTATTCGATCGCAGTGATACCATCTTCGTTATTTAGAAATTGTTTCAGTAAATTCATGTTAATTACCTTAGTTGTAAGCGAATTGGTCATCAGGTGTTTCTAGCTGCCTAGTACTTGACCGGATTTTTTAATATTGCTTTCCATATCACCCCAAGCCTTCTCTAGCGACTCAAGGAAGCCGCCTTCATCGAAGATGTAAAAGAGTGCAGAAGACATAGCGACACCGATGATTGCGTATTCGATCGCGGTGATACCATCTTCGTTATTTAGAAAGTGTTTAAGTACGTTCATTTGTTTACCTTTTAAAAGCTGTTTAATTGATTAACTGCTGCCTAGTACTTTGCCTGAGTTCTTAATGTTCTTTTCCATGGTGCCCCATGCGTCTTCAAGTGACTCAAGGAAACCGCCTTCATCGAAGATGTAAAAGAGTGCAGAAGACATTGCTACACCGATGATCGCATACTCGATTGCAGTGATACCGTCTTCGTTATTTAGAAAGTGTTTAAGTACGTTCATTTGTTTACCTTTTGAAAGCTGTTTAATTTGATTGATTAGCTATTGCCTAGTACGTTTCCGGATTTCTTAATATTGCTTTCCATATCACCCCAAGCCTTCTCTAGTGATTCCAGGAAGCCACCTTCATCGAAGATGTAAAAGAGTGCAGAAGACATAGCGACACCAATAATTGCGTATTCGATTGCTGTAATACCATCTTCGTTATTTAGAAAGTGTTTAACTACGTTCATGTATTTACCTTTTGAAAGTTGTTTAATTTGATTGATTAGCTGCTGCCTAGTACTTTTCCAGAGTTCTTAATGTTCTTTTCCATCGTTCCCCAAGCATCTTCTAAAGACTCAAGGAAGCCGCCTTCATCAAAGATGTAAAAGAGTGCAGAAGACATAGCGACACCGATAATTGCGTACTCGATTGCAGTAATACCATCTTCATTAGAAAGGAAGTTTTTTAGTGTTTTGTTCATTGTGTTTCTCATTGCATAAGTTATTTAAAGTTTCTCGCTGTGCTTTTAAGTAGCTACAGCTCGTTAAGACCATTTCAATATGACCATTATCGAATCAATACTCCACGTTATTAACAAAATTTGGCTTTTAATAAGAAAACTTCATCTAAATCTAGAATAAATAATCTGCCTAAAGTAAATGAATAGTGTGATTTGTACTCATACGTCGGTGCGGAGATGCATCAGGTAAAAACATGGATATCCGCTTGGGGTTTTTAGTCTTTTTTATAAAAATGTTCCATTAATTCGATTTGTTAATCATTGTTAATTTATATTTATCCGTTTCTTGGTTGGATATCACGAAAATCTTATGTAGCATCCTTTCTAAAATTCATGGCAATGACAATTAATTAATCCTTTTGCTTTGATAATCATTAATGGTTAACACTGAAGCGTGGTGCTTGTCTCAAGTTACATTGAGAGGAGGACAGACATCATTGACGTTGTGATGTTGGGATTTTAACCAGTTTAGGTGATGAAACCCAGTAATGACTGGGTATGAGAGTGTGGAGTGTAACGGCTTCTTCTACTCAGCCTTCATGGTTTATACATGTGAGGTTTGAGATTAATAGTGAGAAGTGGGAGAGGATAAACTTATCGGATATCTCTGATTTCAACTAGAACACGAGTGATGGATGCCCAGTATTTAAGCAAATCTAATAAATGTATGACGACGGCATAAGCAAAAAAGCTAACAAAGAGTACGAGTATGTACTCATATAGTTTATTTCGAAACAAAATAGACCCCGGTTATTGGTTTTTAATTTTTGTGCCTGCTTAAGTTAACATCAAAAAAAGACTATTTGAATGTTGATAACATGAATAATTAACAATTAATGTTATTAGTGTAAGTCTAATCTTGGTTTGGGGCTAATATATTAAGCAGTAATTAAGAACTGAGTTCTGGTTAAGGAACGATATGAAAAAACAAATCACCAGTCTTGCATTTTCGTGTGATGGTATTACTTCAGTGGAATACGCGATTATTGGCGTTTGTATGTCGGTATCACTGTTATATATATTAGATAGCTCGAGCTTTCTACAAACATTGAACGAAACTTGGGTTGATATGGCAAGAAGTGTTAATAGCTCTCTGAATGGATAAGAAATGAATAATGGTTATTATAAATTCATTAATACTCACATTGCTTTTAGTCATCTCATATGAAGATGTAAAACACAGAAAAATATACAATAAAAGAGTTGTTCTTTTGTTGTTACTACTGTCTGTTAAGTATCTTTACGAGCTGTTTTTTGGTGGCGCAGAATTCCAAATCTCTGGGTATGAGTTTTCTATCTATATAGCGATATCTTTATTTTTCTTTGCTTTAGGTGCATTTAGGTTGCTAGGCATGGGTGATGTAAAACTGATAATGATTATGCTCATTTTTATTGAGTTTAGTGATTATAAATTGTTTTTATTTCACATGACGCTTATTGGCGGCGGGCTTGCCGTGCTTCAGTTAAAAATCCTTAATCACTATTTTGATAGATTCGGCTTTTCTTCGAATGGAGTTCCTTACGCGATTCCGATCATTGCATCTTACGTCATACATTCAAATACACTTTTTTTATAAAGGCAAAGCATGAGATTTCAAACTATTGGTTTACTTGCCCTCTTTATCATCGGGATGGGGGCTGTTGGTATCTACAAATCAGAAGATTTAAGCAGGATATCAAATCATGAAGAAACCGAAAACGCAGAACCACAAAACGTCCAGAAAACGGTGCTTGCTTTAGCCGTTAGGAATGCTTCTAAGGCGGGAACATTGGTGTCACGTGATTCTTTCGAGCTTCTACCTGCGACCTTTAGCCCGGAAGATGAAGGCTTATACATTACTGAAGGTGAAGAAGAGCTGCTTGATCCGGAGATTTTTATCTTAAAGCACAAGATGGACGCTGGACAGTTTATCTCCTTGGATGACCTTGAAAGTCTAAAAAGTAAAAACTTCACCGATATAGTGCTGAGAGTGGATAGAAGCTCAATCGAAAACTTCACTTCAGATTTCTATGACGTTTACTGGCATTTTAATAACTCTGGTCGAGATAAAAACTCCAGAAAAGTGAAACTATTCTCGAAGAATGTATTTATTCGACCACTAAACCAATCGCAAGAAGGGGAGCAAAACGCAGCGCCTCATAACAGCGATCATGAAAATCTTAGCCCGGTTGTATTTTCGGTCAATGACGATGTGGTAGAGCGTTATTTGCAAGCCGATCAGTTAGGCTACTTCAAGATAGTCAACGTGACACAAAAGAGTATCAATCTAGAAAATTATTCAACATTAGAAGTTGATTCATCTAAGGAAATTCAAGCAAATGATATTAGTTCGAGCTACAAATACGATGTCAACTTTATTAAATAGAAAAATCGTTCTCGGCTTTGTTTTGTGCTTAGCGTCTTTATATGTACATGCCGACACGTTTATTACTATGTCTGTTAATGAAACTAGGCATATGTCCCTTTCGTATGTCCCTAAAGATATCGTTGTTGGATCGGACAAGATCGTTGATGTCACTCTGACGGATAGTAATAACTTGTACCTGATTGCACATGAAGCGGGGAAGACCAAGGTCATTGTAAAGGGAGAAGAGGAAACTACTGAGTATGTCATTCAGGTACGTGACACTGACCAAGAGACCGAAAACCTTAATAAATACCTTGATTCCGCAGGCTTCAAGGACATAGAAGCGGTCAAAGTCGCGGAGAAAATTTATATCAATGGCGCGGTTAAGGACAAAGTCGAAAAGCGAGAGCTTAATGAACTGATCAGGAGTGCAATTTCAAGCTATTACGTTGATAACACGACGATCACTGAAAACCGCCAAGTGCGAATTAAACTCACCATGGCCGAGGTATCGAAGAGCATTGATGATGATCTTGGCATCCAATGGAGTGCTGGCTGGAGCAAAATAGATGGTGTGACGAGTGAAATGCTCAACGCCACGATAGGAATTTTATCTCGCAATAACTTGGCCACGGTACTTACAAGGCCTTCAATCATCGTCACGAATGATTCAACTGCAACATTCGAAGCGGGGGGCGAAATCCCTGTCTTGACTTACGATGATGAAAACGTTGACGTCGAATTTAAAGAGTACGGAATCAAGTTAGAGTTTAAACCAGAGATCAAACGAGATCAGAGTATTGACCTAAGAGCGAATATCTCATCATCACAAATTGCTGGTTTTATCAACTTAGCTGGTAATGACACTCCACAGCTCAACACTCGGAGTGTGAATACAGAGCTCAACGTTAATGACGGAGATATTTTCGTCCTTGCAGGATTGATTGATAACAGTCAGACGCAAGCCGTGTCAAAAGTTCCATTTTTAGGTTACTTACCCGTTATTGGTGCGCTATTTACGTCTGAGAACTTTCAATCTAATAAAACTGAGTTAATGGTCTTTGCAGAAGTTAACTTTGTAGAAAACAGTATAGATCAGCCAAAACTACCAAAGGTAAATATAAAGTCATCCCTTTCTATATTCACTAATATAGATGGCAGTGATGACGTGCCTGAAGTAAAGGATATTATTAAACATGCTCAATATCATTATGAAAACTAAATTTAAATACACCTTTTTGATAGGGGTAGTGACACTATTTTCTGGATGTAGCAGTGCACTAAAAGATGATTACGTGTATATCGTCCATGAAATTTCTGAAGGAAATAATATTCAATATATTCTTCCTTTTTCAAAGGCGATCAACCAAGAAATAAAGAACGAAAGTGTTTCTTGGATTCATGGAATTAACGTTTATCATACAGATAATTTGTCTAGGGAGCGCCTCTATCAATTAAAAATTGATATGGAAAACATCTACGATTTTTCGCCGAACTTTATTGATATCGGAAACTACGATGATAAGCAACTTCTGCTATGGGAAGTACATGTAAGTGATACGCGACTGGTTAATTGTCAAGTTTGGGAAGTCCCTACATATGGACATTTCTCAATGTCTGATAGTGAACTCGATAACTTTGCCAATGAAACGGCCTGTTCTTCATTAGAGCTGTGGTAATTTAAATGATTTTAGAGAAATTAAAACGAGCAAGTAAAAGCCAGACTAGCGCAAAAGGTAAAGCTTTTTCACCTTACATGATCATTGTTATCTCTAACAACAATGAGATCATGCAACGTGTTCAGAACTATTTTTCTGCTTACAATGTTGAAATCATCGATTATCAAGACGATATCGAGTCATTAGAGAACGTATTCAACCTACACTTTAAATCAAAGATTTACGTCATTAGTGATGAAGACACGTTAAGAGAAAAGGAAGGGCTTGCTAAATTCGTAGAAGTCACTAAAGGCCGAGTGGGGACACTCATTTATGGTGATCGTGAAGATCTGGATTATTACTGGTTCATCAAATCAGAAGGTATCAGTGAATACACCAGTTATTCTGATATGTCCAAGCAAGTATTTAATATGATTTTGTGGTTTTTCGGAATTGTAAAATCAAACAGCAGCCACTGGTTTTTGCTTTCTGACACGACCCAACTTCATGGTGATAAGGTCTTACACTACGTATACGATAATTTGCGTGACTACGTCAGAAAAAGGCCAAGCTTAAATACCTTATTTATTAACTTAGATGTTTTCAGCATCTCTTTAGACGCGCGTATTGGTAAAAAAGCAGACCCTAAGATCATTAATATGTTGATCAATGGAGAGAATGTCGATGCGAAAGCGGCTGAAGAATACATCATTAAAGTTGATGAAAATTTTTCTTATTTCTCGATTGATGTTTTGCATCACACCACATTGCATTCCATTGACAAAATTGCTGAGCAGTTGATGAATTTTTTCAATATCTTTGATGGTGAATTTTCTTACATATTTATTTATGTACCTTTTTACTTTACGAAAATAGAGCTCTATCAGCAGCTTATTAACAAATCTGACAATGTAACTATGGTTACTGATGCATCTTTAGAGTCGGTATATATGCTTAAGTATCTTATTGAGCAGGAAATTAAAGGTAAGGACACGAACGTAAAAACGTTTCAAATTAAATCGAATAAAGAAAGTCGATACTTGTTGGACAAGAGTAGTATTTATAAGAAAACAGGTCAAAGAATTAGTTATAAATTCAATCCTGATAGTAAAAATAGATTTTTTAGAAATAAAGATAGTAAGAACGAAATTATCACTAGGTTGGTGAAGAATGATTGATTCAAAAATATTTATGCTCTGCCGAAAGTTTGTTTTAGATAATATCGATATTACAGATATTCAACATGAAGACGACAGCATTAAAAGTAGCACCATCTACAACACAGTGAATGAATTTCTTTCAAGTTCTTCATTCATTTTAACTGAGTCAGATCGTCAGAAGCTAACAAAAGAAGTGAAAGATGACATCTTTGGCTATGGACCTTTAGAGGATCTGCTTGGTGACAACACCATCAGTGACATTATGGTTAACAGCTTAACGGAGACGTTTGTAGAACGTAACGGCAAAATTAGTCGTGCTTACGATGTGGTTTTTCAGAATGAAGATCAAGTCTTACGTATAGCGAAAAAAATTGTATCTCCTATTGGCCGACGCATTGATGAAAGCTCACCAATGGTAGACGCGCGCCTGCCGGATGGGAGCCGTGTAAACATCATTGTTCCACCAATTGCTTTAGATGGTTGTAGCATCTCGATTCGTAAATTTCGCGAAGATAAGCTCGATATTGTTGACTTAGTTCGATACGAGTCGATGACTGAGGAGATGGCGCTTTATTTGAGTGTAATGGTTCGCTCTGCGGCAAACATCATCATTTCTGGGGGTACTGGCTCGGGTAAAACGACATTGCTTAACGCTTGCTCCAACGAAATCAACGAAGGTCATCGAGTCGTGACCATTGAAGATGCAGCTGAGCTCCAATTGCAACATGAGCACGTTGTTCGTCTTGAATCTCGTCCTGCGAGTAGTGAAGAGTCGGGGGAGGTTTCAATACGTTCTCTTGTTATTAACTCTCTACGTATGCGCCCGGACCGAATTATCGTAGGTGAGTGTCGTGGTGACGAGGCTTTCGAGATGCTTCAAGCGATGAACACTGGTCACGATGGCTCGATGTCGACCATTCACTCGAATAACCCCAAAGATGCGCTAATTCGTTTGGAAAGCATGATTATGATGACGGCAAGTAACTTGTCTCCAGAATCTATCAAAAAGCAGATAAGCCAAGCTGTAGACATCATCATTCAAACCAGTCGCCTTATCGATGGTCGACGGAAAATCACTCATATTACGGAAGTAGGTAACTTTGATGGAGGTGTTATCGCCACGCAAGACCTATTCGTTTATGACCACAAAAAAGATGATCACGTAAACGAGGTCAAATCCACTTTGCTAGAGCGAAAAGTGAAGGCTGCGGGCTTGGAAAATGAACTCGCGTTGGTATTTACTGATGTTTAATCGAAGCAACAAAATAGACGAATACATTGAAGACGCTGAGCTTCCTGAACTTGAGGAAGCCAGTAAGTTTGATGAAGTCAAAAAAGAGATCAACGATTTCTATATTAAGTACTTGAGCCAGAACATCCTGGTTATCTTCTTTGAAATCTATGGTCTAGGTGCTTTCGTTTTGCATTGTGGCGTTATCTTGTTTTACGTCGCTTTTATGATTTTCGTAAGTGAGACGTTTGATTTATCTTATTTCATCACACTGATTCTCGTAGGTGTTGTGATAACGATTGGTAGTTTGCTGATTTTGAAAGAGTACCATTTGAAGCTTAGTAACTACTTCGAAGATAAGTTTGCCTTTTCACTCCGGATGATCAGCAGGAACTTGTTGTCTGGTAAGACAATTATTTCAGCAATTGAATCAGCGTCGCGCCACACGGTTGGTAAGATTCGTATCGAGTTTGAACGAATCATCAAACAGGTGCATGCAGGAAACACACTGGAAGAAGCGTTGATTGCAGGTGAAAAAATCTATCCCTACAAAGGGTATGCGGTATTCAGTGCAAACGTTCAAATGAGCCTAAAACGCGGTGGCAGCATCAAAGATTCTCTAAACGAACTTGCCCAAGATCTTGTTGCTTCTCAGGTTATTCGTAAGAAGACATTAGCGTTGACATCTGAGTCACGAGGGGCAGCAAAGATATTGGTTGTGTTACCTTTTTTGATGCTCTTTGTTCTCAAGAGCTTTGCAGTTGAAAACTATGAGTATTTGATTAGCGAACAATACGGTAAGTACATACTTATCTATGTGGTTACAAGTGTAAGTATTGGCTTTGTTTTAATTAAACGAATGATTGACAGTGTAGCGCTATGATTATTGCCATCAGTATTCTACTTTTCTTACTTGGTTCAATTGTTTTTATACTTAATAGTAAAAGTATGAAAGAAGAACAAGAATATGTAGATAACTTTAAGTTTATGATTTCTGACCATGATAGTAAGCAAGAATACTATAATATATTTAACCAAATCTCTGAGCAGAAAAAGATTTTAGATGATTTCTTATATTCATTGATTACAAAGTACCTATCTGAAAACGAACTTTATACAATGCTACCTTCAGGTGGCTTGGTTAAGAAAAAAGATAAAACCAATTTTTTTCTTATTTATTTTCTAGAAGCAATACTAGGTTTGGCTGTTGTTTACTACCTGAATGAAGACAAAATAAAAATGTTGGCTTTTATGGTGGTCTTTATAATAGTTAATAATATTATGATAAAGATGATCTTTAGGACATTTTTTATTAACGAAGAACGACGTCGAATTAAGACTAACTTTACTTACTTCTTGGACCTATTAGCAACTGCGACAAAATCTGGTATGACGGTGGAATTGGGTCTCATTGCTGTGTCTGAGTATATCGGAAACATGTCATCTTCACTGGCAAACTACATCAAGATCTACTCGAATGATATTTCGAATAATGGCTTTAGCATTGCGGGGGAAAACCTACGTAAAAATTTGGACCTACAAGAGGTTAAAGATTTTACGGCGGTACTCGAAAACGCGGTAGAAAGCGGTGCAGCAGTGACAGATGCTCTACGTGTTTTGTCTAAGGAAACCCGTGATTTTCACTTTATCGAAACCGAAGAAAAGATAGGTAAGGTGAACGCGAAAATGGGAATCCCGCTCATTGTTTTCATCATGTTCCCAATTATTGTCGAAATCATCGCCCCGGGCGTCCTGAACCTAGTGAGTAAGATGTAATGAAAAAAAAATTCGGTATTTCAATGCTGTGCCTCGCCTTGTTTGGGTGTCAGTCTACAGGGCAAGACTATGAAAGCGCAGAGCTGGCATTCAATTTAGAAAGCTACGACAAAGTTATCACACAACTATCAGAGAAAAAGCAGCTTAGTGATAGAGAGAACTTCTTGCTGGCTTACTCGTTCTACAAAAATGGCAACGGAGATCGGGCTATTTACGTTTTGAGTACTAAAGAGAAACTCAATTATGACGACTTGTATTTGCTAGCGGTTATTTATCTAGAAAATGGCGATAACGAGCGTTCTAGAAGTTATCTTGATGACATAAAAAAGACTCAGGGATACTCAGGAAACAATAAGCTAGCAGCGAAAGTCGACAATTTATATGCGGTCTCACAGTGCCAAGAACTTGGAAAAAAACAATGTAGTGAACGCTTTAATACATTGAGTAAAAAATATCCGACCTCGGAAAGTATCTACAACAACATGCTGCTTTCTAGATTCGCTTACAAACCTGATGATAAAGCAAACTTTTTGAAGATCTATAACTCGTATGAAACTGGTACTAATGACATTGAGTATGTTGTCTTAGCAGGCATAGTTGCAGGCCAAGACGAAATGGTCATTGACCTTCTCAATAAAAAATATAAAGACAAAGAAAAGGCCTTGTTAATTTATGAAGATATTAAATATACCTCACTTAAATAACGAGGATGGTATAGCTGCTATAGAGGCTGTATTCACCATTCCGATTATTATCTATATCTTGATTGTTATAGTTGGATTCTTTCAATATGTAGGTAATGAGAGTCTACTTAATTACAATATTACTCGCTCAGTTCAGTTATTCGATTACAAGTCCATAGAGAAAGAAGACAACGTAGAACTATCAAAGTCGAACTTTATAAAAGAATTGAATCATAAAGTAAATACAAATGTCATCGATATAAATGCTAGCTCACTTGCATTCACTTGCTTTCAAACTGTCGATGATTTAATTGAACGTAAAAACGAACTGGTATGCAATCAAAGTAATATAAAGAAAACAAACTTAATTCTTATTTCCTTTGATTTCGACTACAAGAGATTTTCATGGCTGTTTTCAACGATATATCCGTCAGCCTTCTTAGACATGAAAAGAGAACTGGTTATCGTCAATGAGATTTATTAATTCAGAACATGGTGGGATGGCGGTTGAAACGACGATTCTTGCGCCTGTTTTGTTTCTTGCGTTGTTGTTAACTATGCAGTATGCCGCTTCAACGTCTTTGAAGTTTGAGATGTCTGATATGGCTTATCAAGCTGGTGAAGTGATATCCAATCGTCGCGATATATTTGAAGGTAATTTGAAAGAGGCAGAGGTACAAAAGTTATCGGATGCTTTTCATCTCGAAGAGAGAAACATCTCAATCATCGTTGAAGAGCTAGCTTACGGGGAGGTTACGTCGAGTCGACAGAAGTACAAGAAAGTTCGCATCAACAACGATCTTGAAGGGAAAGCCTGCGATATAGATACATCACTCTCTGACATCAGTCCTGTCATCAACGCTTATAAGAAGTATCACTCAGTCTATAGGGTGACTCTGTGTCGTGAAATTGCCGCGTTCAACACCATTGAGTTGCCAGAAGAAATTTATCAGTGGTTTGAAGTTAAGTTTTCTTCCACTCATTACGGGAAACACCACTAATGCGAAATCAAAGAGGGTCGGCTACGCCAATCGTATTGTTGGTTATGCTGTCTGCAATTGTATTTGCTTACTACTCATACGATATGAGCCGAAGCTATTTAGCTGCAAAAGTCCAGATTAACACAGCTAGCGAACTTAACGATCTTACCGCTATAACGGGTGACTCGGAGGGGAATGTAGAAAAGCAGGTGGCTGAATCAAATGGTCTTGATGTGAATGGCTCCAACGATGACTGGACCTTTGAAGAGCATGACGATGATGAAGTCGTGTATATGACGACCTCTTTGCCCATGCAGCAGCACCGCAAATTAACCCCGGGCTTGAGCAGTGTGGGCAACGATTCATTCACTGTGAGTGCAAAAACTATTAGAGCAAAACACTATGAAGATTTGAATATCATCATCGCTATTTCGAACGACCCTAGAACTCGTTCAATTGCGAATGAAGTCAAATATGAAATTAACGATGCACTCAAATCATTATTTGATAAAACCAATTCAACGATAACGGTGATTCCTTATGGGTATCGTATCAACATAAGTGGCAAGTGTTGGAGCACCTTCCCACGTGGGGATAACTTCCCATTTCAATGGTGGGAGAAGTATTTTGGTGAGCTTGATGTGCTCAAGACTCTTGAGAATCAAAAATCTTCGATAGAAAACAATATATCAAACGCTAACTCTCAGATTGCTGCGAAACAAAGGCGTATTAACGAGATCAATGAACTGCTTGCTGAAACAGAGGATCCGGCAGAGAAAGATCAACTAGAGGCGGAGAGAGAACGCTTAGAGAGGGAGATTGACGACCTTTATGAAGATATTGAGGAGTATGAGTCTAACCTCGAGGACAAAGAAGAACAGATCGAAGATCAAGAGGAGGTGATTGCAGAGCTCGAATCCAGCCCTATTTATGAGGAATACAAAGAGCTTGCCTATCACTATGCTAAGCCAAACTATGGAGGCGCCAACTACCTCTACTTAGACAACTACTTTGACGAATTTCTCGAGTCTAATGGGTACAGCTATACAGATGGTGACGCTATTTCCGATTCGAAGCGAACGAACATGGCTAGTGTAGACGAGTTGAAAGTCACTAGAAATAAATACTTCGGAAACTCTAAGACCTGCCCGAGTCAGCAAGCTCTAACTAATTCGAGTGATTATAGTAAGTTTCTCTCAATAGTTAATAGTATGGATTTCAGTGATAGCTTTGTTTCTCCAATTCAGGGCTTTAACTATTCACTGAAAAATGCATTTAACTTAGATAATAAAAGAACGGTCGTAATTAATATTACTTCCTTAGACGATATTTATCTTTCTGAACAGGACCAAAAAGACGAAGACAAAGACATACTCTCGGATTTTTGCAGCACGGTGCAGAACAAATACGTTAATGATGTGTCAGCTAAGTCGATATTTATAATCGATACCAATTCGAATCTTGATGATATTGAAGCGTTAAATTGTGCCAACGCTTGGAATAAATCAACGGGAATTATTGATATCGATGAAATTGATGAAGATGAGAAGCTTACAGACAGAATCTCCTACGAACTTTTACAAGAATCTAGCTCTACTTATATTGGAAATGAAGACGATGAAGAATAAATCATATTTTGTGAAATTTGCTTTGACGCTGATGTTTACCTTCAGTCATACAGTCATTGCTCAAGAGTTAGTTGAGAGTTGTGATACCTATTTGATCGCAAAGAACACAATGAAAGATGGTAACTATTACTCCTTTATGGGGCGTACTATCGAATCTCATTCAGTTCACAGCTATGTCTTGAAACAGAAGCTTAGTGAGCTGAAGGCATCCTCCTATGATATCTGCGAACGAAACGACTTCTCTGCTTTGCACAGAACATTGAATAACAATAATTTTAGGCATCTAACTACGGTCTATTTTGATACGGCATTGTATGAAACGCGAGATGCGGATTTATCTCATATCTCTTCAACGAACGAGTTCATCGATGCAGATGCCTTGCTTGTCGTAGGTTCTTCTTCGATTGTCGGGGACACAATTTATAACCTAAACCTTTCGCTAAAACGTGGTAATGAGGTTGTCGAGAAACTGAAAGGTCGTAAAGATATTTTCTTAATGAATTTAGGTGCTTTTGGGCAAGATAGCTCTAAAGCGAACGAGGAATTCTACAAATCAAAACGACGAAGTGTGTCGATATATGGATTAACCTATGAATAAAGAGACATTTTGGACTATCGATAAAAAGAAAAGAAGCTTATATGGTGAAAATGGAATTGATATCCATTTTACCAAATATGAATTCAATCTTTTCTATTACCTCATACACAGTCAAGGTGAAGTACGGTCAAGCGATTCGATTATTGATGAAGTTTGGGGAAACGCAAACGAGGGGAATTATCGGCCAGATAGTTCCAATCTTATTCAGTTGATATCGAAAACAAGAAGGCAGCTCAAGCCCCTTGAGCAAATAGTGGAAATTAAAAGCCAACGTGGGGTTGGCTATTATTTAACATTAAATGATGGTTACGAGTTTAATGATGATGAGATCACTTATGCGGCGAATAGCATTTACGATCGTGACCCAGAATCCGAGAAAAAGTACCGTTTTTTTCAATCTCAGTTCCTCAAAGAGCTTTTCAGCATTAATGAGAATCGTGAGTTTAGAGTAAGAGATCTGGGTTTTGTTTTTCTTCTCTCAGTGTTTTTCGTTGGGATCATGTTGAGTCGCAATGCTTTACATTATCCAAAATTGCCACTGGAAATCGATTCATCCCCATTGCTGTTAGATAAATGCGACATTGACGCAAACGTGATTTTTACGAGTGAAGAAATAGCGTGCACTGAGATTTCAAATTTTGATTTCGACAAGAAAGGATCGTATATCATCAGTAAGGTCAAGGGTGACATTTATGTTGCTTCGCTGTAAGAAGAAGGACGTGTTGGTTGTTCTAATTTTCTCTTGTTTGGGCATTTTTATGCTGAAGAAGCCCGCGTATCACGATATATCTCATCGCTTCTCGGCAAACGTATCGACTAATGAAGGTGTTGAGTTTGACTATATTATTGATGCTTTGAGTGGGGGAAAACTGCTTTTACAGTCAACGCTCAAGGTCGGCGATAAAAGTTACGACTATACTAGGCTGTTTGAGTTGGTGAAGATTGAAGAGAATGTCTTTGTTATCAATGAAACTGGGATTGGAGAAAAGCAAGACAAAGCCGTCGAGCAAGCATCTAAATATGATTTCTTTCACTCGGTTCAAAGGTTAGAAGTCTACACGCTTTCCCCAAAAGTATTGGTGGTGCATTCAGAAGGCAAGTTCATTTTGCTGCAAAAGACCACTGATAACACAAACGGATGATATTAGAAGCCCTACTGCTTGAGTGGGGCTCTTGTCTTGCCGCCTTTTACCCCCAACTTAACACAGTCCAATTCGGTCTATCGGCGTGCTCTTTTAAGCGAGGGCATGGATTGACCAGATAAGCGTAATCCGCGCATTCACACAGTGGTAAGTCGTTGATCGAATCAGTATAGAAATGGATGTCTGAGTAGGTCTCAGGTTGAGCCTCTAACAACTGTTTTAAGCGTGTAACCTTGCCTTCGCGATAACTCGGGATGCCTTCTATTTCCGCGGTGTAGCAGTTGCCTTGCTCGACTAAATCAATGCCGAGAGCATTAGGAATACCGATACGTCGACCAACTGCTTCAACCAAAAAAGTGACGCTGGCAGAGATGATGATCATATCAATCTCATCACGAGACAGTTGTTTAATCAGTGTTTTGGCTTGAGGGAATTGTTTAGCCAGAATATGGTTTTCAACGCACTCTTCCACTAAGGCTTTGACCTGTTCAATAGGCATGTTTTCTAGCGGCTTCATGGAGAACGTTAGGTAATCTTCCATGTCCAGTTTGCCTTCTGCGTATAAGCCCATTAGACGCTTATCTTCCTCAATAAAGTTAGACGCAGTGGCGATGCCTTTCTCGACCATAAATTCATTCCAAATCATTGCGCAGTCAGCGTTGATTAAGGTTTCATCCAGATCAAAAACATACAAAGGCTTGGACATAGTTGGCTTCTCACAGTTTGGATTGAGGTCGATGTAACGTGTCGGTCAGTATAGAGCGAGGTTTACGAGTGTGGGATGTATGCTAACGACAAACTGTGACGGTTTCGTTGCACTTTTTCTGACCATGACAAAACTTAATGATTAAGTCGTGGGATGAAGCATTTCTGACTTGGTGATAGAAGGCTACAATACAGGGGTACTTTAGAAACCGCGTACTTTAGATATATGGCGTCTTTCGAACCTGATCTCAATATTGTGTACTGAATACAGTCTTGTCTTTGAGTGATAATAGCGCCATTCGCGCAAAGCGAACGTTAAGAAAAATACAAAAAGAATCCCCGATATGAACCAGTATGTAAATGATCCATCCAATTATCAGTTGTTAATTAAAAACTTGCTGTTTTCCCCAGTGGCTTTCAACCCCGAGCAAGAAATCGTCTACGCAAATCACCGTCGTCACAGCTACAAAACGTTTCATGACCGTGTGAGACAGTTTGCAAACGCGCTAACCAGAATGGGCGTAAAGAAAGGTGATACGGTAGCGGTAATGGATTATGACTCACACCGTTATCTTGAATGCTACTTTGCCATCCCGATGATTGGTGCAAAGCTGCACATGATCAACGTGCGCTTGTCTCCAGAGCAGATCCTTTACACCATCGACCATGCGGAAGATGACATTATCCTGATCAACGAAGAGTTTCTGCCAATTCTGGATCAGATCAAAGGTCGTATTGATACGGTGACGCGTTATGTGGTTTTACGCGATAACGATGAATGTGAATACGAGCGTCTTCTGGAGCAAGAAAGCACCGAATACAACTTCCCTGATTTCGATGAAAACACCATCGCGACCACTTTCTACACCACGGGTACGACAGGCTTCCCTAAAGGCGTGTTCTTTACTCACCGCCAACTGGTTCTCCACACCATGGGCATATTGAGCACCATCGGCACCAATGCGTCGCAAGGTCGACTGCATCAAGGTGATATCTACATGCCGATAACGCCAATGTTCCACGTCCACGCATGGGGACTTCCGTACATGGCGACCATGCTTGGCGTGAAACAAGTCTACCCGGGCAAATATGTCCCAGATGTTCTGCTTAACTTGATTGAACAAGAGAAAGTGACCTTCTCACACTGTGTGCCAACCATTCTGCATCTGCTGTTGAGCTCACCAAAATCCAAGTCTATTGATTTCTCTGGTTGGAAAGTCGTGATTGGCGGTGCAGCGCTACCAAAAGCGTTGTGTAAATCAGCCCTTGAGCGCGATATTGATGTGTTTGCGGGGTACGGCATGAGCGAAACAGGACCAATTCTGTCTATTGTTCAACTGACTCCAGAGCAGCTTGAACTCGACCTAGATCAGCAAGCGGAATACCGCTCTAAGACTGGTAAGAAAGTCGCGCTGGTGGAAGCTCATATTGTCGATGATGAGATGAACAGGCTTCCACACGATGGTGAGAGTGCAGGTGAGATTGTTGTTCGTGCGCCTTGGTTAACGCCAAGCTACTACAAAGATAACAAGAACTCTAAAGCCTTGTGGCGTGGTGGTTACCTACACACTGGCGATGTCGCGCATATCGACAATGAAGGCTTTATCAAGATCACTGACCGCGTAAAAGACATGATTAAGATTTCTGGTGAGTGGGTAAGCTCTTTAGAGTTGGAAGACATTCTGCACCAGCATCAGGCCGTGTCTGAAGTCGCTGTAATTGGCATGCCACACAACAAATGGGGCGAGGTGCCGCTAGCGTTGGTGACGTTAAAAGACGATGCAGAGATGACTGAGAAAGAGCTGTTAGGTTTTGCGAAAGACTTTATCAGCAAAGGCATTCTTGCCAGAGAAGCGTTACTACTAAAAGTGAAGCTGGTGGACGAGATCGCCAAGACCAGTGTCGGTAAAGTGGATAAGAAAGAGCTGCGTAAACTTCACCTGTAAGTTGTGAAGCTTTTTGAATCCACCCCATAAAAACGGCCCCGATACAGATTATGTGTCGGGGCCGTTTTTATCCAAGCAAGCGATTCAAATTATGCCATTTTTTCTGTGTAAAAGTGACTGCGAGCCATTGCATAACTAGGCTGTTTTTTTGTGATTCTATTCTCATATCCTTGATGGCACGAGCGTGCAGCGATTGTGGCGGTTAAGGTTTAGTGTTAGTAATAACGACGAAATAGACTAGAAATCAACCAATGCTAATTCGTGATTAAGCTTGGTTTTGGGGGAAACGCAACTCATGTGTTTTCATTTATTGACTGCTTGAAGAGGATGTAAGATGCGTATGCCTTTATTGATGCGACACAAGCAGTGCTCAAGCTCTATTGCTTGGTACACGCGTGATCCGCAACGTGCCTATCTTTCTAAAATCTACCTTTCTTAATGCAATTCGACTTTAACAGCAGAGCCCGTTTTAACTGATCGTTGAACTGTGTAATACGGTCGTTGTAGCGCTGACTAAGCGAACCCTTCGCTGAGTTTGCTGTTCAAAAGTTATCTCTCTTTAGAACAATTAATTGCTATTAAATTAGTGCGCACATTTGTACTTTTCGCTTATGGAAGAGACGTGTGCGACTATCTGGAAGTAAGGTATTTTTGATGGAAAACTTTAAACATTTGCCAGAACCGTTTCGTATTCGTGTCGTTGAACCCGTAAAAAGAACAACGAGAGCGTATCGTGAACAAGCCATTTTAGAGTCAGGAATGAATCCATTTCTGCTTGAAAGCGACGATGTGTTTATTGATTTGCTTACAGACAGTGGTACTGGGTCGATCACTCAAGATATGCAGGCCGCCATGTTTAGAGGCGATGAGGCATACAGCGGCAGCCGTAGTTATCATGCGTTGGCGAATGCAGTGAAAGACATTTTTGGCTACGAGCTGACGATTCCTACTCACCAAGGCCGTGGTGCGGAACAGATTTACATTCCGGTCTTGATCGCCAAACGTGAAAAAGAGAAAGGACTTGACCGAACCAAAATGGTCGCATTGTCGAATCACTTCTTTGACACCACTCAGGGGCATACACAAATCAATTGCTGTGTGGCTAAAAATGTTTACACGGAAGAAGCGTTTGATACTTCAGTCAATGCTGATTTCAAAGGCAATTTTGATATCGATAAGCTTGAGCAAGCGATTCTTGATGCCGACCCGAAAAACGTTCCTTATATCGTCAGTACAATTACGTGCAACTCTGCCGGTGGCCAACCTGTTTCTATCGCGAACTTAAAAGCGGTGTATGCCATTGGTCAGAAATACGATATTCCTGTCATCATGGACTCAGCTCGATATGCAGAAAATGCTTACTTTATTCAGCAGCGTGAGCCGGGCTACCAAGATTGGTCGATTGAAGAGATCACATTCGAGAGCTACAAATATGCTGATGCATTAGCCATGTCTGCAAAGAAAGATGCAATGGTTCAGATGGGCGGATTATTGTGTTTCAAGGATGACAGCTTTATCGACGTCTACAACGAATGTCGAACTCTGTGTGTTGTGCAAGAAGGCTTTCCTACTTACGGCGGTTTAGAGGGAGGAGCGATGGAGCGCCTTGCTGTTGGCCTTTATGACGGGATGCGACAGGAATGGTTGGAGTACCGTATCGCTCAGATTCAATACTTGGTCTCAGGGTTAGAGGCGATAGGTATTGTCTGCCAGCAAGCCGGTGGTCATGCGGCGTTTGTTGATGCAGGGAAACTTCTACCGCATATTCCGGGTGATCAATTTCCTGCTCATGCTCTGGCGTGTGAGTTGTATAAAGTTGCTGGTATTAGAGCGCCGGAGATTGGCTCACTATTGCTCGGACGAGACCCTGAAACAGGCAAGCAATTGCCTTGTCCTGCGGAGTTTCTACGCCTGACTTTGCCAAGGGCGACTTACACTCAAACGCACATGGATTACGTTATCGAAGCATTCCAAAAAGTGAAAGAGAATGTACATAATGTCAAAGGTTTGGAGTTCACTTACGAACCGCCGGTCCTGCGTCACTTTACTGCTCGACTCAAAGAGATCGGGTCGTAACTTACCTTGCGTAATGAAGCGGCTATTGCAATGGCTCAATAAGAAACAAGCGCCTTAATAGGCGCTTGTTTTATGTTTGTGTGGTAAAAGCTTATTTGATTAAACCAAACCTTGCTCTTTTGCCATGTGGTTGGCGATGCTTGGTGCTTTCCAGATGCTTGGTAGCAAAATGAAAGACACGGGTACGGCAGTAATCACGATGAAAGACTGCAATGCAGAGATACCGCCTGAGCCCATCGAGATAAGCGCGATAGCCACCACACCCATCATTAAGCCCCAGAACGAGCGAATCACGGCATTTGGCTCTGCTGAGCCTGTCATTACCACACTGATGGTGTAAGTCATTGAGTCACCGGTTGTAACGATAAACGTCGTGGTCAGGATCAAGAACAATACCGAAATCACCATTGGGAATGGCAGTTCAGAGGTAATCGCAAGCAGAACCGCTGGTAGGTTAAAGCCTTCAAATGCGGATGAAATCAAACCTGGGTTTTCTAGCTCGAATGCTAAACCACTGCCGCCAACAATACTGAACCAGAAACAGGTAATCAGAGGTGCAGCGATGCTGATAGAAAGGATCAACTGACGAATGGTACGGCCGCGTGAGATACGCGCGATGAAGATTGCCATCATCGGTCCATAACCAATAAACCAGCCCCAGAAGAATACTGTCCACCAACTTAGCCATTCTGTGTCGCCACGGTAAAGCGCCATAGGGAAGAAGTTATCCACCATACGGCCAATGCCTTGCACGTAACCATCGACAATAAAGCTGGTTGGGCCGAAGAACAGGATGTAACCAATTAGAGCCACAGACAAAATGATGTTGTAACGGCTCACAAGCTGGATGCCTTTGCTCACGCCGCTTAGCGCTGACAAGGTGTACATTAGAATTGCAGCCACAATCACCATGCTTTGAGTGATGAAGGTGTCTGGCAAACCGAATAGCGAGTTCAACGCGTAACTGATCTGCAGACCTAAGAAGCCAATTGGACCAATAGTGCCAGCAGCTACGGCGATAATGCTGCAGGCGTCAGCCACGTCACCAATCCAACCGTTGATCGCTTTGTCGCCAAACACTGGGTAAAGCAGAGTACGCGGTTTTAGTGGTAAGCCTTTGTCGTAATGAAGGTGCATCAACACCACAGAAGAAAGACAACCTAAGATTGCCCAAGCAAGGAAGCCCCAGTGCATGAAAGACTGAGAAAGTGCATTGATTGCAGATGCTTTTGGTGATGCTTCACCGTATAGAGGCGGCGCAGAAACAAAGTGCGCGATAGGTTCAGCTGCGGCCCAGAAAACACCGCCGCCCGCGAGTAGGGTACAAAGTACGATCGACAACCATTTAAAGGTATCGATATCTGGTCTCGCTAAACCACCCAAGCGCACGTAACCCGTACGACCTAGCGCGATAGCCAAACCAATAAGGAAATTCAGTAGGAGTAATACTTGCCAGAAGGCACCGAAGTATTGAGTCGCAAACCCGAAGCCTGCGTTAACCATTGCGGTCAGAGAGTCTGTATTCGTCAGAGCAAGCAATACAAACACGGTGAGGAAGCTACCACTTAGCCAGAATACTGGGTTGGTGAGTTCAAGACGCTTAAGAAGGGAAGGAGGATGAATCGCAGAATAGTCTGCCTCCTGAATAGGAGCATGAGAGGCGGCGTTCGTCATATTTGACATAATTACTTCGCTTTTTAGGGCTCGGAAGCCGTGCATTTCCCTCACACAAATGGCTCGAAAAGTGTGAGGATGATCAAAAAGCCGCTGATACTAGCACGTTGAGATGCTCAATATAACCGTGAAACCGGATTAAATGTCGTTTTCCTAGCCAAATTACTGATTTTTGGTTAGAGAATTTTTACGTGAAGTGCGCCGCATTTCATACGGAAATGACATTCCCCTTATTCTTGTAGGGACACTGCAAGATTACATTGAGCCAACCTGTTCTAATAAAAATTAAAGGTCTTACCCTATGGCTCATTTTGAACTTAACGGAACGTGGCAACTTACCTCGCCACAGCGTCCAGATATCGATATTCCTATGACTTTGCCCGGTGACAATGTATCCGCATTGTTACAAGCGGAGCTCATCCCGAATCCCTATTTTGCTGATAATGAAGCGAAAGTTCGTTGGATTGAAACTTGTGATTGGCACATTTCACGCGAGTTTGATGTCGATGATTCTGTGCTTTCTGCCAAACAAGTGTGGATGACGCTCACCCGTGTAGACACCTTAGCGACCTTTTATATCAATGGTGAGCAAGCACTAACTAGCAGCAACATGTTTGCCCAGCAACGTATTGATATCAAACCTTACTTAAAACAAGGCACTAACACGATTCGAGTTGAGTTTGCCCGAGTGGATTTAGAAGGGCTAGAACGTGCGCAGAAATTGCCTTTCCCGATTCCTTCGGCGATGGGGAACAACCAGATCCCGCACATGAACTTGATTCGCAAAACCCAATGTCACTCGGGGTGGGACTGGGGTATTTGTTTGATGGTGTCTGGTATTTATGACCCGATTAAAATTGATGTCATAAACGATGTGTGGCTCAAAGGATTCTCTACAGAGCAACAATGGCAAGCTGACGGTAGCGTGCTAGTTGATGTATTAACCGAAGTAGAAACCGATACTCAACCTCATGAAATTTCGATTGAATTCGATGGTCAGCACCAATCGATTCAAACCGAAGGTAGTGGTCACTATCACTGCCAGTTCCATATTTCCAAGCCAAAACGCTGGTGGCCTGCGGGTTATGGTGAAGCACACCTATATCCGATAACAGTCATTTGTGGTGAGCAATCACTGACACGCACGATTGGTTTGCGTGAGCTGAGCCTAAACAACCAAGTTGATGAGCATGGCTCGGCGATGGAGTTTGTCGTCAATGGCGTGCCAATCAATGCTAAGGGTGCAAACTGGATTCCTGTGGACGCTATGCCAGGGCGTGAGTGTGAAAGCCGCTATCGTGCACTTCTGCAAAGCGCAGTCGATGCCAATATGAACATGATTCGTGTCTGGGGTGGTGGCCAATATGAGAGCGAAACTTTCTACCACCTGTGTGATGAATTAGGTCTGTTGGTTTGGCAAGATATGATGTTCGCTTGCTCACTGTATCCATCTGATGATGATTTCTTGAAAGATGTGGAACAAGAGTTGCGATTCCAAATCCCACGTTTGAAAGAGCACCCGTCGATTGCACTGTGGTGTGGTGATAACGAAGTGATTGGTGCGATTGGTTGGTACGACGAATCCAAGCACAACAAAGTCAAATACACAGTGAATTACGACCGTCTGAATCGAATGATAGAGCAGGTGATTGGTCAGCAAGATGATTCACGCCGTTTTTGGCCAAGCTCTCCTTGTAACGGTGAGTTGGATTTTGGCGATGCATGGCATGATGATAGCAAAGGCGACATGCATTTCTGGGACGTTTGGCACTCAGGAAAATCGTTTAATGCTTATCTAAACATTAACCCGCGTTTTTGTTCCGAGTTTGGTTTCCAATCTTGGCCTTCGTTTGCTGAAGCAAAACAGTTCGTACCAGAGCAAGATTGGAACGTCACCTCACCAACATTTGAGCAGCACCAAAAGAACCCCCGCGGTAACAGCATCATCACGGAGATGTTTACTCGCTATTTCCGTTTCCCTTCCGGCTTTGAGCAAATGTTGTACCTCAGCCAAGTGCAACAGGCGATGGCAATCAAAACCGCTTGTGACCACTGGCGTGCGATCTCTCCAATATGTCGTGGCATGTTGTATTGGCAGCTCAACGACAACTGGCCAGTGAGTTCTTGGTCTAGTTTGGAGTACAGTGGCCGTTGGAAGCAATTGCATTACCACGCGAAACGCTTCTTTGCGCCGCAGTATTTGGTGTTTTCAGAACACACGGGCAAGCTGAGCCTCCATTTGCTCAATGATGCCAAAGACCCTGTTGATGTGAGTGCGCAATTACATTGGGTGAACTGGCAAGGTGAAGTGAAGCAAACTTGGTCGCTAGAGCACACGGTTTCTAGCGACAGCAATACCGTCGTTTGGCAGTTGGATGAGGCACTTGATTCGTCTGAATTGAAATCGGGTTTCTTCTACGTGGACGGGCAAGTAGGGCAAGAGAGAATCACCAACACTTGGTTTAGTACTCACGAACTAAAAATATTACCGATGGAAAGCGCCAAGATTGACGTAACGATTGAAGCTAACAAAGTCACACTCGTCGCAGATAAACCAGCGTTCTTTGTTCATTTGGAGTGTGACACCGCAGGACGCTTTGACGACTCAAGCATCACGCTATTGGCGAACCAACCTGTCACTGTAGAGTTCTTAGGTGAAGATTTAGCAATGATGGCAGAATCGCTACGCGTCTATCATTTGATGCAATAAGAGAGCTCAAGTGAGCCGAAGCACTGCAAACGCATAAAAGGGGGCCTCCGTGCTCCCTTTGTTTTTGGACGAGGACTAGAACAAGTTACGTTTTGCCCAAGCGACCGCTTGCATTCGGTTCTTCACTTCCAGTTTGCGGAAAATGCTATACAGGTGCGATTTCACTGTGTGTTCACTGACAAACAATGAGTCTGCAATATCAAGGTTAGAGCCGCCTTGGCACAGGGCGGTCAGTACTTGCATTTCTCGACGAGTGAGTTCAATTTCGAGTTTCGTATCCAGCTCAGTAACCGTGTGGTTAAGATTTACTAGATAGCCAAGCAGTCGATTGAGAATGTCTCTAGAGAGCCAGTTCTCCCCACTCAGAATACCTTTCAAGCCTTTGATTACCTTGTCGAAGTCATCTTCAAAATAGAACAAGCCTTTGAGGTTTGACCAAGTGAGCAGGCTCTCCACGCCCAAATTCGGCTCAGCATTCACCAACACCGTTGCATCGACATGTTCCAGTTCACTGAGCGTCATTTTGACCTCCGATAGATCGGGCAGGGAACTGTCGACGATCGCCATGTAGTGCTCATCTCTATAGTGAGGTAATTCTACTTCAGCCCCTTTTGCTAATAGCACTGGTTGTCCGAGTTGCTGCTCAATGGCCGATTGTAAGCCTCGACCTTGTATATTATTGAAGGTAAACAATAAGATGGTACTGTTGGTTGCGTTGTTATTTATCATTAGTGGGCCTCCTGTCGAGACTGCATAAATTCATTTCCTACTTGATGGAAGCGATAGAGCACCAGATCTAAGAGTCCATCAAAGCAATGCTTCACCATGGGGTTCTCGAATATGTGTGTCGCGGGGGCTTTAAAAAACGTGACCCGCCGGTGGTGGTAGAAATCCCGTATGAAAATGTCGAATAGAAGTTGTTTAATTACGGGCTCATGAACCGGAAAATGGATGATGGCATTGCCCATAACTTGGATGATGTCAGTCACCAAGAATTTCAAAATTGAGCGCCCTAAATGCCATAAGCTGAGAATCCGAAATTCAGACCTCAGCTCTTGATAAATCAAATGTCCAACTAACATGCCCTTGCAATAGTAGAGGCGAGCCTTGCTGGGGGATTCACCAAACTGGTTGAGCGTGTCCTCTACACCTCCGGGGGTAATTAACTGCTTGTGGACGGCGTCAATCTGTTCGAACTCTGAATCGCTGATTTGGCTGAGAGAACAACTTTTCACATCGGTAACCTGATACTCATAAACAATGTCTTTAAAGCTCAAATAGATGTTTTTACTTTGCGAGGCTTTTATCCGTTTATACTCGCTGGAAGTGTATTCATACTGCTCACCGATATAGTGAGAGAAGGCGAGTCGCTTTAACAAACTCGGTGTGACTTTTCCGCTTTCCCACTGACTTAACGTGGGTTGGTTTAAGCTTTCAAAAGCGCTGTAACTCCTTGCTAAGTCGTCCGCCAATTGACCTTGAGTTAATCCCCTCTCCTTTCGAACTGCAGCGACCGCATGCGAAAATTCTAACTTGCTAACCATATATCTACGTCCTGAACTCATTATATTTTTTGATTGCTTCGAAGCGGCTCGGACCGAGCCAAAACTCTATGTTCTTGATTTTTTAGTGAGGTACATCATTTGGTCTGCGTGCTGGATTAAGGAGTCACTACAGCTCCCTTCATAAGGGAAGCGCGCGACACCGACACTCAGACCGATGTGAACGTTTTGAAAATGGATAAAAATAGGTGCACTACATGCTTGGTGCAGCAAAGACTGAAACTGTTCTAAATCCTTTGTATGTTCTAGCTCGGGTAGACAAAGAATAAACTCATCGCCACCAATTCTCGTTGCGAACTGGCCATCACTTAGTAGATGCAAAATACGTTGGGCGGTAATGCGTAAAACCTTGTCTCCGGCATCATGCCCGAATTCGTCATTCACGGCTTTAAAGCCATCCAAGTCGATATAAAACAGAGTAAACGGTTGAGCACGCTGTATCTGTCGTTCTATCAACTGATTGCCTTTAAAGCGGGAATAACACCCTGTTAGCTCGTCAATCTCGAGCAGTCTTTCTAGTTTTTCAACTTGTTCATATTGGGTTTGCCATGCGCTGTGCCAATAGCTCTCAATAGAGCGCAACCCTTTGTAAATAAATAGGTTGAACAAGTACAGAAACGTACTCCGAATGGAGAACTCACTTAAACCCTGTAGTTTAAACAGGTCGTTGCCTGCGGTTATCAAATCAATGTTAAAGCAAACTGCCATTGATAGGGTGTATGTGATTAATGACCAAAAAACACCGAACTCAATTAAGGCTAAAAGAAGGTTTATTGTGACTAATGACGAAAAGAGGAAGTGGCCGCCTAAGAAGTAGTACAGGTAGAAAGTGAGGGTGTAGCCGAGGATCAGAGCAATGACGACAGAGCGATGTCTTTGCTCAAATGCGAACGTTCGCCCCACCCAAAGGTAGGTAAAACAAGCAACCGCGGATAACACGTAAGGAAGGTATACAACATAATTAACCCCTCTGATTGCACAAGCGAATAGGGTAATAAGAATCCCCAAACTTGTAGAGCGCATGTAGTAGCGCGTAAAGATTTTGGTGAACTGCGTTCTGTCCATAGTTATGTCTCAAAGGAACAGCAAATAATGGGCAGTCAGAGATAGGGTTCAGTATGGATTGAGTGTGGATAGAGAACGTGAGAAACAAAGAATTTGCACCGCATGAATTTGGAAATGCGAGGCGCATATGCTTTTTCGGGCGTTTTTCTCGTCTGCAAGCGACACTGCATTTCATAAAGATGCTCGATACCTACTGCCGTTTTTATAAACTATTCTATGAGGCGAGGTTGCATAAAACTATACGGTTTTCGGGAAAATGCCCCGATCTCAATATGTCCGCATAAAAAGTGGGTTAACAGCAAATTTATCGAGGAAAAACTAATACTTAAGTGCTATGAGGTGTGAGTGAAATCAGTCTTAAGTTTGAGATGTCTACTTGAGTTTTTGATGGATGCGGTAACCGGTTGCATAACCAAGATAAAACAGCGCTGCGAGCGTGACGAACGCAGAAATGTAGGCAATAAAGTGATTCAAACCTAATCCAAAAGACAAGGTGAATGCAATGCCATTCACGGCTTCCATCGGGATCTTGTACCAAGACGCATGCACGGTCGATCCAAATAGAATAAGTGTGCCAATTAAAAAGAGTGTGCCAATGGAAAGGCCAACCCATCTACTGCTGTTCATGTTCATCTCAAGAGTTACTGACTTCGTAACAAAATATTTCAAGAGAAACATTATACAACTGAGTGAGGGGGGAAGTGGTAGCAATATTTGCATGAATATGACAAGAGGCCACCGAAGTGACCTCTTTTTAACCAGATGGCGTCTTAATTATCCAATCCAATTAATGAAGTACGGAATGATAAGAGCATTGGCTAAATCGATGAAGAACGCACAAACCAAAGGCACGATAATAAACGCCTGATGCGAGTTACCGTATTTCTGAGCAACTGCAGACATGTTGGCCATAGCGGTTGGGGTAGAACCCAAAGATATGCCGCCAAACCCAGAGCACACTACAGCAGCGTCGTAGTTTTTCCCCATCAATGGAAAGACGACAAATATCGCGATACAAATTGCCACCAGGAACTGCGCACCAAGAATGATAAAAATAGGTCCAGCCAAATCGACCAAAGCCCATAACTGCATGCTCATCAGTGACATGGCCAAGAAAGCGCCCAACGCCATATCCGCAATCAACGCCACCGCTGGTTTTCTTGCTGGCCAACGAGTGCCTGTAAGGCGAGGGTAAGAGGCGGGAATAAGGTTAGAAATCAAGATACCGGCGAACAAACAGGTCACAAACAACGGCAATTCAAGCCCCAAACTGCTTACGCCTTCGTTCAAAATCGCACCCAAGATAATACAAACATGGATTGCTAACATCGCATCTAAGAAGTCATAAGCATTGATAGACGGTTGCGGTTCATCCTGCGCCGTACCCACGTCCATTTCTTCCACTTTAGCTGGCTTTAGGTTGTGTTTGTTGATCAGGTATTTTGCAATCGGGCCGCCCATCAAGCTTGCTAAAATTAAGCCAAACGTTGCACTTGCGATGCCAATTTCCATTGCGGTATCAAGATCGAATATTTCAGCGATGCGAGGTGACCACGCAATCGCGGTGCCGTGTCCGCCGATCAGAGACACCGTTCCGCTCAACAAGCCCACCGCTTCTGGTTGATCTAACATGGTCGCAATTCCAATGCCGGTGAGGTTTTGAATTAACATATAACCGATGGTGACCGACAGCAGGATCAATAATGGCTTACCGCCTTTGAACAGATCTTGCAGACTGGCGTTGATGCCGATGGTGGTAAAGAAATACACCAACAACAAGTCGCGGGTAGCAAGATCAAATTGGACATCGATTTGAGTGACGTAATGGATAACGGCGAACAACACCGATACCAAGATGCCGCCGGAAACCGGTTCAGGAATACTGAATTCCTTTAAGAAACTGCTGGCTTGGGTTAGGCGTCTGCCTAAAAACAACACGATGATCCCGAGGGTCACCGCGAGAAAAGATTCGACTTGTAATACACCGTCGACAAAGTTCATAACCACTCCTGCTTTGGTAAAACATGATGAGAGAATTAATCGGTACGTTTATCTCTAAACATACTGACATGTTTGTATGACATCCAATTGCATACCAACGAATTTGAACCAAGTCGGATTGTGCTGAGAATCGTATTTTCGTAACCGATAGAAAAGAGGAGTAATACAAGGTCACATGTACCTATGCATGACTCCTCTTGCTTCGACTAAGGGCTCGTTAGTTAAATAGCCAGTAGCTTTCTGGATTGTCTGGACATTGATAAGGACCACATTCGGCAAAAGTCCCAATCACATTGAGTGCCACAACAGAAATCGCTAGCAAACATGTGATGCGACCTAGATTGCTCATTTCGTAGGGTTCTGGAGACTCCTCTTTACTGGTGAGCATCAGAATAACGGCGACCGCGAAAATGGTGGCAACAAACAACACAAACGCCCAAGTGTAATAGTGCATCCCGAAGATAGGGCTACCGTATCCCGGCGTACCGGGAATCACGTGTAAAGAGACTTGTCTCAGTGACGTAGCGACGCCATAGAGTGCGCCAATAAGGACCACACCATAATGTCGAGGCTGCGGTCCATACACCACGTTCAACAAGAAGCCGAACATGATCATGATGAAGCCAATGCGCTGCAATAAACATAAAGGGCAAGGCAACTCATTCAGTACAAATTGCAGAACAAAGCCAATCAGTAGAACGGCTGTCATGCCCAGTAAACCAAGGGTATTGAGTAAAGCCAGATAGTTTCGATTCATGTGCAATCCCCCTTACAACAAGATGGAAAGAGGGTCGGTGGCGTGATGATTGAACCAATACAGTCCAATGATCACCGAGGAAGCAAAGAAGGCATAGCCCACCGCTTTCTTACCTAAAAATGCACTGAGCATCGCAATCAATAACAGCAAAAAGATTAATGTCATCATGAGGGAGTTCCTTCCTTACTCTCTGATTTCAATCCTTTTAACTATAGGAAACGCGAGCTAATGCGCGACTTTATGCACAATAAAAAAGAGGAGGGGTTAGATTCGAGGTCCCAGATGAAGCTAACCCACTCCCCCAAAATCGTTACTTAATTCATTCGGTTTAACTTTGTGGAGATTGCTCTAATGCCCAATCGCCACCCAATGATTTGTAGAGTGCGACAGTGACCTGAGCTGTTTGCAATTTGGCTGCGATTTGTCGATCTTGCATCATGCGTTGTTGGCGCTGAGCATCCAGTACCGACAAGTGGTCAATCAAACCAGCACGGTAAAGGGATTTGGCTTTCCCCACGGCTTTATCTGTCGCAACCAGAGCATCATCAATACGACGCTGATTCTCTTGGCTTCTGCCATACGCAAATAGGGTGGAATCCACTTCAGCAAAAGCCGAATCTACAGCGTGTTGGTAAGTCAGTGTTGCTGCGTCAAAACGAGCTTGGTTGATGTCCTCTAAAGCATCGCCACGACCACCATCAAAGACATTCCAACTGATGCCAGCCGCGCCAACCCAGCCGAAAGAATCACTGCTAAACAGATCATCAAAGCTAGAGGCGGACACACCAGGAGCACCGGTTAAGAAGAACTTCGGATATTGATTGGCAATACTTGCCGCAAGTTCTTCATTGATGGCTGCCATTTCTCGCTCCGCTAAGCGGATATCAGGGCGACGCTGGAGTAAGTCTGAAGGTAATCCGATTGGCACGACATTCTGCATTGCTGGTACACCTTGAGTCTCTGCAAGTCGCACTTCGACTTTCGATAAAGGCTCACCAAGCAGTACCGCGATACGATGCTTGTGTACTTGCTGCGCGATTTCCAGCTGAGGAATGATTGATTCCATCGCTGCAAGCGTCGCTTTGGCTTGCGCTAAATCGAGATCCGAGCCATAACCGCTACGAACCACTTTCTCGACCAAGTCCATGGTTTTCCTTTGGTCTTCAAGGTTTGATTTGGCTAAGTCGAGACGCTCGCTTGCTCCTTGATACTGCAAGTAGTTATGAATCAAATCCGCAGTAAGCAAAGTCGTCAGCCCGCTTTGATAAATCTCTGCTTGCTCAACACGAATTTGGGCGGCATTGGATTGACGATCAATGCGACCAAACAAATCCAATTCCCAAGCGATACTCGCTCCGGCAAACACACCATCATGCTGGTTGTCCAACAAGGTTGTATTGCCAATTTGTGGTGGTAGGCCAGCGGCGGAATCACCAATCGGGTTCAGCGCTGGGCCAAGCAGTGAGTCGTTCTTACTCAGCTGATAATTGACGTATCCGGCACCGACATTGATGGTCGGCACCTTGAATGACTCAACAACGCTCTTATAGCTGTCTGCCATTTTGATGCGCTCTGCCGCAACCTTAAGCGGAATGTTTTGGCTTTGCATATCAAGCACCAAATCGTTCAACGTTGGGTCGTTAAACTCTGTCCACCAAAATGGTTCTGTCTCTGCATTGCGGCTGACGCCATTTTGGTCAGCATACAAATAAGTTTCTGCCATGCTGGTGGTTGGCGTTTGATAGTCTGGCCCAACGGCACAACCGGATAAACTTATTGCCAATACTAGTGGCGCGATAACGAACTTTCTCATGATTACGCCTCCTTCAATTCAGCGTCAGTTTGCGTTGTTGGTGATTTTTCTTTGTATGCTAAGCGATACAGTGCCGGCATGATGAACAATGACAACACGGTCGCTGCCGCCAGACCGCCGATGATGGTCGCGGCCATTTGGTCGAACAAGAGATCCGATAGCAGCGGGATCATGCCGAGTGCGGTTGTTAGTGCACCCATCGAAATCGCCATGGTGCGGTTAACGGTGGCTTCTTTGATGGCATCCGATAATGGGCGGCCATTCGCTCGTTCCAACTCAATTTGGTCCATCAACACAATGCCGTTTTTAATGATCATGCCCGTCAGGGTGATGGCACCAATCAACGCCATAAAGCCGAATGGTTTATCAAAACCAAGCAGAGCAAAGGTGGCACCGGTAGCCGCCAAAGGCAGTGTGGCTAGAATGATGATCGGTTGCTTAAAGCCGTTAAACATTGCGACCAGAATGATCACCATGATCAGCATGGCTTTTGGTAGCTGTTTAAAGATGTCAGTAACCGCTTTGTGTTCATCGTAGTATTCGCCGCCCCATTCCAAGCTGTAGCCGGCTGGCAAAGGAATCGCTTCGATTTGATCTTTCACCGCGTTGCGTACTCTTGCTGGTGTGGTTGAACGCTCAACACCTGCTTGTGCTGTGATGGTTTTGACGCGATTGCGGCGCCAGATCATGCTCTCTTCTGGTACTAGCTCAAAGCCATCAACCACTTGTCCTAGAGGCACACTATGCATGCCAAGTAGCGAACGCACGGGCAATGTTTCTAGTGACGCCATGTTTTGCGACGTGCCACGCAGCTGAATTGGAATCAACTCGTCATTAAGGTTCATCTGACCTAGTGGCATGCCATCAGAAGCGCGTTTCAGCGCAAAAGCGATATCTGCACGGTTAATGCCAGCTTGGCGCATCTTGTCTTGATTGATGATGGGTTTGAGCACCTTGCTTTCTTGACGCCAGTCATCACGAACGTATTTGGCATCCGGGTGAGTAGCAAAAATGGCTTTCGCTTGATCCGCCAGTTGGTGCAACACCGCTTCATCAGGGCCAGAGAAGCGCACTTCTACCGCATACTTGTCTGAGGTCGCCAGTTTTAGTGCTCTAAAGCGAGGTTCGGCATCCGGGAAAGTGTTTTGCAACCACTTATCACCACGTTCAACAAGTTGGCTGATGCTTTCGTAATCTTTGGTGTTAATCAATATCTGCCCGTATGCAGGATCAAGCGGCTCTGGTTCTACGGTCACCGAGAAGCGCGGTGCACTTGCGCCCATGTAGCTAGAGATGCTTTCTACTTCTGGTTGCTTGAGTAGCCATTGTTCTACTTTGCGCATGTCTGCTGAGGTTTGCTCGATCTTGGCGCCATTCGGTAGCCAGTAATCAAGGAACACGATAGGGCGATCCGATTGCGGGATAAAGTTCACCGCCACGTAAGGCACGGCAACAGCAGTCACTAAAAGCAGAGGAATCAATGCTGTCAGCGCTTTCATTGGGTGATCAACCGTCCAAAATACCAATTGCTTGTAACGGCTTGGCTTTGCATCTTCATCAATAGGTGTTGGTTTGATGAACATCCAACACATCAGCACGGTAAAGGTCATCGCGACCAACCAAGACAAAAGAAGCGAAGACGCTACGATGTAGAACACTGAACCCGCAAACTCGGCTGAGTCAGTTTTGGAGAACAGAACCGGACTTGCACCCATGATGGCAATGACGGTCGCGCCAAGCAGAGGGACGGCGGTTTCTTTGAACGAATCAATAGCAGCACGTGTGCGCTCGATGCCTTTGCTCAGTTTTACGATCATCATGTCAGTGATCACGATGGCGTTGTCTACCAACATACCTAGAGCAAGAATGAAGGTACCTAGCGAGACTCGGTGCAAATCAATACCCGCGATATTCATGTAGACCAGCGTGAGCAGGATAGTCAGCAATAAGCTCGAGCCCACAATTGTCGCGCTCTTAAAGCCCATGAAGACCAACAGCACCACAAACACAATGCCGACACTTTCAAGTAGGTTACCGACGAAGTCATCAATCGCTTTTTGCACTTCTTCAGGTTGGTAAGCCACAGTAGAAATATCAACGCCAAGTGGCAGTGTTTGTTGGTAGTTTTGGATGATGTCGCGAATAGTGTCGCCGAGTGAGACCACATTAATGCCTTCAACAGGGCTGACCGCTAGCGTCACCGCAGGCTCACCATTAAATCGGCTTTCTGTTAGTGCTGGTGTTTGGTAGCCCATGGATACATCGGCGATGTCACCTAAGCGAATCAAGCCTGTACCTAGCTCACTCACGCCACCTTTGATGACCAAATTGCGAATATCATCTAATGATTGAAATTCACTGGTTTGAGTGATGCGAATGCGCTCGGTGCCAGCATCGAACTTGCCTGCTTCAAAGGTCATGTTCTGTGTGCTGAGTTGGTTCCACACCTGCGCGACAGACAAGCCATATTGAGCCAGACGTTCGTCAGGCATATCAATGTAAACCACTCGTGGTTGCACGCCGTGTAGCTCAATCTTCTTGATGCCTTTTACGGCTTTGATTTGGCGTTGCAATTCTTCTGCATAGCGGCGTAACTCTTCTGGTGCGGCGTCTTGGCTATGGATAGAGAAAAGCATGCCATACACTTCAGAGAACTCATCCTGAACAATGCTGATTTGCGCTGTAGATGGCAGTTGCAGTTTTACGTCGTCGACTTTGCGGCGCAGTAAATCCCATTGCTGCGGAAGCGCTTTGGAATTGAGGCTCTCTTTCAAGTCGACAAATACCATTGACATGCCCGGACGAGACAATGAGCGCAGGCGATTCAACTCGGCCATTTCTTGCAGCTTGGTCTCAATGGTATCGGTGACTTGTTGTTCCACTTCTTCCGCCGAGGCGCCCGGATACAAGGTGACAACGACGGCGGTTTTAACCGTGAAGCTAGGGTCTTCCAACTTGCCTAAATCGAAGTAAGAATACAGCCCTGCCACCACACTTAAGGCGATAAAGAACAACACGAAAGTGCGCTGTCTTATCGCGAATTCAGCTAAATTGATCATGATTCGAACCTATAGCGTTTTGATGGTTAAGTTCGGCGTGTTGTCGCCAGCTTGCAGATAATGGGTGCCGCTAATGACCACATAATCACCTTGATTGAAAGCGCCAGAAACACACGCTTGATGCGAGTCGATGGACTGCAAACTCACTGGCTCGGTATGCACGATAGCGTCACGAACGACATTGACGTGTAGCGTTTTCTTTTCACCTAAAATCGCAGAATAGGGGAAGCAATGACTGGATTGATCTGGCTGAAATGAGGTTGTGACCGTAACGGCTTTGCCATTGAACAGCTCACCAGAAATCGAATCGATAGCTAGAGTGACAGGGTAAGTTTGTTTGATGAGATGCTTTTTAGGCGCGATTTCAGCGACGTTAGCACGATATGTTTGCTCTGAACCATACCAAGACAGTGCCGCTGTTTGCCCAAGATTAAACTGACGAATCATGTTTTCAGGCACATCAATATCCACTTCCCACTGACCGTCTTGTTGAAGAGTGGCGACGCTAACGCCCGGCAGTGTCTGCTCGAATGCGTCGATTCGTACCTCGCCAATGCTGCCAGAAAATGGTGCACGCAGTGTGGTGTAAGCCAAGGCATCTTCCGCGCGTTGGATATTCTTCTCTACTACTTTAACCGCAGACAAACTACGCTCATAACCGCTGATGGCTCGATCCAAATTCACACTGGCAATCGCGTCATCATCGGTGGCTTGTTTCACGCGTTTTAGCTCGGCCTTTGCGAGTTTATGCGCAGACTTCGCTTCCAGCATGCGCGCTTGAAGTTCTTCCAAAGAAACTTGGTAATCGTGAGGATCAAGCGTAGCAATGATCTGTCCTTTCTCGACATGATCGCCTTTCTTCACCAAAACGCGGTCAACGGTGCCAGGAACGCGAAAAGAAAGGGAGGCGGTCTCTTTTGCTTGAACAATGCCACTAAATGATTTGTTCAACGCCGTATTTTCACCCGTGACTTCAACAACTTGAATTGGGCGAGGGGACTCTGGTTCTGTGAACGTGTTTTGGCTTTGATTACAGCCAAACAGTGCCAATGTCGCGGCACCTAATGCAGTAGTTTTGAATAGACGATTCATACGATGGCTCCATAATTTTGGTGCCATCATACAATTGTACAATGTTCAGATAATCACTCGGCAATGAGACTCACTGTCTCAAAAAACGAGACAATGTATTCAGCTAAACGAGTTTTGGGACTTCTTTAATGAGGTGGTCAATAAGTAGACGGCTCGCCTGACTCAATGTCTTAGGCTGCGGGTAAAGCAACCACCCCGATTCTTCAGTGACAGAATATTGTGACAATAGCTGCACCAAGCTGCCGGATTCCAACTCTCGCTTCACCAGTAGTTTGGGCATAAAGGTGATACCACGATCTAAAATCGTCGCGTTCTTAATAAAGCCAATGTTGTTGGAAATAAGCTTCGGGTGCAGTTGTACACTTTGTTCTTGGAAGTGCCATACATTGTCTACCTCGCCATTTGGCCAACGAAAACAGACACACTGGTGTTCCTTCAGTTGTTCTAGGTTCTCTGGCATGCCATGTGTTTCAAGGTAATTGGGAGAAGCAACTAAACAACGGTCGAGTGTCAAAAGCTTACGGGCAACGATGTCGGAATCAAATAGGGCGCCACCATGAAAAGCGATGTCCAAGCCCTGTTGGAACATGTCACTAAAGCCATTGTTGATGTTGCGAATATCCAACTCAACATGAGGGTATTTATCGTGGAAGTTAAACAGAATTGGGCGAACCAGTTCATCGGTTTCCGGCAGCAACCCGAGTTTGATGCGGCCGCGAACTTCATTGGTATCGTTGCTGACTTGTTCGTTTGCTGAATCGAGCATCGTCAGCGCTTTTTGCAGGTTCTCATAATAAGCTTCGCCGTTATTGGTTAGCGATAAACTGCGTGTGGTGCGATGGAAAAGTTGAGCGCCTAAGGATTGCTCTAATTCGCCTATTCGTCGACTCACATTCGCGCGCGGCAGATCCAATGCGTTTGCCGCGGCGGTAAAGCTTCCTAGCTCGACCACTTTAATGAAGAGTTTAAGATCGTCGATTTTCACACTGGCGCTCCATGCTTATTGAACACTGTACTAAACCGTGACACTCTAAAGCATCGTAACGTTATGCACAAAATATAACGTGACTTTTGATAACAGATACTTTTTTGAAAAGAGAAATAGGAAATTAATGTGCTGAGAGTCATTCAACGTCGTCGAATCAAAAAGGTCATTAAGTTGCTTTCTGCCAGATTGATTAAGGGCTATGGAAGTCGCGAGTATTTCTCTATCGGACAAGTGCAAAGCAGCACAAGCGAGTTGAGCAAGCGCCAACAACAGATCGCTTTGGCTCTGTATGCCGATCCTCAAGAACTGACCGCAGAAGTTAGAACGGAGCTTACTTCCTTGCGTGCCGATGTCTCGAATGACTTTTTTGATGGTGGAGATTACACGGCGCAAGACGTACTGAATCTACTTGGTTCGGGTGGTTGGAAAGGCGGTCGTATGGACGATGACATGTCGCACCGATTCGGAATGAATAGCCGATACTAAACAGGGTTGTATTAGGGAACGAATCACAATGAAGCAACTGGATCTCAACTTACTTCGCATCTTTCTGGTGTTACTTGAAACCAAGAACACGCGTATTGCTGGTGACCAATTAGCGTTGAGCCAACCCGCAGTCAGCAAAGCGTTGGGAAGGTTGCGTGATTACTTTGATGATGAGTTGTTTACTCGCGTTCACTCTGGCTTAAAGCCAACGCCTCGTGCACTTGAGCTGGGTGAAAAGTTGCCAATGATCATGGAGAGTTTGGATGAGGTGATTCTAGATTCGCCAACGTTTGAGCCTTCCGGCTATCAAGGTAACATCACCATTGCGATTAACGGTTTTATCTCCAATTGGCTCGGTGCACGCTTGTGTCTCGCGGTGATTGAAGAGGCACCAAACGCACAAGTAAATATAGTGAATTGGGGCTCTCAAACACTCAAAAAGCTGCTCGATGGTGAGATTCAAGCGGCCATCAACTATTCGCCTGTTGACACCAATAAGCAATTTACCCACCAAGTGATTGGTGAAGATGATTTTGTTGGGTTAGTGAAAATCAACCACCCTTTGGCAGGAAAGACCTTGTCTCAAGCTGAAATCAATCAAGCAGAATACGCCAGTTTAGTGGTGCCGGGTTGGAATGATACTCAGCCCTTTATTGCTAAGCATCTTTCAAGTGAAGTGCTGAAAGTAAAAGCACGAAGCTCCTATCTGCATACCTTGCTTGATGTGGTCAAACAGAGTGAGATCATCTTGCCTTGCTCTCGACAGCTTGCTCATTATCTGCACGGTGAGTTTGAGTATGTCTCTTTTCCTAATCACACCCCTGATGAGCTAAAAAATATTGTGTTGGTGGAATCGCACAATAAACGCATGCACCCTATGCATCAGTGGCTCAAACGAAAAATCATCACCACTTCTCAAGCTATCATCCAAGAAAAACAATAAGCCTCTCCATCGAGAGGCTTGTTCTTAGAGGTGTGTTCTCAGAGGCTTGGTCTGAAGGGATTCAGCCTGTTCTGCGTTATTTTGCCGTCACGTTCGGGAAGTTGTGCATTTCCTCAATCGCTTTGGCTTTGTCACTTGGACGGTAAGCGCGCAGCGCAAAGTTCCAGCCTGCATCGTTCACTTCAATTACGTTATTCGCGGCACCACACGTCTCGCCTTTCGGTGCGAAGTGAATGGTGTAAGAGCCATCTTTGTTTGGTACTGCGGAGGTTGAGTCTGCGCTGTTGTTATCCGTCATCAACCAGCCTTTGCCTGAATATGCGGTGATAGACCAGTAACCGCCTTTTTCATAGCTCAGTGACGGTTTATCGAAGGTGATGTAAGCACACTCAACTTTGCCAGTACCTGCTCGTGAAGAGTACACAGCGTACTCTGCTGGTAAGCCAGCCCAGCCCACAGCGGTACCAATCATAAATTGCTTGTTATCTGGCGTTGCAGTAATGCCAGTAGTGAAGGCTTCTTCAGTCTTAATCGTGTTGACTTGCTTCTCCCATTTCGCACGCACCGCGTCGCGAGAGGCGCTGTCCCAATCTTGCGCTGGCTTAAATGGTTTTGCGGATTTTGCATCAATCACGGCGGCATCTTGTAAGCGATGTGCTTCTTCCATGCCTGCCGTCGTAGCGGTACGCATTAAGATGTAAATGTAATCCGAGCCTGCAATTTTCGAATCAATGTAGATCTCGTCACCACCATAAATCGCCATGTGGTTGTCGTGATTGTTGTTGAAGAAATGCATGATTTGGTAAGCATCACCTTTCGCTAAACGGAAAGTGGCCCCTTTCGACACATCGACCACGGCTGTTGAGTAGAGCAAGTCGGTGTTTGAGCGAATGATCATCTGATTATCAACGGTGACGCTGTCTCGGTTGTGGTCAAACACATTGATTGGTTGGCGCTCTAGTTGTTGAGTGAAGTACAGGTCAGTTTCTGCACTGGCGAAGTTTTCGTCGGTCACTTTAACGGCTGCCATGGTCTGCATAGAGGTGATGGCAATAAGAGTCGCTAATATGGTCTTTTTCATGTCGCTTACCTTGAGGTCGTCATTAAGAGATGACCTCACTTTATCGATATGCCTGTGATGACAGAAATGAATTGATGTAATTCAGATAATAACCAAATCGAATTGCAAGCTCGGATTGCCAGCCGTCACACGCGATGCTGTTTTCGATATTGCAAAGGTGTGGTGCCATTGGTGCGTTTGAACTGGCGAATAAAAGAATCGGCAGAAGTGTAGCAAAGCATGTCAGCAATGGTGCGGATTGGATATTCGCTGTTGGTGAGCAGTTTCTTGCTCTCGGTGTCGCGAACTGAATTCACTATATCTCGGTAGGTGAGGTTATTTTTGTTCAACAAGTTCTGCAATGTTCTCGGGTGGATGCCGAGCATTTTGCTGACCAAGGTTTTGCTGATATCACCGAGAGGAAGCAATAAGAGAATCGAGTTGGTGGTGATTTCCAATAGCGTGTTGTGATGTTGAAGACCGTGAGAGACTTTGCGTCGCATTTGATTGGTGATGGTCATCTCCAAATCGGGCTTTTCTGCGAGTAGGGCTTTGGGGAACTCAAAACCATCGAACTGACTACCCAATATCACTTTGCATTCAAAGAAACGTTCAAGACGTTTTATCTGTGTTTGCTGCTGTGCTCCTGATTCACCTTGGTAGCGCGCTTTAAAATGCACTTGATGCAACTTCAACCGTTCGCCCAATACCATCTTGAACGTTGTAATAATGCCTCCGATGGAAAGCAAAGCGTGTTGGCTTGTATCGACATTGGGCTCGAATAAGAACTGGGTAAAGTGGCGAGCAATGTCTTCACGAATATCAAGTTGATGGCGAGAAGCGCGCTGTTGATAGCTGTACAGGCCAAACAAAACCGGATAGATGTTTGCGAGAGATTCCTGACTGGCAATCAGCAACATAGCGATGTCCAAAGACTGGTAGTCAATCAAGGTACTGAGCTCTAGGGCGAACAGCGGGTCTTTAGTCTCTTTGGCGGCCAAGTTCAGCAGTTCTGCAAATTGCTGATGGCTAAGCTCTTGGTTTTCATCGTGTAAGGTTGAGATTTGAATATTGAGCTTTGAGGTTAAGGTTTGAGGCTCCACACCATATCGTCTGCACAATCTAGGGAAAGCAGAGAGATATAACGCACTCAATCGATATTCGTTTTTCACTCAAATATTCTCAAAATGTCAATTTTTAGTCTTGGCTTGTTTTTATACTGCGCCACATTGAGTTGGTCAAGAAATGGCTGATTTCAACTTCATCCCGATACCGCCTGAAACGACGAGTAGAGAATAGACATGAAAAAAGTAACGAAAACCCTTATCTCTGGTTTGATATTTGCCGCTTTAACCAGCAGCGCATACGCAGACAACAACATCAAGATTGAGAACATGCACACCCGCTCTGGTGATTTTGCTTTTGAAACCAGCGTACTCAATGGCATTCCAACAGAGGAAAGCTCAAAGAAACTGTTTAATCTGATGGATTTTCAGCGCGCGACACAAGCTTACATTTGGTCTATTCCGCTGACGTCTAACTACGCGTGGAAGGCGGCGTATGAAAAAATGGGCTCAGAAGATGGCCAAATTACTTATGTGGCATCGCATCAATCCAAATTGGGCGGCTTAACTTACAACACCTCAACGCCTTACGCGATTACATGGTTTAACGTAGAGAAAGAGCCCGTAGTGGTGAACATCCCTACCGATGAACTGCGTGGTGCGGTGCATACCATGTGGCAGATTGGCATTGCACAAATGACCAAACCAGGCACATACGTGATAAAAGCCAAGGGCAGCGAAACACCGAAGAACCTACCAAAAGAAGCGGTAGTGCTTGAATCGGATACTAACTATGTCTTCTTTGGTGTGCGCTTAATGGCGAAAACAGAGAAACAGCGCATGACGGACTTGGAGTCGATGTCTATCACGCATCTGGATGGAAAACCACTCAGTGACCGAGGTGTTAACTTCCCGAAAAAAGGTCTCGATGCGAAACACCCACGTGGTATGGAGTTTTGGCAAGTGCTCAATGAAGCCATTCAAACAGAACCTGTTGCAGAGCGCGATCGCATGATGCATGACATGTTGCGTCCATTGGGTATTGAGAAGGGTAAACCTTTCGAGCCAAATGACGAGCAAGTGAAGATCATGAAAGAAGCGGTAGTGCTTGGTGAGGCCATGACTAAGAATATCGACTTCAACAAAACGGGTCGTTTACATCAATCGGAATATGGGCCTGAAGGGAACCGTTGGGAAGTTGCAACAGCATCAACACCAAACCAAGATCGCGCTTATGGCATGGATCTCGATGGTCGCGCGGCATGGTTTTATGAAGCGGTGACGAACGATATTGCGATGCATGGTTTTGAAAACGGTGGCTGGGGTCAGATATACCTTGATAACTATCGTGACGGCGAAGGCTATGGCCTAAATGGTAGCAATCACTACACGCTAACTTTAGATGGCGATGTGAACTATGCCGATTTGTTCTGGACCATTACGGTGTACAACGTGGAAAACCGTGCCATCATCGATAACGATATTCAACGTGCGGATGTGGGCTCAAACGTTCCGGGCACAGTGAAAGACGCAGACGGGAACTACACGTTCCACTTCTCACCAACTAAGCCAGAAGGTGTGAATGAAGCAAACTGGGTACAAACTCGACCAGATGAAAACTGGTTTGTGTACTTCCGTGCTTACTCACCAAGCAAGGCGTTTGTTGAGCAGAAGCCAGAAACGATTCTGCCAAACTTTAAACACGTGAAGTAACCCCCAAAGCCACCATGATAAAACTGTCGTGGTGGCTTTTTAAAGACTCGTTGCGTTTGATGTTGTGCTGCTAATTTGAATTAGTAATCAAACGATAAACTAAAATCCCAGTAGTTTCGGTTTGAATCATTGAGGTCAAATCGATGAGATAAATACGGTTTTACTCCCCAAAGATTCAACGTAAAGCCGAGATTAATATAGCTGTCGGCATCGGTTGTGTTTCGGTTGGTGCAAATCGGTCTGGAGCATGGCAATTCATCAAGATTGAGCTGCGCTTTTCCGTAAAGATTACTGTCGTGTCCGTACGAGGCAGACAGCTCTAATACATCATTCAAAGGGTAAAGCACACCAACTAACTTGTTCAGATTGAACGATTCATCACGAATATCCCAACCTTCTCCCTCAAATCGGCTATCGATGTATTGAACATCGAAATTGGTGAACACTATCGCGTCACCTAATTGCGCGGCTGAAAACAACCCTGTGGTGTAAACGCCCGTTTTATCTGTGTTTCCACCTACAGAAGCGCTTACTTCATTGTAAATTTGGTCGAAGAGTAGGAAAGAGTAACCAAGACCAATGTCACCAAATTTGTCGCTGTCTACCGAACCAAATAGGCGCCACTTATCGTTCAAGTTATAAGAACCATTTAGGGTGAAAACATAGTCGTTCGAATAGTCTCCAAGAAAATCACTCTTACTGACTGAAACATCGAATGTTTCGACAAGCAAGGTTCCCCAATCTTGCTGGGATTCTTCCGGTGATTCTAGTTCTTGGAGTTTTGTGTGGACATGCTCAGGTTCGGTACTTGCGTTGGTTTGAAATGGCAGAAGTAGCAAAGAAACGATAAAGGTTGTAAATGGAAATCTCACGAGCGGCTCTCTTTAATGGGCTTCCATGCTGTGAATGCGGGACAGAATTAAGATAAAAAAGCCCCCAAGGGAAGGGGGCTTGAATTACCGACTGACGTTATTTTCTAGTATTTACAAATTGACGGATTTTCTTGCGTTGGTCCGCAGACAAAGCATTAAAGCGATCTTTAACGTTTTGAATATCGAAGTCTGAAGCGTTTACCTTCTCTGTGATTTGGTAAGCATCAAACTCATTGTTTCCAGTTGGTTTGAACACTGGCTTGCCATTTTCAAGTGGAATACGAACCTCTTCACCAGTGTTGTGTTTAATAACAAGGTCAAAACCAGAGTCAGTATTGTTTGGTTCAATAGTGCCCGTTGCTACCCAGTTATCGTTGCCTTTTTCAGTGATGATCAGCGTTTGGTCGTGCCAAGCATAGTCGTATTCCATGTTTGGATTACCAACTTCACCCTCGATTGGGTTTGATGGCGTGCCCGGTTTGATAACAGGCTTACCGTTCTCTAGCGGGATGCGAACCACTTCGCCTGTGCTGTGTTTGATTACTAATTCAAAGCCAACGGTTGTTTCTTCGATTGTTCCTGTCGCTACCCAAACGTCGGTGCCTTTCTCAGTGATGATCAGCGTTTGGTCGTGCCATGCGTAGTCGTATTCCATGTTTGGATTACCAACTTCGCCTTCGATTGGGTTTGATGGCGTGCCCGGTTTGATAACAGGTTTGCCGTTTTCTAGCGGGATACGAACCACTTCACCCGTGCTGTGTTTGATAACCAGCTCTACACCAGAGTTGGTCTTTTCAAGCGTACCTGTTGCTACCCAAACATCAGTGCCTTTTTCAGTGATGATCAGTGTTTGGTCGTGCCATGCGTAGTTGTATTCCATGTTTGGATTACCAACTTCGCCTTCAATCGGGTTAGATGGTGTGCCCGGTTTGATAACAGGCTTGCCGTTCTCTAGCGGGATGCGAACCACTTCACCTGTGCTGTGCTTGATAACAAGCTCGACGCCAGTATTCGTCTTCTCAAGCGTACCTGTTGCTACCCAAACATCAGTGTCTTTCTCTGTGATGACAAGAGTTTGGTCGTGCCATGCGTAGTTGTATTCCATGTTCGGGTTACCCACTTCGCCTTCGATTGGGTTAGATGGCGTGCCCGGTTTGATCACTGGTTTGCCGTTCTCTAGCGGGATGCGAACCACTTCACCTGTGCTGTGCTTGATAACCAGTTCTACTCCAGAGTTGGTCTTCTCAAGCGTACCTGTCGCTACCCAAACATCAGTGCCTTTCTCAGTGATGATCAGCGTTTGGTCATGCCATGCGTAGTCGTATTCCATGTTTGGATTACCAACTTCACCTTCAATTGGATTTGATGGTGTGCCCGGTTTGATCACTGGTTTGCCGTTTTCTAGTGGGATGCGAACTACTTCGCCTGTGCTGTGTTTGATAACAAGTTCGACGCCAGAGTTAGTCTTCTCAAGTGTGCCTGTCGCCACCCAAACATCAGTGCCTTTCTCAGTGATAACTAGAGTTTGGTCGTGCCATGCGTAGTTGTATTCCATATTCGGATTACCAACTTCACCTTCAATCGGATTAGATGGCGTGCCCGGCTTGATAACAGGCTTGCCGTTCTCTAGCGGGATACGAACCACTTCGCCTGTGCTGTGCTTGATAACAAGCTCAACGCCAGTATTCGTCTTCTCAAGCGTGCCTGTCGCTACCCAAACATCAGTGCCTTTCTCAGTGATGATCAGCGTTTGGTCATTCCATGCGTAGTCGTATTCCATATTCGGATTCCCAATCTCGGTCTCGATTGGGTTATTTGGCGTCACTGAGATTGGTTTCATTGGTGAAGCAGGATCGGAACTTGAACCACCCGTACTGATACTGCCTACCGCACCAACAAGAAGGCCGCCAGCAATCGCGCCTGCGCTGTCCCAACTGCTTTCATCGGTAGCGTCTTCCGTTGCAAACTCACTCAATTCCATTTGTTGATTACGTGCATTCAAGCTTGCGACATACATCGCCTGTGAAGCGGAAAGTTGTTGATCAATTAAGATTGAGGTTTGACGATTAGCTTCACGAGTGTCGACTTGCACAGCGTAAGCATTAACAGAAAGAGAACTAAAAACGATGGTAGCTAGAAGTGATTTTCTCATTGGTGATTTCTCATAATCGCTTGGAAGAAAGGCAGAGCGATGCATGCCCGACCGATGAGAAAATCTTACTTTTAATACAGCTGGACGAATATTGAGCAGAAGGAAAATGGGTATTAACTAAGAGTTAATAGGGTTGTGTGCCTGAGGTAATTGATTCAGTAAGTTAGAAATAATTGCCATTAGCCATTGCTGAACAGGGTCGAATCGATCCTTGTTGGGGTAATAGACATGAATCCGCTTCAGTAGCTTGTCCAATTGATCTTTCTTGATATCCAAAGCGGTGAGGTTGGGATAACGCTCAATGTGGAAAAAGGCGGTATAGGGAAACAGCAGGTCTGTCTCTGCCAATATTTCCAGAATAGGGGATGGCAATTCGGAGCGAAACGCAATCTTTGGTGGAACATCGGGATAGTATTCTCGAAGTACTTTGATCGCGTATGGTTCATCGATGTTCCAATCCGTGACGAGCAAAAGTGCCAAAGGGTAAGAAATGGTGTCGGCCAACGAAATGGTCTTTGCTGCCAGAGGGTGGTCTTTGCGAACGTAGATGCCAAACAAGTCTTGCCCCACCACTTCGCTAAGAATGTCTTTGCGCGAGAAAGGTAACTCGTAGTTAATACCGACTTTACAGGTTCCATTGGCAAGATCATCGAGTGAGTTATTATTCCAGCAAGGCAAGTGAAGTTCCACGTTGGGCGCTTGTCGGCTAATTTCACTGAATAGATCTTTGCCTAAAGCTTGCAATAATATCGGGGAAATCGCGACGGTGATTTTTCCTTCAAGCTCTGCAGGATCGAATTGGTTGAGGGAGTTCAGCTTTTTCGAGAGCTTATCGAACGTTGGCTCAATGACACCGTAAAGTTCTGTAGCAAAGTGAGTTGGTGATAGCCCCGTAGGCACTTTGACAAACAACGGATCATCGAAATGGTTTCTCAACTTAGTTAAGGATTTACTGAGTGCGGGCGCGGTGACGAACAATCGATTAGACGCTTTTTGAAGATTTTGCTCCTGATAGATGACCAAAAAAGTTCTCAGAAGATTTAAGTCTAAGTTGGAGTATAAATCTTTCAATATTTACGCCCTTTGTCGTTGATGTCGCTTACTTCAATATCCTTAATTTAGTACTGAGAGTCAAAGCTGCAACAAAAGGTTGGACCTTTGACTCACGAGTTGATGGCTAGAATCGATTGGCTGAACGCATCAATTAGATTTCGTAATCAAACACGATGATGTCTTCAAGCAGTGGTCTAAATACCTCTTTCAATGCATCGTGCTCTGGATGAGGCAGGTAGTTTTGACGACCCGCTTCATCGAAAAACGTCATCATCACGGCGTGTGTGTAGTCTTTGTTCTTTCCTTCTGGGCTGTTGTTTAAGCCCCATTCAACGTCGGTTACACCTTCCACTTTCGTTGGCATGGCTTCGAATAGCTCTCGAAGTTGTTGGATTTTGTCGTCGGTGGCAGATGCTTTAAATTTGATGAGTAGAATGTGTCTGATCATGGTTTTGTGGTGTTATATTTTATTGTGTTTGAAGAACAACACTATAACGGGCATCCACTCTAAAGTTAGCTTTTGGCTTCACAAAATAGGGAAACAAAAACGCGAGCACTTTGGCTCGCGTTTTTAGTTGGTTTATCTAGGTCGGAGGTCGTTAGATGGGAACCGTTAACCTTCGACGCGTTTCACCAAGTAGAAATGCTTTTTACCGCGTTGAAGCAACCAGTACTGATCGAACAGCGGGAAGTTCAAGCTTGGGTTTTCTGCATCAATTTTCTCGCCGTTCACACTGATGGCGTTGTTGCCAATCAGCTCACGAGCAATACGCTTTGAGTTGGCTAAGCCCGATTCAATCAGTAGTTCTACCAAATCTTGCTCTGCACTTTCCATGCTTGGCAAGCCATCGAGTTCCAACTGTTTTAGCTCGCTCAAACTTAGCTGCTGCACATTGCCGCTAAATAGCGCTCGAGTGATTCGCTCTGCACTTGCTAAGCCTTCTTCACCGTGGACAAAACGCGTCATTTGCTCTGCTAGGATACGCTGTGCTTGCGGTTTGCCTTTGCTCTCTTTGTCTTGTGCTTCAATCGCGGCAATCTCATCGCAACTCAAGAAGGTGTAGTAGCGCAGGAAGTGGTAGACATCGGCATCTTCCGCAGATAACCAGAATTGGTAGAAAGCGTAAGGTGAGGTCTTACTTGGATCTAACCACACTGCGCCACCTTCGGTTTTACCAAATTTAGTGCCGTCAGATTTGGTGATCAAAGGTAAGGTTAGACCGAAGACCTGCTCACCATTTTGACGGCGAGTAAGGTCAATGCCGCTAACAATGTTGCCCCATTGGTCGTTGCCACCGATTTGTAGGCGGCAGCCGTACTGACGGTTTAGTTCTGCGAAGTCGTAAGATTGCAGCAGTGCGTAACTGAACTCGGTGAATGAGATACCTTGATCTGGGCGTTGTAAGCGTTGCTTCACCGACTCTCGGCTGATCATGGTATTCACGGAGAAATGCTTACCTACGTCGCGGAAGAAGTCGATCACGTTAATCTGCTTTACCCAATCCGCATTGTTTACCATGATCATTGGCTTGCTGACTTGGTTCTTCATCAACTGTTGAATTTGATTCGACAGATCTTGTACCCAGCCCGTTACGGTTTCTTCTGAGTTTAAGCTTCGCTCAGTGGCTTTAAAGCTCGGGTCACCAATCATACCGGTTGCACCACCAATCAGAGCGATGGCTTGGTGTCCTGCATCTTGAAAACGCTTGAGCATAATCAGTGGCACTAGGTGGCCAATGTGCAAGCTACCTGCGGTTGGATCGAAACCGCAGTACAAGGTTTGTGGCTCAGATAGCAGTTGTTGAACTTGGTCTAAATCGCTCGCTTGGGCAATCAAACCGCGAGCTTGTAAATCTTCAATCAGTGTCATCGTCTTATCTTTATCTGGTTTGGTTGTATTCAGATTAAAAGGCGATGCGGAATCGAGATATATCCCTAAAGGGACAGTTTGTTATCTTGATTGAGTGATCAGGTGGTTGAGAAACAACTGAAAGAACTCGCTTAAAGACGCCACATTCAGTTGTGCGTAGATGCGTTTACGGTGGTTCTTAACGGTGCCTTCTGCCACATCTAGCTGCGTTGCTATCTCTTTGCTGTCATAGCCTTGCGCGATCAATGCCGCGATTTCTTGTTCTCGATTAGTGAGGACGGTTTGGCCAAAAGATGCCAGTGCGGATTCAATCGCGGCACGCATTTGTCCTGAATAAACGTTAGGGCTGAATACTGGCTCGGCGAGTGTAAACTCGGTTTGTTTCCAGTGCTGTTGGCACAGAGACTGGATAATCGCGAAGTAAGATTTGAGCTTGGTGACTTGAGCCTTGGTGAAGCGTTTATCGTCTTGCATAAAACCGAAGTAGAGCATCACCCAACGTGTCGGCTCGATTTCAATCAGCATGCTGAGTTCATCCTTCCAGCCCGTTTGGTGGTAAAACTGCTCACAGTAGGCTTGGTAATCGAGATCGTTACGCGCGACGTCTTTGTCTACGACATCTTTGAGCGTAAAGATGCCTTGCTCTTTGTTGGCGTTAAGCTTCTGGTAAAACGGGTCGTTTTGAAAAGAGGTGGTGAGGTAACGCTGAAACAAAAGCTCGCGCTCATTCTCAATCGAATCATAAAGATAGATAGGGTGTTTGCCTTCGCGGTAACCGAGGATCACCGCGCAATCAAAACTCAATAACGAAGCTATAACGCGCATCAGTTTGGGCGTAAAGCTTGGTGAATTAAGGGCAGAAATTGTCTCTGCAAGTTGAGTGTTGAATGCGTCGTTAGGCATGGGAATTCGAGTGTGCGATAAAGGTTGAGATAAGCATAACGCAACAGGCTATGATCCCAAAGTGATCAAAAAGGGGAGCGTTGTGCTCCCCATCAATAAATCCTTGTCACTAAGCGATTACTGCGAATCGGTCAGTTCTTTGTTGACCCAGTATTTCGAGCCAGAAACGTTAGCATCAACCAACAAGCCTGTGGTGTTTAGCTGATATACCGCCACGCCGCTGTTGAATTGCGCTGTCATTTCTTCGCCATCCTCACCAGCAACTAAAGAAGCTTCACTCGATGCTTCCCAGCCTTCCTCGACAAAGGTGTTGAAGTCTTTTTCTTCCTCAAACAGCACGACTTGTTGGTAGAACTTACCGCCAACACCAAGGGCAACACCCGCACCAAACATGTTCATGTAAGTGCGTTTATCCGTCGATTTGTTGACTGCAACACCAGAGCCAGAGTTGGTATGGAACATCAGCGACAGTTTGCGTGAATCAAACACCGCATAACCGTAAGCTTTATCATAAAGCTCTTTCGCTTCTGGTTTCTCATTGAAGAGCTTTAGCAAGGTGCTATCCGCCATTAAATCAATCGCTTGGCGCGCTTCTTCTGGCGTATCGCCTTCCATCAATTCATCGATTTTCTTATCGGCGTCGTCGATCCACTTTTTACTGGTCTCAATGCTGGCATCGGTCCATTCACCCGCAGTGTTGATCGCATCTTCAGACCAGTTAGTGAAATCTTGCCAAGCTTGTTTTGAGAACGCCTTGGTGTCATCCCAAGTGTCTTTTGCGGTATCAGAGACGGCGTCACCAAGGTCTGAGAGACTGTTAGAAATGTCGTCCCAATCTGCGTAAGCCGGAGAGGCGAGTAGCGTTAAAGCGGTAACAAGTGCAAGTGGCTTTTTCATAGGTCCATTCTTTTATGAAATCAGATTCTTTCATTCTAGGTGAAAAATCTCAGAGGGAAAATTAGCACGCCATTTAGGTTGGGATTATCGTCACGAACTCACAGAGCTTTGACATGATAGAAAAAGAAAAAGCCCTCAAACCGAGGCTTGAGGGCTTTTCATTACGAGTTGGGAAGGAGCGTATTACTTGCTCACTTTACCCAGCTTCAACCAAGTATCGATAACCGTATCTGGGTTCAATGACACAGAGCTGATGCCTTGTTCCATCAACCATTCCGCTAGGTCATCGTGGTCTGATGGGCCTTGGCCACAGATACCGACGTATTTGCCTGCTTTGGTTGCCGCATCGATGGCCATTTGCAGCATGGCTTTCACTGCAGGGTTACGCTCATCGAATAGGTGAGCAACGTCGCCAGAGTCACGGTCAAGACCTAGCGTAAGCTGAGTCATGTCGTTTGAGCCGATAGAGAAACCATCGAAGTACTTCAAGAACTCTTCAGCAAGTACTGCGTTTGACGGTAGCTCACACATCATGATGACTTTCAAACCTTGGTCGCCGCGGCGTAGGTCGAACTTAGCTAGTAGGTCGATAACCGATGCCGCTTCGCTTGGTGTACGTACGAATGGGATCATGATTTCAACGTTCTTCAGCCCCATCTCGTTACGAACGCGTTTGATTGCTTGAGTTTCTAGCTCGAAACAGTCTTCAAACACTGGAGAAATGTAGCGAGACGCACCACGGAAGCCCAGCATAGGGTTCTCTTCATGTGGTTCGTAACCTTTGCCGCCGACCAAGTTGCTGTACTCGTTCGATTTGAAATCAGACATACGAACGATCACGCGTTTTGGCCAGAATGCAGATGCGATAGTCGCAATGCCTTCGGTTAGCTTGCTAACGTAGAAATCGATTGGGTCTTTGTAGCCACGAATACGCTCAGTGATTTCAGCTTTTAGCTCATCGCTTTGCGCATCAAAGTTCAGCAACGCTTTCGGGTGAATACCAATCATCTTGTTGATGATGAATTCAAGACGCGCAAGACCCACACCTTCGTTTGGAATTTGAGCGAAGTCGAATGCACGGTCTGGGTTACCCACGTTCATCATGACTTTGGTTGGAAGCAGCGGAAGCTCATCGACCGCAGAGCGTTTGATTTCGAAATCCAGCTCGCCTTGGTAAACGTAGCCCGTTTCGCCCTCAGCACAAGACACAGTCACGGTCTCACCATCCGTCAGTTTGCTGGTGGCATCACCACAACCAACGATTGCAGGAATACCAAGCTCACGTGCGATGATCGCTGCGTGACAAGTACGGCCGCCACGGTTAGTGACAATCGCAGACGCCTTCTTCATCACTGGTTCCCAATCTGGGTCAGTCATGTCTGTCACCAGCACATCACCATCTTGTACCAATGACATTTGGTCTAGAGAGTCGACTAAGCGCACTGGGCCTTTACCGATACGTTGACCAATTGCACGACCTTCAACCAAAACATCCGCTTTGTTGCTTAGCTCGTAACGCTCAATCACGTTTTGCTCGCTTTGAGAACATACGGTCTCTGGGCGTGCCTGTACGATGTAAAGTTTGCCGTCGATGCCATCTTTTGCCCACTCAATATCCATAGGACGTTTGTAGTGCTTCTCGATGATCATCGCTTGTTTTGCTAGCTCTTTGATCTCTTCATCATTCAGAGAGAAGGCATTGCGCTCTTCTACTGAAGTATCGATGATCTCAACTTGCTTACCGATTTCTTGACGGTCTGAGTAGATCATTTTGATCTGCTTAGAGCCAAAGGTCTTCTTAACAATTGGGTGTTGACCCGCTTCTAGCATTGGCTTGTGAACGTAGAATTCATCAGGGTTAACTGCGCCCTGAACCACCATTTCACCCAAGCCCCAAGAAGAGGTGATGAATACGACTTGGTCGAAGCCAGATTCCGTATCTAGAGTGAACATAACGCCAGAAGAGGCTTTGTCCGAGCGCACCATGCGTTGAATACCTGCCGATAGCGAAATGCCACGGTGGTTAAAGCCTTGGTGTACACGGTATGAAATAGCACGGTCATTGAACAAAGAAGCGTAAACGTGCTTGGTCGCTTCTAATACTGCATCAATGCCTTTTACGTTTAGGAACGTCTCTTGCTGACCTGCAAATGACGCATCCGGTAGATCCTCTGCAGTTGCAGAAGAACGAACGGCAACAGAAATCTCAGGATGATTATCTGTCAGTTCTTTGTAGTTATCGCGGATGTCTTGTTCAAGATCCGCAGGGAACGGGGCTTCTAATACCCATTGACGAATGGTGGCACCTGTCTTGCGCAGGGCTTCTACATCCTCAACGTCCAGTTCATCAAGTAGTTGGTGAATACGCTCATCCAAACCTTCGTGGTCAAGGAATTGGTTAAACGCATACGAGGTTGTCGCAAAACCGTTTGGTACTGATACACCAACATTGGCTAGGTTAGAAACCATTTCGCCAAGTGAAGCATTTTTACCGCCGACTTTGTCGACATCATCCATGGATAGTCCATTGAACCAGAGGGTGTTCTTTTGCATGTCTTTCTCCAGAAACATTGCAGCTTTGTAGGGATTTATACCAACCTCGAACAGCGGTTGAGCATCCTTGCAGGTCAATGTCATTGAAGACGCAGTATCGAGCTGACAAGCAGCCATTGTAGATAAGGGGCGTTAACTACAATTTCCCAACTGGGGCTTAAACGAATTTTCCGACCAAACATGGTTCAACACTTTTCGTGGTTGATATGAAAGGCAAACGATTACGTCTTGGCTTAAAAAAACTCCGAAGAATTTTCAAAGCTGTGGGGCACGCAATTGCAAGCCAAACTCATTTATTAATATTATGTAAACCATCCTACTCAAATGAATTTTAAAAATTAAACTAAAATGCAAATAAATAGCCAAAGTCGTGATGTATTCTATGTTTCTGACGGAACGGCCATAACATGTGAGACGTTAGGGCATGTTGTTCTGGGTCAGTTTTCCTTCATTCCTAATGAAAAAACCTTTCCTTTTGTCGAAAGTGAAGACAAAGTCGCCGATGTCATCAAAGAAATCGAGATTTCCTACCAGCGTGATGGGATTAAGCCTTTGGTTTTCTTCTCGATTGTTGTGCCAGAAATTCGTGAAATGCTGCTAAAAGCGCCAGCTCATAGCTATGACGTACTAGAAAGCATTGTGCAGAAGGTGCAAGACGACATTCAAATGGAACCACAGCCGAAGATGCAGCGCTCACGTAGCGTAAGCAAAGATTCGGACACCTATTTCGACCGTATCGCTGCGATTGAATACACGCTTGCTCACGATGACGGCATCACACTTAAAGGCTTGGATGAGGCCGATATTATCCTTCTTGGTGTTTCTCGCAGTGGCAAAACCCCAACCAGCCTATATATGGCGATGCAATTTGGTTTACGTGTGGTGAACTACCCGTTTATCGCCGAAGACGTCAAGATGATGCGTTTATTGCCAGAGTTTGAAATCCATCGCCACAAGCTGTTTGGCTTAACCATCAACCCAGAACGGTTGAATGAAATCCGCGAGAACCGCTTGTCAGGCAGCGAATACGCCAGCACTGAGCAATGTAAGTTGGAGCTTGATACGGTAGAAGCACTGTTTAGAAGAGAAGCTATTCCTTACATCAACACGTCATCGCTATCGGTGGAAGAAATTACTACGCGCATTCTTGAAAGAGCAGGTATGAAACGTCGCTTGTTTGGCTAAGTTGCCCTTGTTTCGCTTTGTTACTAGTGAAAAATAACAAAAGAGGAGGCATCTGAGCCTCCTCTTTTTAGTTAGCGGTTAGCTTTCACTAATCGGAAAGTTCGTGAACTGTCCGATTAGTAATGTTGGAACATCTTCTGAATGTCTTGGTAATTTTTGGTCTGTGTTAGCGATAGCATCAACAGAATACGAGCTTTCTGTGGGTTCAACGTACCAGATGCCACGAAACCGTATTTATCGTCGTCAATTTCAGCATCTAGGGTAGTAGAGCCGGTAGGCGTGCGAGAGCTACGAACAACCATGATGCCATCTTTACTCGCCTTTTCTAACTCATCAAATACCGTGTGGTACAAGTTACCATTGCCCACACCTGCGCTGACGATGCCATCAAACTTCGCATCTACGAATGCTTTCACAGGTAAGCTCGACGCATTGGCGTAGTTATAAACGATACCAACTTGTGGCAACTTATCGAGCTTGGAAACATCGAAGGTTGTTTCTGTGGTGTGCTTACGCTCTGGGCTGCGTTGGTACTTTGCATCGCTGTTGTGAATGTAACCGAGCGGGCCAAAGTTCGGTGATTGGAAGGTGCTTACTGAGGTTGTGTTAGTTTTCGTTACGTCACGCGCATCAAAGATAGTGTCATTCATCGCAACCAAAACCCCTCGACCTTGAGAATCTTCATCCGTTGCGGTCACCACGGCGTTGTAGAGGTTGACTGGGCCGTCTGCACTCATTGCAGTAGAAGGGCGCATTGCACCCACAATGACAACAGGCTTGTCGCTCTTCACCGTTAAATCAAGGAAGTAGGCGGTCTCTTCGAGCGTGTCGGTACCGTGAGTAATCACAATGCCGTCGACATCATCTTGAGCGAGTAATTCGTTTACGCGTTTGGCTAACGTCAACCAGACTTCATCGTTCATGTCTTGAGAGCCGATGCTGACCACTTGCTCGCCAGAAATGTCGGCAATCTTGGTCATGCTAGGAACTGCGTTGATCAGCGAATCCACTCCGACTTTACCTGCAGTGTAATTGGATTCCGTTGCTGATTGACCAGCGCCAGCGATAGTACCGCCGGTTGCTAAGATCTTAATGTTTGGTAGGTCGGCATTGGCGAAGGACAAAGAACTCATGCACAAACCGAGCGTGATCGTACTTAGGCGGAGAAACTTTTTAGTCATAGGATTCACCTGTTTTTGGGTTAGATGTTGGGGGAAGCGATATCTATCCTAAAAACAGTGCGGTAGATTTTTTGAGCACAAGTTCACCAATTTGCAGATGAAAATCGTGATCAACTAATCAGTTAAAGAACATTAAATCAAGCGTTTAACTTAATCGACGTGCTTCATTAACAAGTGAGATCTTTCGGCAGTGTGTTTAACAATTGGTTAATTGTAAATTACTGGTTTGTAAGTAAGGCAACGTTTGATGAGGGTTTTAAGGTAAGAGTTGGCTGAGCATCCATCGCTCAGCCAAGAGCCAAAGAACTTTAAACTCAGTTTAGAGCGGGCGTGAGAGTTTGTAGCGTCGTTGCCTGTTTCGATTCCAAATATTCGAGGAAGTCAGGCTTCGGTATCGGCTTCGAGAAGTAGAAGCCTTGTATGTTGTAGAAACCGAGATCATGCAAAACACGTAATTGTGCTTGCTCTTCTACGCCTTCCACAATCACTGACATGTTCAGTGTTTGGGAAAGCGTGTGGATGGCTTCTAACAAAGGTTGAATGGTTTGCCCGTTACCTAAGTTGGTGACGAACACACGGTCGATTTTAATGATGTCAAACGGATACTGGCTGATGAAGTCCAGCCCCGAATAACCTGTGCCGAAGTCATCAACCGCAATACGAATTCCTAAAACGGCTAAGCGGTCGAGATGTTTACGAAGCACCGCGAGCTCGCCGCCACTGAATATCGCCTCTTCGGTGATCTCAAACACCAAACGTTCGCTGATGAAGTAACGATACTTCAAACGAGACTCTACCTCTTTAATGAAATCCTCTCGCAAGATCAAAGAGCGACTGACATTCACGCTGATGTAACGATCATGGAACGTCACCTTATTCGAGGCGATCATATTGATCGCTTTATCTAAAACGAGATAAGTGATCTGGTCGATCAAGCCAACTTTCTCTGCAAGAGGGATAAAGATACCTGGGGAAATAAAGCCTTGAACCGGATCGTTCCAGCGCACTAAGGATTCTCCGCCAATCACTGACCCATCTCGTTGATCTACAATTGGCTGATAATGCACGCTCAAATTTCGACTTTTGATCGCTTGTGTAAGAGAGAACTCCAGGCTGTTCTTAGCAAACTTCTTCGAAGTGAAGAATAGGCGAACCACAAGCGCAAACGCCATCACTAGCAATCCTAGCCAAAGCTTGCTCACCAGAAACTGCAGATAGAACGCAAAGCCAATGCAAGAGTAAACCGTAAAAGGCAGCACATCTGAGGCGACTTCTTCCATGCGCAGAGGCTGTTTATCGCTCGGGCTTCTTACTGTTCTACCGATGACATCAATCCGATAGTCCATGTCTCCAAAGCGAAAGATGTCAGCAACGAGGGTCTCTAATGACTCCTTAGGAAAAACCACACTAATGCCTCTGCCTTCTTGTTTAGTGAAAAACAGAATCAGTGCTTGGTCCGGAGTTAATGCGCTTTTGGTGTAGGAGAGTGTGGCGTGTACATCGCTATCGCCAAGACGTTTTAAGATGGTTTTGTAAATAAAAAAAGACGGGCTGCGTTCGCTACTGGTACACAACACTTGACCATCGCTGTCGAACGTAGCGATATCTTTAGCCATTCCCAAGCTGAAGATGCTCGCTCTCAGGTCATGTATTAAATCATTGCAGGCTTTTAGAAAAAACGCGTCATCAAGCAAGTAGGTGAGATCATTCACATTGTCTCGAAACTCATTTTCGATAGACACCACCGCTTGTTCGGTGAGCTTTTTATGATGTTGGTTCGCAAGAGGGATGAAAGCCAACATGGTGAACGTGAAAGAAAGAACACCGACCACACCCAATTTGATGTTGTTTGTCCATCTTTTGGAGGCGTTTTTGAAGAATTTATTGGTCACAGATATCAGTAGCGCAAGCAAGTAATGACATAAAACTATATTAAGCGTCTCATATTTAGGAAATGTTCAGCGCAAACTGTGAAGATGATCTTATAAAATAACGATAAGTTACTATTTTAAAATAAAAAATGAGTCTTACTATCACATAATTGTGATAAATAAGCGTTCAAAATGTATTCACCCTAAAGGGGTATGTAGAGCAAAGTTTGTCGGTTATCTAATTCTGCAAAAACTTGTTCAAAGTGTCGTTGAAACACGCATTTTCCACCCTTGCCTCTGACAATATCTTAACGAAGTGTTTCAAGACTTCGTTTAATTTATTTGCAGCAAACGATTTCGTTGTACGTGATGCAATAAACAAGAGGTTAGGGATATGATTGCGAAAACTTTCTCGATTGAGGTGACTTGCCCAAGTTGTGGTGAGCTTCATACTAAAAAATCTAGAGATTGGTTTATCGATAAAAGTACGCCGTTTTTAACTGGTGAAGGTTACGACTTTTACTGCGGATGTGGGCAAGAAGTTGAGTTCTCCTTGCTGTCTCAGCAACATGGCTCTGTGGTGAGGCCGTTGGAAGAATTAGCGTTCTGACGCTCGTTAAAACATAGAACAGTACTTGTTTTAACAAAGTATAAAGTGCATAAAAAAAGCGGCTTTACCCCGGAAAAGATAAAAGCCGCTTGCCAATAGACGTATTGTTTACGTCTTAGCGCATAATCATTTGTTCACGACCAGGACCAACCGATACCATTTTCACTGGTACACCCATTAGTTCTTCAATACGTAGAACGTATTTTTGTGCCGCAACTGGTAGCTCTTCGAACTTACGACAACCAGTAATGTCTTCGCTCCAGCTTTCCATCTTCTCGTAGATTGGTGCTAGTGCAGCCGTTTGAGGCCAAATTGGGTTTTCGCTGTGCTCGCCCTCGTAGCCAACACAGATTTTTAGATCTTTAAGACCAGTCAGACAGTCTACTTTGGTCAGAGCGATTTCAGTCGCTGCTTGAAGCTCAACGCCGTTCTTAGTCGCTACTGCATCAAAGTAACCCATGTCACGTGGGCGACCTGTTGTTGCGCCGAATTCACCCGCAAGTTCACGGAATGCATCTTGCTCTTCCATTGCAGTGATTAGCGTACCAGTACCTACTGATGAGCTAAACGCTTTTGCTACTGCAATAACGCGCTCTGGACGTAGAGCAGGAAGACCACTACCGATACCTGCGTACATAGACACAACGTTTGAAGATGTAGTCCATGGGTACTCACCGTAAACAAGGTCACGACCCGCACCTAGCTGTGCTTCGAACAGTAGAGTTTGGTCTTTTGCTTGCAGCTCTTTTAGCGGCAGCGTTACGTTGCAGATAGCATCACGCCAAGGTGCAGACACTTCTAGCAACCAGTTCGCCATTTCTTCAGCGGTTTGCTCGAATTCGAACGTTGGGTAAAGTGCACGTAGTTGTGGAAGTTTCCAGTCCATCCAGAACTTGATGCGTTCTACTAGAACTTCTGGTTGTTTCAACCAACCAACTAGGATGCCTTTTTTCATCACACGGTCGCCGTATGCAGGTGCAATACCTTGACGAGTTGAACCGTATGCTTTGTCGCCTAAGCGTTGCTCTTCTAGTGTATCTTCTAGTGCGTGTAGAGGTAGACACAGTGTTGCGCGATCAGAGATGCACATGTTCACTTTAACGCCCGCTTCCGCGACTTCCGCAATCTCCTCAGACAGCGACGCAGGGCTGATAACCATACCCGGACCTAAAACTGCCAAACAGTCAGGGTTGAAAACGCCACTTGGTAGCTGGTGTAGCTTGAATGTACCTAGGTCGTTAACTACGGTGTGACCCGCGTTGTTACCACCTTGGAAACGAATGCTTGCAGAAGCTTGCTCTGCCAAAAAGTCAACGATGCGGCCTTTGCCTTCATCACCCCAGTTTGCACCCACAACAACGATAGACGACATAATTCATTCTCCAAAAACAGACCGGAAAATCTTAGGATGCTCGCATGAATAAGAGAAATTAATTATACTCATTAACTTGATAAGAAAGTCATATCGGGTAATTTTCTATGTTGGATTTGAACTGGTTACGTACCTTTGTCACCTTGGCAGAAGTGAAACATTTCGGAAAAACAGCGATTGAACTGCACATGACGCAGCCAAATGTCAGCCTTCACATCAAGCAACTAGAACAAGCTACTCGTACCAAGTTGATTGAACGCAACCCAGTACAGTTGACTCAGGCCGGTAAGCGATTATTAGACACTGCCGAGCACATGTTGAATGAGCTGCAAATCTGCCAGTCCGATCTCAATGCCATTAATGATTTAACGCAAGGAACGCTCTCGATTGCGGCGAGTGATATTGTCTCGCGCCTGTTACTTATCAAGCCATTCCAACAATTCAAAAACGAATATCCCGGTATCGACTTAGCGCTGTTCAACACCACTTCATCGCAAGCGGTAGATTTGGTAAAAAGTGCTCGTGCTGACATCGGTTTTGTTATTGCGCAGAAAGAGAGTCAACCACTGCACTTTACGTCGCTAACCCAGATTCATTGGTGTGCTTTCGGCGATAACATCTTCAATTGGCGAGATAACAGCGAAGAGAACCAAACACTGATCTTGCTCGGTCACGATACCCGAACGCGTGAGTTGATTGACGCGTCTCTGCCAGAGCTAAACTTGCCAAAACATAGAGTCATGGAAGTAGGCAGTGTAGAGGCACAAATTGATTGGGCAGAAGCCGGATTCGGAACCGCAATTGTGCCGGACTTCTCACTCGATCCAAGACTGAAACTATCAAGAAAAGTAACGCCGTTACCCAGCTTCCCCAACACTGATTTTGGCTATATTGTTCGCCAAAACCAAGTGCTGTCCAAAGCCGCAAAACAGCTCCTAAAATGGGTAGCTGAGAATGTGTCTGTGGTAGAGGTTTAACGGTATGCAAGACACAACCATTACGATCCCTCTACCATCTTTGATTCACCGAATTGGTGGCGATCACGCTAAGCGAGCTAAAGCAATAGCGGCTGAGAAGAAGTGCGAAATGAAGCGCATACGACGCTCGCGTAATTGGCAAATTGCTGGTGAGGCTTTGGATTTGAAAGCATTTCTCGATCATATCAAAGCAGAAGAGTCTGAGCCGATGCGATTTGTGATCAACAAAATGGAAGTTGGTCTGGCTAAGCACAGCGATAAGCTTGAACCTTTAGAGGCGAAGCTGATTCGATTGGTCTTGGAGAATCCAAACATTACCTTGGCAGAGCTAATGTCGGAAACCAACTGTACGATCGCCCAAGCTCGAACGGCACGTTTCGACGCAGAGATGCTATAAGCCTGAAAGTTTCTTCTGATTTTTCCTGTCTATACTGGTAAGCGATTGATTATCAAACATCGGATAACGTAGAGAGGGAAAGTTATGAAGCTGATATTAAAACTGTTGAGTGTGTTCTTCATTTGGGGGAGCTTGACGCTTCCTGCTTTCGCTCTTGATCCTGTTTATAGCGACTTTCTCGGTAAAGCGATTCGTGGTTACGACCCTGTCGCCTACTTCACTCAATCAAAACCAGTCAAAGGTGACAGCGATTTCACTTACCGTTGGAATGATGCCAAATGGTACTTTTCATCAGCGGAAAATCGAGATGCATTCGTGAAAAATCCTGAGAAATTTGCACCGCAATATGGCGGCTATTGTGCTTGGGCTGTGAGCAAAGGCTATACCGCCAAGATAGATCCTAATGCGTGGAATATTCACGATGGAAAGCTCTACCTAAACTACAGCAAATCCGTTCAAGCCTCTTGGCAACAAGACATTCCGGGTAACATCGCGAGCGGGGATAAAAACTGGCCGAAGTTACTTGCAGAATAACGAAGTCCGATAAGATAAAAGGTCGCTATTACAGCGACCTTTTTTGATTGTGGGGGAATCTTTAGATTTACGGTAGCAACAACATTTTGCCCATCACCGAACCACTTTCGATTCTATCGTGTGCTTGCGCAGCTTCGGACAACGGCAGAGTGGTAAACACAGGTTTAATTTTGCCTTGCTCTAGGAGTTCGTAAAGCGCTTCCATGGATGATTTCACCAATGGGTAGTCGTTGAAGTAAGTTGCGTAGATTTCTGAGTAAGTAATAGTTGGCGCTTTGCTAAAGTGCTTAATCGCCTCGGCTTGCAAGTTTGTCTCACCCATACCCGCCAAGAAACCAAACACAACAACGTGACCAAGTGGCGCTAATACTTCCAAGTCTTGCACTATGGTATCACCAGCTACTGGGTTAAAGATGTAGTTCACTCCGCGACCTTCGGTGACTTCTTTAACTGACTCTACCCAATCGCTATCAGAGGTAAATGCGTGGTCCGCACCCATCTTCAATGCGTTTTCTGCTTTGTGGGCTTGTCGCTCTAAAGCAATAACGTTTAGACCTGCTAGCTTAGCCAATTGAATCAGTGCCGTACCCACGCCACCGGACGCTGCGTAAACCAGCGCTGTTTTGCCTTCTTCAACGCGAGCAACGTTATGTAGCATGTGGTAAGCCGTAAAGTAGTTAACAGGTAGAACAGCAGCTTCTTGAAGGTCGACCGACTCTGGTAGCACGACCAATTTATCTGCGTCGACAGCAGTAAACTCTGCGTAAGTTGATGCGCCAATTGGGCCAAGAAACGCGACTTTCGTGCCTTCTTTTAAGCTCGTGTTGTTTGAATCGGCAATTACACCACTGCCTTCAACACCAGAAATGTAAGGCAACTCTGGCATCATACCTGGAGGCATATTGCCTTCACGGATGATGGTATCAATGAAGTTCACTGGTGCGGCGTGAATGCGAACCAAAACTTGTCCTTCTTTCAATGTTGGTTGTGCTACGTCTTGGTAAACCAGTTTGTCGCTGCCGCCTGTTTGAGTCAGTAATACTGCTTTCATGATGTCATCCTCGTGATTCGATTAATGGGCGTTTGCCGTGTCTGTGAATCAAATACTAGACGCTTGCGCTGAGAGAAAAAATTGGCGATATTGAGTATCACTATTCCAAAAATGGGATAATAGAAATTCATACTCGCTAAAAGGAGTTCTGGGTGAAACGAGTGTTGGATGATTTGCAGGTATTTTGCACCGTGGTCGAAGAGGGCAGCTTAAAGCGCGCTTCTGAGCGGTTAGAAATTCCTCACAGTACGGTGAGTCGGCGTATCGAAGCGCTAGAAAACAACTTGGGTTTAGTGCTGCTTCATCGCACCACCCGTGAAGTCAAAGTGTCTACTCGAGGTGAAGAACTTTATCAAAACTGCTCGGCTCTGCTTGGGACTATTCGTCAGTCGATAGATTTTGCGGTGGATTCTGAAGTTGCTTTTAAGGGGAAGTTGAATGTGTCGATGCCCGTTCGTGCTGGCATTGATTTTCTTGGGGCGTGGCTTATCGATTTTGCAGCAGAGCACCCCGATCTTCAGCTTGATGTTTCTCTGTCGAACGACAATAAGCATCTGATTAAAGATGACATCGATTTAGCATTCCGAGTTGGTCCACTTGTTGATTCCTCTGCAATCGCATTGCATTTATGGGATATTCCATACGTCGTTTGTGCCCACCGTGATTACGTTGAAAACCATCAATTGAGTGAACTCACTCTTTCCATCGAACAGTTGGAATCACTGCCGGGAGTGATAACTCGTCCTGCAATGAACTGGATGTTTGTGAACAAGCAATTTGAAGAAGTCGCTGTATCGCCACAGCAAGGTTTGACGGTGGATGATCTTGGTTTGGCGTATCACGCGATTCAGTCGGGCAAATATATGGGTATGTTGCCAGCGTCGATGGTAAAGGATGCAAACATAGTGACGTTACAAATTGAAAACTTAGAGCCTCGTAAGCGTGTTATGTACGCGTACTATTTAGGACGCAGACACGCGCAGAGCCAGATAAAGCACATCGTCGATTACATTCGACAACGCTATCAAGAGAGCGAATAGCAAACACAAAAAAGCCGCGATCATCGCGGCTTTTTCATTTTGGGTTCCACGAAGTGGGGCATTACCACATCAGATCGTCTGGTACGACGAAATCTGCGTACGGGTCATCTTCTGCCGGGATGTCCGCTTCTGGTTCTTTCTGTTCGATGATGACAGATTCATCGCGTTGAGCAATCTTGTTTGCTACACCACGTGGGATGACAACGTAGCTTTCACCAACAATCGCGATTGCCAAGATGCCTTTGATCAGCTGTTCGCGGATCTCTGACTCAACGTACAGAGATTTCACAAGCGTGCCGTGTGTGAAGTTGTATTTGATGTCGCCATCTTTCAAATCAACCTTGTTCATTTCAATCAGTTGGTTGATTTGCGCTTTGATTTCTTTGTTCAAGCGCTCTGCGTTTTGTTGCTCGCTCAATTGCTTGTCACGCTCTAACTGCTGACGTTTGTTCTCTTCAACCGCCGCTTTTACTTCGCGAGCTTGAACGCGTGATTTTTTAGAGCCTTTTTTCGCTTTTTTCAGTTTTTTCTCGTTAACCAAGCCTGCTTTTAGCATCTGCTCTTGAAGGGTAAGTTTTGCCATGATCTATCCAGTTAGTGCGCAATTTTGTGCATTTTAACCAGTCATCCACCGCAAAGAAAGAGGGTTAAACACAAGGCGGGATATGACTCGGCGCTTTGTTGAGCAAAAAAACGAAAAATAAATCGAGAAAGTGTGCGTCTTATTGCAACTTCCAGCGTCTTAAGTACATTAGGCGAAAAATTTTGAAGCAAAACCATGAGTACCTCAGACAAACAAACCATCCCGCAACAAGTGATTGAAGAAGCTTGTGAGTGGGCAATCATGCACGGCGTGGCATTTCGCCAAGCAGATAATACCGCAAGACACTGTCCTTTTAGCTTTGCGCCAATGACGATAGAGCGTGATGTGTTCGCACATTTGAAGAGAGTGACGCCGCTAATCGCCAAGCTGATCAGTCATGTGTCTGAAGATTATGAATTCCTGCAAACCTCCTTAGCCGAGCTAGGCAAAGCCGATACTTTCTTTGAGCGTTTATTGGAACTGCATAAAGAGGTTCACCATGAAGCTGCGCGCCAACCGTTGTTGTTAATGCGAACCGACTTTATGGATGATCGTCAACACGGTGCGAAAGTCATCGAGTTTAATGGTATTGCGGCTGGGATGGCGCCTTTTGGTCAGCGTGCCACAGAGCTGCATCAATTCCTAAGCTCGCAGTGGGGCAGTGTTTACCAACAATGGTTAGAAGATAAAACGGCAACGCCAGCCGATAACCAAGGCATGCAGCAACTTGCGCTTGGCATTGCCACTGCCGCGAGAAAAGTCAAAGCGCATTTTAATGAAGAAGGCGCACCGACGTTTTTGATGGTGGTGCAGAAAAACGAAGACAATGTGTATGACCAACACTTACTCGAAGTGGAATTGCAGAAGCTTGGCGTTCGCACAGTAAGACGTACCTTTGAGCAGTTAAGTTCACAGCTATCGAGCGGTGACAATCAACGCCTTTTGCTAGATAACATCGGCGGTCTTGACGTTGTGTACTTGCGCGCTGGTTATCAATATATGGACTACTTCTCACCAGAGCTAAATGAACCAATCTGTTGCCACACCTTGAGCCAAACTCGTTTGTTCATGGAAAAGCACTACGTAGCGATGAATGCGACCATTAGTCAACAGTTGGCTACCAGTAAATCAATGCAAATGTTGTTAACCATGATGCCAGCAAGTGAGTATCAACGCTGGGGGCTCAATCTTGAAGAAGCCGAGTTGGTCAAAAGCGTTTTGGCAGAGATGAAGCCAATTAACACTGACACGATTAAATGGTTTGCTGCTTCTGGTAACAAAGACGAATGGGTTTTGAAAAACCAAGGTGAGGGCGGTGGTCACTGTATCTTTGGTGACGATATTGCGAAACAGCTGAGTCGACTGCCGCAAGAGCAATACAGCGCTTGGGCTTTGATGCAGCGTTTGTATCCGCATGAAAGAGAAACACCGACGATTGCGGTGCGTGATGCAAAGCAGAGCGTGGTGACAGACCTTGTGAGTGAAATTGGTTTATTCACGGCGCACTATCAAGGTGAACCTGTAACGCAATTGGATGGCTACGCGGGCTATTTGATTCGCAGTAAACCAGCCAGTGAAAACGAAGGTGGCATCCACAGCGGCAAGGGCATCTTAGATTCTTTAGTGCTGGTGGATTAAAAAGAAACGCTTCCTATGAGTAGTTGTTGGAGAACATTTCTCTCATGGCGTAGCGCTTACATGTCATCTGACCGTAGAGTATGACAATTCTAGCTACCTCGTATCTCAAAATTTACTAAAATACATCTGCTTCGTGCGCGTTTTACTCGTTGGATATAAAAAGCTTTTTAAGCAATGACTATTGTTGAATAGGTGTTTTAAGAATTATTTTTAATGACAGTGTTACTCATTGTAAATAAAACGATATGCTGTATCTCGGTGAGTTAATAAATAATTTTAATGTGTTTTTTGTCATTTCAGTCGCTGTATATTGTGAGGTTGATTGGGTTTATTTTTAATGGTGTCATTGTTTTTATTTGGTTTAGTTTAAATTTGTCGACGTTAGTCACAAAAGAAAAGGTAAGGAAATAAACTTAATTAATGATCCTTTACCATAACGCGATGACACTCATCATTTAATATTGTTGCTAGTAATGACCGATATATTGCTGTCTTTCCCGACGAATGTTTTCTTTGTACCTTTTGTTTTTCTTCTTCTTATTATGTGCATCGATCTCATCTTCAATGTGGTAGATGTAGCCGTTGCAGATATAGAATTATTCGAGTCAGGCAGTCTATTTAGCGGTGGGCTTTTATTACCACCTATATTATCCAAAGTACCCTTGGCGGTAGGTTTGTGTGTTAGTTTCTTTTTCGCCACTATTCTATCGTTTTACTCATCATCTCTTCTAAATCAACACCTTACCTCTGTTTTTTTGACGGTTGCGGATCTTGTCTCTATTCCAGTTAACTTCTACCTATCCTTGTATATCAGCGCGAAGCTATTAAGCCCTTTAGCGCCACTTTTTGATAAGAGTAAAGCTTTTGCAAAGGTGGACTTTATTGGAATGAAAGCAAAAGTTCATAGCAGTGAGGTGAACAGTCAACGTGGTGAAATTATTGTTCATCATAATGGCAGCGAATTTTTACTGGATGCGCGGATTTTGGAGTCTGATGCACCCATTGAATATGGGAACGATGTTGTGATCGTTTCTCTCAATAAACAAAAAAAATATTACATTATTAATCAGTAGCTAGAAAATTAAGGAGCAGCTATGCAGATTTCTCCAAGTCTGATATTCCTTGGGATTGGTATCGGGATTTTTTTGATTATTCTTATCTTTCTCACCACTCGATATAAAAAGGTTCGAGGTGAAGGCGACGCACTAATTGTCAATGGACTGCATGCCACGCGCGCTTCTCTAACTGGTACTTTTGTATGGCCAGTGATCAACAAATTTGAGTTTATGGATATTACTCGTAAGAAGATCTCTGTTGTTCGAAGTGGCCGCAAAGATCAAGAAGGCGAAGAATACGAAGGCCTTCATTGCCGAGACAACATTCGTGCGGACCTCAAAGTTGATTTCTACATCGGTGTGAATCACGAAGAAGAAGACATTGTTCGTGTTGCTAAACTTTTTACTGCCCATGATGCTTCTAACCTAGAGCGCCTAAAAGAGCACTTTCAGCCGAAGTTTTCTGAAGCTCTGAAAACGGCAGTAAAACAGTTTGAATTTGAGGAGTTGTTAACGAATCGCCGCGCTTTCCGTGATGCCGTTGTTGAAGTCATCGGTAGCGAAATGGATGGCTTTAAGATCTACGACGTTGTTATCGATAAAGTCGACCAAACCGCGCTGGACGCTCATAGCCCGGGTAACATTCTTGACGTAGAGGGTATCCGTAAGATCTCTGCCATCACAGCGCAAAAGAATACGGAAACCAACGCGATTCGTCAGGATGAACGCACAACGATCAAGAAGAAAAACGTTGAAGCTGAAGCAAACCGCTTACAGCTTGATAAGCAAGAAAAAGAGAGTATTGCCCGTACTCAGCGTGAAATCGATATTATCAAAGCGCAAGAAGAAGCCTTGGCCGCTGAAAAACGTGAAGAATATGAGCGAATCACTAAGCTAGCGGAGCTAGAAACTGAAGAAGAAGTGGCCAAGAAGCGTGAAAGTGTCGAGATGGAAGTCGAGATGACGCGTATCGCAAACCAACGCCAAGTGGCAATCCAACAAGAAGAATTGAACCGTTCGGTAGAGACTGAGCGAGTTCGTACTTCTACGGAAGTTGCTGAGCGAGAAATGCAGAAAGAGACGACGGTAGAAGAAGCGATGAAGTCTGTCGCGGAAACCCGCTCTCAACGTGTAGAAATCGAACGTAAGATTGCTCGCGAAGAAGAAGAGACGGAAAACCTGCGCGTTAATGAGCGTGTTAACCGTGAAAAACGCATCAAACTGACGGAAGCAGAAGCGGTTGCTGAATCTGCACAGATTGAACTGCTGGTTGCTGCTCGTGCAGAAAAAGATGCCGCTCGCGAACGTTCTGAACGTATTTTGATTGAGAACGAAGCTGAGCTGAAAGTGAAAACGCGTGATGCGGAAAACGAGCTAGCGGTGAAGACTCGTCAAGCCGAAGCGGAACAAGTAGTAACGACCAAGCGTGCAGAAGCTGAGTTTGTGGCGAAAGACCGTGAAGCGGCAGCAAAAGAGCGTATGGCACAAGCAGAGAAAGAGCTGATCAGTGCTACGGGTCTTGCTGAAGTGGAAGTTGAGCGCGAACGTGCACTTGCGATTAAAGAGACGGGTGAAGCAGAAGCTTACACCTTACAAAGTGCCGGTGAAGCGGAAGCGCAAGCTCTACGTGCGAAAGGCCTAGCAGAAGCAGAAGCGCAGACAGCTCGCTTCGAGGCGGCTCAGCAATACGATGATCACACTCGTGAACACGACAAGTGGGTGATGCAGTTGCAACAAGAGAAAGACCTTGAATTAGCGCGCATTGATGCTCAGAAAACCGTGGTTGGGGCGAACGCTCAAGCCTTGGGTGAGGCACTATCGAAAGCTGATATCCGTTTGTTTGGTGGTGAAGGAATGGAGCAAATCCGTCGCACTATCATGGATGCCGCTGTCGTCGATGCGAAGTTTAATGAATCAGAGGTTCTTAACCCACTGGTCTCAGATTATGTGAATGGCAACCGTAGCCTACCGCAAGACATCAAAGACGTGTTAGAGAGTACGGAACTGAAAAGCAGTGATTTGAGTAATGTCGCGCTCGCGAGTTTGCTGAATTCACAAGGTGGCGCTGCGGAGCTAATGAAGAAAATCCAAAGCTCCCTAGATACGACAACCAGCGATAAATCATAATTTCATTCTCTCTAAAAAATCCCGCTTCTTCGTTAGCGGGATTTATAGGTATTAGCATGTCAGATATGACTCAAAAAGCGGTGAGTGATGCTGGTGCATACGATGTTTTAAAGACGCGTTTGTTGCAGCAAGGCAGCCAGCTAAAGTCTCTCTCCCAATCCTTCAATCAGCAACGCCAAGAAACGTTTGGCGGTCAAGATTTTAAATTGATCGGCAAGGTCAATGTTCAAACCGATGCTAAGTGCATTCCAATCGATATGGCTCAGGTAAACCAGCATTTATTGTTCGGTTATCATGTGCAAGTTGGGATGAAAGCGACGCCTTCATTAGACGATGTGTTTGGGCTTTATCACCTCCACGAAAATGAAGGTACATTTCGTGTTGAGCCGCTTCCACTTGAATCCAGTTTTTTATCCGATTCCCGTTTTAGCCATGAATTGACGGAACTGTTTACTTACTACCGAGACGCAAAGCTTTCTCAAATCTCTCGTCAAGAAAGCACGCTTTATATCGCCTTCCAAATTGGCATGCGTCCAGAAGACAGAAAAGTCTTCCGTTTTCAGATCAACGCTCATTCTATCGAGTACATTGATTCTTTAGGTCAGAACGCCTTAACCAGTGTTCCTCAACATGATTTTGATTGGATCCCAACAACGCGAGATGACCACGTGCTTGGCGATCATCCGCATGTGTCTATTCAAGATAAGTTGTTTGTTGAATGTGTTGGCGGGGACTTAACCATCAAGGTGGAAGACAATACCAAAGATGGTAAAGGTATCTACAGAGAAGACGTTGAAGACCCACACCAAAGCGTGGCTGACGCACACATCGATTACGCGTTTGTCGGAGACTTAATTGCGCTACGAGTAAAGCCAAACCGAGAAAAGCACTCTCGATACTTCCTCTACAATTCAGTGACTCAGTCCGTCGTAAGGGCTGATGCTCTGGGGGCAAGTGCAAAAACGTTACCTGAAGATCATGGCGTGCTATACGCCAATGGCTACGTTCTATCAAATGGTGAAGACAAACAGTTCGCCTTTGACGCTGACCAGCTCAAGTTCTTCCAGCAGATCACGTCACCGAATGGTGAAGATATTCTTTATATCTTTTTCAACGCCGTTGAAGGTTATTACATCGCGTACACCTACAACTTGATTGAAAAGAAATTTGAAGCACCAATGGAGAGCCACGGTTACAGCTTATACCCAGATGGCCGCTGGTTAGTGTTTCAATTGTCTGAGAATGAAGAGGCGTCGACCATCCACCCGATGAGGATTTGGGATACGCCATTTTCTACCCCAGAGTACTATGCGAAAGTCAATGCGCAAACCCAAGGCAGCAGTCCACTGTTCAATCTTGGTAATACTGAGTTGGTTCGAGCGTTGTCTTCTGTTCTTTCGATTTGCCAATTAGCGCAGAGTGAAGAAGTAACTCAAGCGGCCTATGAAGTACTTATCAAGCAGTGTCGCTCGACCCTCGATCACTACACTTGGCTCAATCATGATTACGCTTGCGGAATAGGCAGTGCGATCAAAGAACTCATGGGGACTACCGATAAGATCATCGATGAGTTTGCCAAAGTTCAGCAGTTACAAAAACATGCTTCCAGCAGCCTTGATGAGCAAAAATCGGCAGTTTCCGAGCTCATTGGCAAAATCAAACTGGCCCCAAAAGAGCAAGCGAACACATTACTGAGTTTGCTTAGTGAAGTAAAAGGGCAAGTCGGTGTGACTATGTCGCTCCGTCAGCAACATTACATTGATGAAGTTCAAGTTGACCGTTTGCTTGAAGAATTACAGGCACAGCGCGAGTCACTTAACCTGCATTTGCTCACTCTTCTTCAAGACGAAAAAGCGTACGTCCCTTTCAAGAAGCAAATTCAAAAAATTGAATTACAGCTCGAAGAAGTAACTAAAACGGCGGAGATTCAGAAGCTTAATGAAGAAGTGGAAACGCTTCGTCATGAGCTCCAGATAGTGACGGAAGAAGTCACGGACATCGAAACAGAAGATCCGACACAAGCAACTCGAATCTTAGACCTCACCACAGAAGTAACGTCGCTGCTTAACACTGTTTCAGCCAAGCTAAGAGCAAAGTCTCAAGGCTTACAAAGTGAAGAAGCTCAAGCGGAATTCAGTGCTCAATTTAAGCTGCTCAGCCAGTCTGTGAGCAGTGCAATGGAGCAAGCGTTAACGCCAGACGATTGTGATACCCAGCTTGCTAAGCTCGTTGGGCAACTGGGTAAGTTAGAGTCACGCTTCGCGGATTTTGACCAGTTTTTAAGCGAGATTTATTCAAAGCGTGATGAGATCCAATCAACGTTGGATAACCACAAGCAACAGCTCATTGCAGGTCAACAACGTCGAGTACAAAACTTACTTCAAGCTGCCAACGTCACCATGAGCAGCATAGAAAAGCGGGTAGAACGATTCGATGATGTTGCAGGACTGAACAGCTACTTTGCCACCGACGCAATGGTTCTCAAGCTACAACAGTTGTCTCAGACTATTCGTGAGCTTGGCGACAGTGTCAAAGCAGACAGCGTTGACTCAAAATTGAAGTCGCTTCAAGACCAATCGCTACGCGCATTACGAGATAACCAAGACATCTTCGAGAAAGGTGGAACGGTTCTGCGCTTGGGCAAGCATAGGTTTAGTGTGAACCAGCAGCCACTTGACCTCAGTTTGGTCGATCAAAGTGGTGAGTTGGCGCTACACATCTCCGGTACGGATTTTTACCAAGCGGTAGAAGACAAAGCATTTCTCGACCTGCAAACCGTCTCTCGTTTAGACGTTGCCTCAGAGAGTGAGGACGTCTATCGAGCGGAGTATCTGGCGTACTTAATCTTGCATCAAGCGTCTATCAATCAAGATGGGCAGAGCCTAGGTAAGCTTTATGATGCTTTGAGAGAAGAGAAGTTGAACGAACTTGTTCAACGTTTTGCAGCACCACGTTATCGAGAAGGGTATGTCAAAGGTATCCACGATCATGATGCGGTCAACATTTTACGTAAAGTGCTGCCTGTTTATCAGCAAGCGGGGTTACTGCGTTACAGCCAAACTGCGCGCTCGAAGGCCATCTTGTGGCTATTAGAGCAAGATGCTGACCAAATAGATCATTATCAACAACAGGCGCAAAACGCGAAGTTATTGCGAGAGCATTTAAATGCATCGCAAGCGTATCAGGAGCTGCAAAAACAACTGGTTGATTCCCTAAATGATGATCAACATGAAGCCGCAGATTACCTTGCGCAGCTATTGAGTGAGCAAGATTGGCAAATCGAAGTGAGTCAGGATTCCCTTTCTCTCTGCGAAGATTATTTGCAATTTAGACGCAGTCTGGGCTGGCAACCTCAACCGCTCAGCTTTACCGAATCATTTAACGATCATCATCAGTGGTTAAGTGCGTACACGGCGAAAAAGCAATACGGTCAGGCATTCGTATGCGAAGCGGCGACGGTTGCTGTGGTGAATACCTTGTCAGAGAAAAGGCTAGCCAGTGTCGACTTTTCATTGGTGTGTCATGTCGAAGGGTTATTGGGAGAGCACACTCGAATTAGTAAAGGCAGTTTAGAGCTCGTATTGGATGACTTTATTCAAAGAAACGAACATCACCGAAGCTCGGTAGTTCCGAATTTTGAAGCTTATCTATCCCAGCGCACCCAGTTGTTGAGCTGCGCTAAAGAAGATTTCCGTCTTAGTGAGTTTAAACCTCGCCCATTAACGTCATTTGTGCGCAACAAGCTGATCAGTGAGAGCTACTTACCTCTTATTGGCGACAACTTTGCTAAGCAAATGGGCACGTTAGGCGATAAAAAACGTACTGACTTGATGGGGATGCTACTTCTTATCTCTCCGCCTGGTTATGGTAAAACGACGTTAATTGAGTATGTTGCACACAAATTAGGTTTGGTGTTCATGAAGATCAATGGCCCATCCATCGGTCATCAAGCGACATCTCTCGACCCCGCCGACGCCCCTGATCAAAATGCGGCGCGCGAAATTGAGAAAATTAACCTCGCTTTCGAGATGGGCAATAATGTGTTGCTGTACTTGGACGATATTCAACATACACATCCCGAATTCTTACAGAAATTCATCTCACTCTGTGATGGTACGCGCCGCATAGAAGGTACTTGGAAAGGGAAAACGAAAACCTACGACATGCGCGGCAAAAAGTTTGCTGTCGTGATGGCGGGTAACCCTTACACTGAGAGTGGCGAAGCGTTCCGAATCCCAGATATGTTGGCTAACCGCGCGGACATCTACAACCTCGGTGACATGCTGTCTGACCAGAAATCGATCTTCGATTTAAGCTTTATCGAAAACTCGCTCACCTCCAACAACGTGCTTGCGCCTTTAGCAACGCGAGACCTGAATGATTTGTATCGCTTTGTCAGAATGGCAGAGGGAGAAAGCATTGCGCTGAGTGAGATGAGCCATTCTTATTCTGCGATCGAATCTAGCGAGATCGTGACAACCTTGCAAAAACTGATCATGGCGCAGCAAATTGTCTTGAAGGTGAATCAGCAGTACATCAAGTCAGCCGCGACAGCGGATCAGTATCGTGTCGAACCTCCGTTCAAGCTGCAAGGCTCATATCGAAACATGAATAAACTGGCGGAGAAAATCTCGTCAGTGATGACTGACCAAGAGATGAACACGCTGCTTCAAGATCACTATCAGGGTGAAGCACAAACGCTGGCCGCGGGCACTGAGGAAAACCTACTCAAGCTTGCAGAGCTGCGTGGTGACATGACGGATGAACAGCAAGCACGTTGGTCTGAAATTAAAGAAGGGTATCAGCGTCAGCAAATGATGGGTGATTCGGAAGACCGAGCAGGGCAGGTTGTGCAGCAACTTGCTATGTTGAATCAACATGTTGCTCGATTTGGTCGTCATGATCAGGAGGGAAGTTAAATGAATCGACAGAAATGGTCTGCGTGGTTAGAGGCTTCGATACAAGATTACCGCCTAGATGATAGTGAGCGAAGAGAGCTCCAATCAGAGCTGCAGGACTCGGTATTAAGTCATGAAGACCGCGCCTACCTGCGTAATATGAGCTTTAAGCTCGTGCAGCAAGAAATCCAAAATCAAGGTGATGCAGCCGCTTTAGTTCGTTGGTTGGAGCGCGTGGTCAAGGTTTTAAACAATGTCATGAGTGAAAACTCGGCAGATACCGCGTCGAGCTGGTTTTCTCCGGGTAGAGCCTGTGCGTCCGGCATCATTGAACAGCTGAAGCTGGCTCGTCACTCTGTGGACATTTGTGTTTTCACTATCGCGGATAACGACTTAACCGATCAGATCCTCGCCGCGCATAAAAGAGGCGTGACGGTCCGAATCGTGACCGACAACGACAAAATGTACGATAAAGGCAGTGATGTTGAATACCTTGCGGCACAAGGCGTGGCGGTCAAAATTGATACGACTCGATACCACATGCACCATAAGTTCGCGATATTCGACCAACAGCGGTTGATCAATGGCAGTTTTAACTGGACACGCAGCGCTTCTAAATACAATCAGGAAGATATTACGCTTACCGACGACCGCAGGTTTGTTTCTGCGTTCTTAAGACAATTTGAAACGCTATGGCAGAAGTTTCCTTGCCATAAGCCGTCATAAATATAGGGAGATCCCATGACCGAATTGATGAATTCTGACCATCAGGTACTTGAGGTGGACGCTACTCCTCAAATCGTCGCACTCGCAGAGCAATTTGATGCGTTTGATAGTGTAGCGACGATCACTTTTGGTAAAGAGGCGCTGGAAAAAATCACGGCTTTCTCTGACGAAGTGTTAGAGCAAGTCCGTGTTCGCGACAGCGGTGAAGCGGGCGATATTTTGCATGCAATGGTATCGTCCATGGACAGTGCTGAATTCTCTAATTTAGGCAAAACTAGCTTGTTATCAAAACTTCCTCTGGTAGGTGAACTTTTTGATTCATTCAAAAAATTCTCGGCAAGTTTTGATTCAGTGAAAAGCCAATTGGAATTGCTTTCAGGACGTTTAGAAGCACAAGAGATGAAGCTAGCTCATGATATTAGCCAGCTCGATACGCTCTATGACCATAACTTAGAGTTGCTCGGCGGATTAGAGCAGTACATCGCCGCTGGTAAGTATAAGTTAAACCAGCTCACGCAAAATGTGCTACCAAGCTTACTGGCACAATCTGAGCAAAGTGGTGACGCGTTGGATGCTCAGAAATACCGTGATGCGACCCAAGCCGTTGCTCGTTTAGAAAAGCGCGTGCATAACCTTGAGCTCACTCGCCTTGCTGCTATCCAAACCGCACCTCAGATTCGATTGTCTCAAGAAGGCAATAAAATGCTGATGGAAGACATTCAAGATATCGTGAATAACACCTTTCCATTGTGGAAGCGCCAATTCTTGATCGCGATTTCTAATTATGAAAAAGAGAAAGCGTTGAAGGTAACGCGTGCGGTGAAGGATTACACCAATAAGCAATATGTGCAAAACGCAGAGAAACTGAAGGCGTTAGAAGAGCAAATAGCAGAAAATTACCAGCGTGGCATTCTCGACCTTGATTCTCTAGAGACCGTGAATCAACTGACGATAGAAACGTTGAACAATACGCTATCGCGAGTGAAGGAAGGCAGAGCGCAACGCGAGCAGGCTCAACAAGTGATTGAGCGAGCAGAGGCAGAACTTAAACAAGCGCTTGAGCAAACCTTGTAAGGAGAGCCATCGAGAAATCACTCCCTTACTCATTTTTTATCTACTTTTAACGAGTAATAGAAAATAGGGAGTGATTTTTTGGTAAAAGAGACAGCGTGGCTTTATCCCGAGCTCAAGCTAGACCACACAGCGGTGATTGCGCTTACATGTGACCAGAACCGTGGAACATGCCACCGAACATTCCGCCAAATATCATCCCTAAAATGCTGAAGATGATCCCCAGAATGATCATCGCAGGAATTGAAGCGATAGCGAACTTGACCATAAAGATCACCATCGACATAAATGGCATTTTAATATCAACAACCGTCACTTCTTGTTTTGAATTTTCATCAGACACGAGCGTTCTCCTAAATTTGCATTCTGAATATGCAGCCAGTTTATTACACCTAAACACAAGAAAACGTTGAACTACTTTGCGCTTTTCTCTTTATGGGATAACAACTGATTAATTTGGGAAATATGGCACGCTATGGATCGCTATCAGAAGCGGATAAAACCTTTTCAGAAGCGGGTAAAACCCTTCAACCAAGCGCCGGATAATCGGTATAGCCGTGTTCATTACCACCAAAAAGCGTAGAGCCATCCAGTTCAGCCAGAGGTTGTTGGTGCTGTAAGCGCGCCACCAAATCTGGGTTAGAAACAAACGGGCGTCCAAACGCGACTAAATCCGCATAACCTTTCTCAAGTACCTCGTCAGCTCGCTCTTGGGTGTAACTGCCAGCAACGATAATAGTATTGGTGAAGTATTCGCGCAGTTCGATGCGGAAGCTTTCTGGAATCACTGGTGCGTCGTCCCAGTCCGCTTCAGACAGGTGCAAGTACGCAATATCACGAGCTTGAAGTTGTTTCGATGCATCAAGGATGGTTGGCACTATGTCTGGGCAGTTCATGTCCTTGAAAGTGATAAATGGCGCGAGTCGTACTCCTACTTTGTTGGCACCAATGGCTTCGCTTACCGCATCGACCACTTCTAACAAAAAGCGAAGTCGGTTTTCGCGAGTTCCGCCGTAGTTATCAGTTCTGTGGTTTGAATTGGTGCGCAGGAACTGGTCAATCAGGTAGCCATTACCACCGTGGATTTCAACGCCATCGAAGCCAGTTTCAATCGCACGTTTCGCGGCATGGGCGAAATCACTCACTACACGGTCAATATCTGCTTGAGTCATGGCTCGCGGCTCTACACAATCGACCATGTTGCCATTGCCTTGTTCGTCGGCAATCCACACTTGGGTTTCTACAGGTTTTAGTGCTGATGGGGCAATAGGCTGTTCGCCTTTTTGGAATGTCGGGTGTGATACACGGCCAACATGCCATAACTGACAAAACATCGCTGCGCCTTGCTCTTTTGCTGCTTGAGTGACGGTTTTCCAGCCAGCCACTTGTTCATCTGTGTAGACACCTGGTGTGAACGAGTAACCCTGCGAATCGTCTGAAATCTGGGTGGCTTCAGAGATAATTAAGCCTGCGGTTGCGCGCTGCTTGTAGTAAGTCGCCATCATTTGGTTTGGAATGTTTCCCGGTTGGCTAGTGCGCGCTCGGGTCATTGGTGCCATGACTACGCGGTTTTGTAGATCCAGTTGTTTTAGCTGTGCTGGTTCAAATAGTTTGCTCATGATCGATTCCTTACTTGAGTAGTGGCACTTGGGTTTTGTTGCTTACCGATTCCATCCAATCTTTCACGGTGTTGTCCCATTGGATTTCTGTGGCACTGAAGAACCCGCGCAAAATAGAAAATAAGATCGCTTCGTCTACCAAAGTCACATGCTGGTAGGAATCGAGATTCAACACACTTTTCGCACGTTCGATGAGCGCTTCTACCTCTTTGGCAATGTTTGGTGTGTCTTGCAAAAGTGCATCAAAATTGAGTTCTTCAGTTTCCTTTTTCGCGCGCCAAGCGAGCTGTGCAGACTGAGTGGCAAACTCTGGTAAATCCATGTTTGACCAGCGTGGGTAACCCACTTTCTGTAGTGGAAGAAACGCAATTTTTTGCCAATCCAGCGCTTGTTGAGATGGTTGGCTTGTTTCACTTGATGTAGCCAGTTCAAGGAAGTAAGCAATGATATCTAGGCTTTCTGCCATCGCTTCACCGTTGTCTTTAATAAGAAGTGGTACTTGTTTGGTTCCAATCAGGTCTGTTGTGGTTTTGTCGTCGTCATAAGCAATATTGATGACGTCGAGTTGGATATTCAGCATGCCAGCAACATAGCGGACGCGAGCACTGAATGGGCAATGTTCGTAAATGTAGAGTTTCATAGTGTTTTCCTAGTCATTTAATTGGATAACCCCGCTTGTTCGGGAGGCGTTAAGTCAGGGCTACCAGTAGGGATGAAATTAGTTGTTGAAGCTTGGTGTTAGCTCAGTTTGTTTGCTTTCTTTGCGGTTCGCCTTGGCGATGAATAGCAGACCAATCAGTGGAACAATGATGGCTGCGTAAGGGATCATGCCAGCGCCCATTTGGCTATCGAGCACCATGCCGCCCAAGAAGCCGCCAAAGGCATTGGCTAAGTTGAACGCAGATATGTTTGCCGTCGCCGCTAGCTCTTGACCTTCACCACCGTGGTTCATTACTCGAAGTTGCATTGCTGGCACGTTAGCGAATGACGCAATACCAAATACAAAGGCGGTGGCAATAAACAGAACTTTGCTGTCGACAGTTAGGCCGACTAGTAACAGTGACACAATCATCGCGATAGCCCAGAACATGGACGCTTTTTGTAGGTTTTTATCCGATGAGCGACCACCCATGGTGTTGCCGACAATCAGACCGACACCAACGATAACCAAAATCCAAGTCACGGCACTTTCACCAAAGCCAGTGATGTGCATGGCGATAGGGGCGATGTAGCCATACAAAGTCATAAACCCCGACCAAGCAAATACGGTGATCGCAAGGCTGATAAGTAGCATTGGGTTTTTGAACGCAGCCAATTGCGCTTTGACATCTTTTGCTTCGCCATGACCGGTGGATTTGATCACTGAAGTGATAAAAAACAGAGCCACTAAACCGAAAGCTGCAACGGTCAAGAAAGTGGTGTGCCAGCCGAATTGCAAGCCAATCCAGGTACCGCCAGGCACACCTAAAACGTTAGCCAGCGTTAAGCCCGCGAACATCTGTCCGACCGCACGACCTGCCATTTTTTCTGAAACCAAATTGGTCGCTACCACGGCACCGATGCCGTAGAAAGGACCTTGAACTAAACCTGTGATCACTCGGCTGACCATCAATACAAAGTAGTTCGGCGCGAAAGCGGACAACACGTTGCCGAGAATAAACAGCACCATTAGCCCAGCCAGTACGGCTTTCTTGTTAAAGCGTGCTAAGTAAATCGTAAGTAGCGGACCGCCAAATACAATGGCAAGTGCGTAGGCACTGATTAGGTAACCGGCTTGTCCTTCCGTGATGGACAAAGAGTTGGCGACTTGAGGAAGGATTCCTGCAATAACAAATTCTGCGGTACCGATAGCAAAAGCTGCAAGTGTTAAGATCCATACCTGCAGCGGCATTTTTTCTTTATTCATGGGGGAGTCTCTTTTTTTAATTAGTTTTAACCCATTGGTGCCATGCTTTTTTCTTGCTCTGGCACCTTGTTTTTATTTGTTGTTATCCAAACGTGTGTTGTTAGCCAAGCAGTGCGCCACCATCGACATCAATCACGGCACCGGTCATATAGATGTTTTCAATCAGAAGTAGGTAAGCTTTTGCAACGTCACTGGCTTCGCCAACTTTGCCCACTGGTAAGCTATTTTGTGTGCGTTTGTACATGGCATTTCTGTCGTCTTCGTTCATGCCTTGATACGCCTCAGTTTTGGTCAAACCTGGGCTGACTGCATTCACTCTGATTGGAGCCAGTTCTTTCGCCAGTACTTTTGTGGTTGCTTCAATGGCAGCGTTAATCGCGGTTTTTACGTAGGTGTTAGCAACAACTTTGCGCGATAACATGCCGGACGTTAGCGTGATTGCTCCGCCTTTCTTGATGTAGCGTGCTCCATGTTTCGCTGCGTTGATGGCGCCCCAAAATTTGGTATCGAACGCGTATTTTGCTTGGGAAACTTCTACATCCACCACTTTGCCTGCTGGAGCATAAGAACCTGCTGTGACGATCAGGTGGTCAAAAGCACCAATGGTTTCGAAGTAGTGGTAAACCGACTGTTCATCGCTGATGTCTAACCCTGTCTTGCGGCTTGCTACGTGGACAACCGCATTGTCGCTCGTAAGTTGTTGGCTAAGTTCAGCGCCAATACCTGATGTGCCACCCAGTACGACATAAATGGTTTTTTCTGTTGTCATGATTTGTTTCTCCAATCTCGTTTCGATGGAGTCAGTATATTGATTGGAATAAATTTGATAATTGAGTAATATTTGAATTGATTATTCAGCTCAGATGAATAATGAAGTTTAAGGAGGGAATGTGGACAAGTTTTCGGATATGACGCTGTTTGTCAGCATAGTGAAGAACCAAGGGTTGGCGGCGGCTGGTAGAGAGCTCGGCTTATCGCCAGCAACAGTAACGGCAAGATTGCAGTCGCTGGAAGATCGCTATGGGGTGAAATTACTTAATCGCAGTACAAGGCATATCTCACTGACGGACTCTGGCGCTATGTACCATCAGGCATGCTTGGAAATCATCGACAGCGTCAAAGAGACGGAGAACTTACTCCAAACTGGCACCAAAGAAGTGCGCGGCACACTTAAAATCTCGGCTCCTCGTGATATTGGTAAGCAATACATTTCGCCAATACTGTCGGAATTTAGTCAGCTCTATCCCGATGTGATCCCTTATCTGTATTTGAACGATAACTTATCCAACTTAGCTGAGTCCGGTTTGGACATCGTTATCCGATATGGGGAGCTAGCCGACAGCAACCTTATCTCTCGCAAACTGGCGTCCAGTCGCCGAGTGCTTTGTGCTTCTCCTCAGTATTTGGCAAAGAAAGGCACGCCGATCACGCCACAAGATTTAGCACATCACGATTGTTTAGCCATGGTTCGCAGCAATGAAGAGTTGAAAACATGGCACTTTCAAGATGAAGAGCAGCACAATGTTGTTACTGTCGTACCGAAGCGTTTTTCTGATGATGGCGAAGTGATTCGTCAGTGGGCGTTAGATGGCGCGGGTATTGCGTTGAAATCGATTCTCGATGTACAAGAGGACATCAAACAGCAGCGTTTAGTGACGGTATTAAATGGCTATATGAAGAACTTCAACGCATCGACCTCTTCTGCAGGCGCGGATTTGAACGTGATTTACCTGAGCCGCCAGTATCAACCCAAGCGACTTCGTTTGTTTTTGGACTTCTTGATTGAGCGTTTTCATAGCCAGTTTCCGGAATAAGCAAGACTTAGACGGCAACCCGCAGTTGAGGCCATGTGATTAGCCAGTTTTTGGATTCTACCCGAGATTGAAACAGCGTTAATGTTCGCTTGGGATTGTAAGTAATCCGACCTTCAAACAAAGACTCAAATCCGAACGCGGAAATGCACTCTATGTGGTTCTTTTCGTTCAATCTGACCGCGACCGCTGTCTCTTTTTCTGGCCAGTAACTCATCGCATCCAAGGTACTTTGGTAAGGTGTATCACCATTCCTTAGGTGCATGTTTGCTTGATTGCGAACTTGCCAATTTAGCTCTGGCATTAAGGCGTTTAGTTGAGCTTCGTATTTGAGGTAGGTTTGTTCGTCCAACTCATTCGGATCGAAATAAACAACATCAAGATCGTTTAATGGTGTTGGATTTTGCTTTAGATGAAGGTGATCCCAAACTAGGTTTCGCACAAAGCCCGCAGCAATGTAGCAATCCGGTAAAGCCAGTGTTCGAACACACTCCAAGGCTTGAATGCGAAGTGGCTCTTCTGCCAACAACTGGGCAAGTTTTTCTTCAAGCATCGGTATTACTTCGCTGGTGGCAGTTCAATGCCCAATTCATCGCGTTTTCGCTTACTCAAGCCAAGTGTAACTAATCGATAAGATTCTGATAAATAGTACTTTAGCTCTTCGTCTAGGCGTCCGGAGGTTTCCGTTTGCTGAATCCACTTCATACCACGGTTTGCGAAATAAGGGGCAGGAATATAGCCCTCATAATCACTTAAAAAATCGAAGTTTAAAGGGGAAGTCTTAAACGTAAATGCAGGCTGCTTGTCTTTACTCCAACCACCAATCGCAAATACCTTTCCACCGACTTTCCAAACGTGTGCATCACCCCATTGAACTACATGGGAAGTGGCGGCGAATGAGCCGCAGAATTGATTAAATTCATCGTATGTCATGGTCAACCTTAACTTATGAGAATCATGGTGTTGGCTAGGTTAGCACAGGTTGATTGGTCTTGATGTATCACGATTCATTGTAAAGCTTTAAAGGTCGGATTCTGTCTGAACTTTTTGCTTTAACTCAGGTAGAGTGAAATTTAAATAATTTTAAATTATAGGTAATTTGAGTAATGTGAACTTTTCTCCTCGTAGGATTGGACTCCTATATCCTTTCTTACGTGATTGCTGAGGTCGTTAATGTAATACTTCTCAATATTGGTTTTTTTAATTAAATTTAATTTATTCAATAGTATAGATGCTATTTTTCGAGTTTTTAACAATGTGTTCTTCAATTGAATTTCCTTGTTCGACCATTTAATGTCAGTATTATCGAACCAACAAAGATCCATTACGAACAACGATTTATTACAAGTATTATAAGTAGAGATTATGGACAATCGACTTCGCTTTCTTTCAGCGCTTCATTACTTTGAATCTGCAGCTCGACTAAAAAGCTACAGTAAAGCGGCTGAGGAACTTTGCATCACTCAGGCAGCGATAAGCCAAAAGTTGAGGCAGTTAGAACAACGTTTGAGTTGCAAGCTGTTCATTCGACGTGGACGTGAAATGCATCTGACGGATAAAGGGCAAATTCTTCATCGACACGTTAATGATGGTTTCAAAAACATCATTACAGGCCTAAATCGAATTCAAAATGAACCGCTAGAAGGCGTGTTGAATGTTAGTGCTCCGCGTTCTTTTTCGACTCGTTGGCTAATGCCAAGGCTATGGAAATTTACAATGGAGTACCCGCATATTCCTATCAGAATGCAAAACCTCCACACCATGGATATCAGACACACTGAGACCGATGTACTAATTTGGCAAGGCGATGGAGATGCAACCGATTTAGGGTTGGAGCAAAAGACGTTATTTGAAGAAGAAATCTATCCTTACTGTTCTCCACAACTTGCTGAATCAATTAAGTTTACCCACCCTGAGCAGTTACAACGTTGTTGGCTGATTGACTTTCACTCAGAGGCATTCAATTGGGAGCAGTGGTTTAAAGCTGCCAACGTTGATACTCAAAAAGACAGACTTCAGTGGATGGAGGTTGGCACCTTTGATATGGGAATCAATGCTGTGGTAGCTGGTCACGGGGCGTGCTTAGCAACAGATAGTGTTTGTGCCGACTTTATTGAAAGAGGGATGCTAGTGAAACCTTTTGATATTGGTTTAAAGCCAGGTGTTCGTTACTCGGTAATTGATGACCCTTCGTCTTCGCGCTCTTTGCGTATCAGTGCTTTTAAAGCTTGGTTAATGAAAGAGCTTTCTTTTAAGTAACTTGCTAGTTTTAAGTTTATTTTCATTGGGAATGATAAGGTCAAACGACGGGCTGTTTGAGATAACCCAACATGCCTTTGGGTGCTAGTTATTTGATTAACTGAGCTGGCTTGTTACTTTAATGACTTGTTCTTTAAAGACGTCTTTGACTTTTTGATTGCTGCTCTTAGCTACGGATACCCACTGTAAGCCAGTTCCATCAACATGTTGGAATTCAATTTGTAGCTCGTATTTTTTTGTTGAATTGAGGGCAGCAATTATGCCCACAACGAAGGCAAAAGGGGCGGTAAAAACGCCAAGTGATTCAGGGCAAACCATCCAAACGACGCTTGAGACTATTGTTCCGATGCAAAGGATACGTAAGGCATGGTCTTTAAATGTGTTCGTTTTTACACGTATTCCTTTTATCTTTTCCAAAAGATAATGATCTTGTTTAAAGGAAAACAGGGATTGCTTAATTTGAAAATCTTGTGCAGAAATCATTGACAACACCTCTCATCAGTTAAATGCATACATATGAATATCACTTCTAAAGTCTGATAATCAATTGTCTTGTGAATAATATAGAGGTGAAAGTCACAGGTTTTTATGATTTGAGGAAAGAAAGCGAAAAAGGTCGCGGTTTTCTCTAGATGGCAGATAAAACAAAGCCGCTGAGATTGTCAGCGGCTTTGTCGTTTTAATTCGGTATCAAATTACTTAGCTACTTGCGGACGTGGCTTGCGACGTTGTCCTGATGGCTTACCGTTTGATGATTTTGCGCCTGCAGGTTTGCCGCTGTTAGGCTTGCGGTTACCTGATGGTTTGCCACCGTCACCGTTTTTATTTGCGCCCGGTTTGTTTGCACCAGACTGGTTGTTATTCGGTTTGTTACCGCTTGGCTTGCCGTTTGAGCGAGCTTGGCCGTCACGGTTGCCTTTTGGCTTGCCAGCGCCGCCTTTGCCAGATTTGTTTTCGCCTTTACGGTTTTTGTTGTCGCTGTTGAAACGACGCTTTGGTTTGTTGTTACCGCCGCTGTTTTTCTTCTCAGCAGTTTGACCGTTTTCACCTTCTGCCTTTGGCTTCTTAGGCTTTTTCGGTTTCTTTGGCTTGATAGGGCGCGTATCTAGCTTCGACTCTGGCAATACGTTAGTTGGTGCATAGCCTTCTAGCTCTTTACGAGGCAGCAGTTGTTGAATCAAACGTTCAATCGCAAACAGTTCTGATGCTTCAAGTGCACACACTAGAGAAATCGCTTTACCCACTTCACCAGCACGACCAGTACGGCCGATACGGTGAACGTAGTCTTCTGCCACTTTAGGTAGCTCGAAGTTAACCACTTGAGGGAGCTGAGGAATATCGATACCGCGTGCAGCAATGTCTGTTGCAACTAATACACGAACTTCGCCAGATTTAAAGTCAGCCAGTGCTTTAGTACGTGCGCCTTGGCTTTTGTTACCGTGAATCGCAGCAGCTGTAATCTTTTGGTCGATTAAGAACTTCGCTAAGCGGTTTGCGCCATGCTTGGTTTTGGTAAATACCAATACTTGTTTCCAATCACCGTCTTTGATCAGCTTCACCAGCATTGGCGCTTTCTTCTTCACGTCTGCTGGGTAGATGCATTGTTCTACAGTGCGTGCTGTTGAGTTTGCAGGGTTTACTGAAATCTCAACAGGGTTGTTTACCAAACCTTTTGCAAGATCGCGGATTTCATCAGAGAAAGTCGCAGAAAACAGAAGGTTCTGACGTTGCTTTGGCAGTAAATCAAGAATCTTGCGAATGTCGCGAATGAAGCCCATGTCTAGCATGCGGTCCGCTTCGTCCAGAACCAGCATTTCTAGTTGGTCGAACTTCACTGCGTTTTGGTTGTATAGGTCCAATAGACGACCTGGTGTTGCAACCAATACGTCCGCACCTTTACGTAGGCGAAGCATTTGCGGGTTGATCTTCACACCACCAAATACCACTGCACTCGTTAGAGGTAGGTGGCGGCTGTACATGAACACGTTTTCTTGCACCTGAGCCGCAAGCTCACGAGTTGGCGTTAGCACCAATGCGCGGACTTGATTGCTGCGTACACGTGGACCGTTCGACAGACGTTCAAGAATCGGAAGCGTAAAGCCTGCCGTTTTACCTGTACCAGTCTGTGCTGCTGCCATCACGTCTTTCCCTTCCAAAACAGCTGGAATTGCTTGTGCCTGAATTGGCGAAGGGGTGTCGTAGCCTTTTTCCTGAATAGCTTTAAGGATTGGAGCAGATAGACCTAACGAGGTAAAACCCATATGTATGATTCTCAATTGTCGAGTTAGATAACAAGGCGTCGAATTTATGTACGACGCGAAAAGTGCGACATTCTGAGGCTTTTAAGCGTTAGCTTCAACTATTTCTGTCATGGATAATTATTTGAAGCAGATCTCATTTCTCACGATAGCGTTAAAATGTAGTCTTTACCTCAAGTTAGCTTGAGGTTTTAGGGTGTTTAACAAGCAAAAGGAAAACTAAAACGATAACCCAAATTAACAAGGAACAACGTTATGAAAAGCTATGTTGAACACGCCAATATCTCCGTTGTAAATGCGCGCAAAACCATTGAATTTTTAACGACTGCTATTCCAGAGTGGACAATCCGTGGTAGCGGTAAGCTTGATGACTGGTTTGGACGTCCTATCGAATGGTTTCATGTCGGAGATGAGCATTCTTACATTGCGATCTCCGATGGTGGAGATGGCGATGCTGGGCATTGGACGACCCATTTTACTGGCATGAAGCACCTCGGCATCGTCGTTCCAGATGTTGATGCGCTTGTCGCTCGATTAAAAGAAGTGGGTTATGAGCTTGACCACTGGGGCGCGGAACACCCATTTCGTAAAAACGTCTATTACTTGGAAGATCATGGGATGCAGTTTGAGTTTGTCGAGTATCTGTCAGACAAAGACAGCGAACGAAATGATTACACTCAGTAGTGTTTATTGAATCAAGGATGGCGCAAGGCATAGAGCGTATACCTTGCTCTTAAGAGTGAGGTTAGTGCTTGGCGTGATCCAAAAATGCTTGAGTTAGCAGTTGGAACAGCGCGTCAGTATCTGGCCTTTCTTCTATGTGATTGAATAGGGGAGTGTGCACATCGCCGCGAATATCATCGTTATGTCCGCAGAGGCGATTACATAACTGCACAGGTTCAACGATCTTTTCTACGTCCGCATTAATAAGAATGCAGGCCTGAGAGAGCACCACTTGCCCGCCGCCTTTCTTCAGTAAGACTCGCTGTGCGGTTCCCACCACTTTTTGTCCATTGATGTTTAGGTTGTAGTCCCCGTCACAGTAGGAGTTTGGTGTTGCATGCACATCAACCTTCACACCGAGTTGTTCAAAGAAAACCTCTAGGACAGAACATAAGTCTAGATACGCTTTTTTGATATCGTATGGCTGACCTTCTGGCCAATGATAGATGTGGGATAGATTAATGATTCCAGGAACTTGAGGTACGGGGGCGCCGCCAGTTTTTCTAGAGAATAGCTTCCAGTTAGTGTCTTCAAGGCCTTGTTCAAGCTCGTCTGAAATAGGCCACTTCTTTCCTGCAGGAAGGACGAGCGTTGGGCTTTTCACTTGCCACAACAATAAGACTTGAGAGAGTTGATCCGTCTGCACGAGTTTGATCAGCTCATCTTCTTTACTGAAAACATCTGCGACTTCAGTGGATTGATAGCGGATCAGTTTATTTTTGGAAGCCAAATTCAGTTCCTCTTCATCATCTACCCTTCAGTTTTACTCCAATTTCGTCACAAAATCCAATCACAACTCTGTTTTTATTTGAAAGTAAATGTTCATTAAAAACATTAAGTTAAAACCTTAATACGCAAATATCTAGTCAGTTTCATAATTTGTTTTTAATGCAAATGTTGCGTGCGCAATGATTGTTGTGTAATCTTTGTTTTGTACCGCTACTCACATCAAATCAAAAAAGAGAATATCGCTATGAAAAAGTCACTCAGCCTAGCTCATCGACTCAGCTCTATCAGTGCATACCTACTGATCATGAGCTTTTTTATTAGCACCGTGTTGGTTGAATTATTTGGTGAGCACCAAGCTATCTTGTTCGTCAAAACCTATATTTCTTATGCTATTTGGGCGGTAGTACCTTTAATGGCGGCAGCTGGTATTACGGGGTCTAAGATGGCTCCGAATGTAAAGAAAGGCCCATTGGCTGCAAAGAAAAAGCGTATGCCTTTCATTGCGTTGAACGGCATCTTGATTCTTGTTCCATCAGCCATTTACCTTCATCACTTAGCGGAACTTGGGCGCTTTGAGACCACTTTTTATGTGGTTCAAATCGTGGAGCTACTTGCTGGCTTCACCAATTTGACTTTGATGACGTTGAATATTCGAGATGCAAGAGCATTAAAACGACCAACAAAAGCACCTAAACAGGCTGTTATGTAAAGCATAAAAATAATTTGTTGGTCATCGTCTGGGTGATAAATAGAATCCGCAGACTATTTAATTCTAAGGCGATGAAATTATGAAAAAGTTAATGACTGCTGCAGCATTAGCAACGTTGTTAACTGGCTGCGTGACCTTCCCAACGCAAGAGTCCGAGCAAGTGAAAGTGATTTGGGATGATGTAAACGCAATCGCAAACTGCCAGCACCTAGGCACAGTAATGGGCTCAGAAGGCCACTTTTATGATTACTGGCTTCATGCAGACAAAGACATGGTTTGGGGTACACTAAACCAAATGCGCATCAAAGCAGCAGAGCTGGGGGCAGATACCCTTTACTTGTATCAACCACTTGGTTTCTCAAGCTCAGTGACCATGTTCGCTAACGCGTATCAGTGTCAGAACTAAAAGAAAAGCAGACGTTAATGTCTGCTTTTTTCGTTTTAGTATTTGCCTTCAAGGCATAGCAAGGAACGACAAGGGACAAGCCGTGGATGCTAGTTAGTTCAGCTCAGCTGTTTAGTTCAGCCCAGCAGTCGCCATGGCAACTGAATCCGTAAAGGACAAAGAGAAAGCGTCATCCGTGTTCAGAACTTTTGCCGGAAACTCTAGGCTTAGCTTCGCCTCTGGTGCGACTTCTGATTCGATACTGGTAATGAACTGACGAGTTTCTCCTGGAGAGATGGTCAAGTCTTTGCCCGCTTGTGGGCCAAGCTCAGCGATACCAATCGTCGTTAGGCCATTACCTTCCTGATCGACCAAGCTCAACAAAGATTCAGATTTATAAATCAACTCGCCCTTGTCGGTTTGATACGCTCTGAAGGTATTAAAGTTCGGTTGTAACTCACCGTCAGAGGCTAAGTTAGTCACAGAGAAGGTGACGTTAGAACCATCAAACTTCTCTACTCGAACAAGTACGTTCGCGTCTTGGTAACGAGCGGCCGCCGCTGCAGCTGCCATTTCTCTTTGTCGTTCCTTCTCGCGTTCAACTTCTGCAACACGCGCTTTTTCTTCTTCAATTCGAGCTTCTGCCATCGCATAAGATTTATCAACCATAGCGAGCAGTGCAGGGATAGAGTAAGCAGACAACCCTTCTAAGTGGTCGAAGTCGATCTTCGCGTTCGTGGTGAGCTTGTTGGTTGAGAACTGGCAGTGTCCGTCGATTAGGCTGACAAACGCCACTTCAAACGTACCTTGGAGCTTGTTGACTTCAATGCCCGCTTTCTCAATGTTGTCACGAACTTGTTTGATCTCTTCTAATGATTTTTTCGGCAGTAAACCGTTAGGTGAGACGTCGTTTGAAACCGAAACTAACTCTTCGGTCACAAACGGATTGTTTTTTGCAGGAACCACCGTCGTGACGAGGTTAGATTTGGTGATGTCTTCACCTAGCAAGACAGTCATTTTCTGCGACGCAGCAGTTTTGTTGCCGGCTAATACGTCGCTACAGTTTGGTGAGTTGCTCGCTTGTGCGGTTTGAATCGCAGCGAGAGAAAGCATGGCGGACAAGCCAGTGACGACGAGTCCTTTCGATGGTTGATTGTTCATCCTGATAAACCCCTCTGTAATATGATGCGCTAAGCCGACGTGTATAAGTCCAATCGCGGATTGGTATAGCGACATTCAGAATGGTTGTAATTGCGTCCTCACCACGTTCATCTTCACAAGACTGCATTGCTGAAGGTTTCAGCTCGACTTTCGATAGTGATAAGCCGTCACGATCAAAAGTGTTTGAATTCGCAGATGATGCTGCAAGGTCGATGTCTTTTTTCTGAAAGATAGACGTAACTTTTCAAGGCTTCAAATCCGTGATCGAGATCTATTTTTTGCGACAGTGCGAGGAGCAAGCGAAAACAGACACTTAACGTAGAGAGTTGATTTTGAGAGAAAAAAATAAATTTTTTGGGGAACTTTTTGAAACGCTGCCTTTGAGACTTAATTCGCATCTCAAAGGCAGGTATTTGGAATTTAAGGTGTAATTTTTATTACAGCGCGTTGAGTACGTCTGCTAGGCGTGTTACCGCCACTTTCAATTCTTCTGGTGTTGCATTGGTGAAGTTAAGACGCAGTGCCGCCTTCACTTCAGAACCTTCTGGGTAGAAGACAGGGCTTGGTACAACAGCCACACCGTTCGCAAGTAGTGATTTTGCCAGCTCAAACGTATCGCACTCTGGGATCTCTACCCATACGAACATACCACCATCAACAGGCTTGAGGATGCAGCTTGCTGGAAGCTGTTTTTCTAGCTCTGCATACATCACATCGTAGCGAGACTTGTACAGCTCACAAATAGTGCTGATGTGGGTTTCGAAGTTGTCATGTTGAAGCAAGCCGTGCAGTAGGGCTTGCATCGGTATGCTTGAGTGCAGATCGGCACCTTGTTTGATTTTAATAAGCGGTTCTAGGTAGCTAGTTTTACCCGTAACCACACCGATACGTAGACCTGGCGATGCAATCTTAGAAAACGAACGCAGTACGATAGAATTCTGTGGACAGAAATCAGAAACCAAAGGCAAAGCTTCACCAGAGAAACGCAGCTCGCGGTACGGTGCATCTTCGATGAAAGCCACGTTGTATTGAATACAAAGTTCTGCAACCTTTTGACGCGTTTCTAGTGCCCAGCATACGCCCGTTGGGTTATGGAAATCTGGCACCGCATAGAACATCTTCGGCTTTTGCTCAGCGAAGCACTGTTCTAGCTCTTCAAGGTTTGGACCGAACTCAGTTTGAGAAACAGTCACGATGTTTGCTTGAACCAAGCCAAACACCTGCATCGCACCAAGGTAGCTTGGGGCTTCCATTACCACTTTGTCACCCGGGTTCACATAAGCGCGTGCAATCAAATCCAAACCTTGCTGAGAGCCTGTAGTGATCATCGCCGTGTGTGTTTCAGGAAGCTTGAAGTAACCGTTTAGGAAGCTAAGTAGCGGTCCATAGCCTGCGGTTGAGCCATATTGGAACACCTCTGGCATGTTGGCCAAGTTTTCAAGCGTCGGCTTCATTAAGTCGATTGGGAAGGTCTTCTCATCTGGCAAACCGCCAGCAAGCGAGATGACGTTTTTATCGCTAGCGGCAGCGAGGATCTCTCGAATGTACGATGACTTTACTTGTTGTAGTGACTGTGCGATTTCCATGTGTTGTGTTTCTCGTATTTTTTAATTTTGGTTTTATTCAGAAGATAGTACATGGGATTTGCTAACTTAAGTGTGTCCATTTATGCTGTTAAACATGCCCATTTATGCTATTTCAATCAAACGCTAAATTATGAGTCAGCAACAGGTTTCCAGAATCAATGATGTACTGTTCTACATTCACCAAGACATTAGCAGAGAATTATCCGCTAAAGAGCTAGCCGATGTAGCAGCGTATTCTGAGCAGCATTTCCACCGCATTTTTAAAGATGTGGTAGGGGAGTCGATTCATCAATACATTCGTCGTACGCGAATGGAATACGCAGCAAACCAATTGATGTTCGATACCAAATCGTCGGTATTAGAGATTGCTAACAAGTGTGGCTTTAGTTCAGTGTCGTCATTCAGCCGTGCCTTTAAATCCACGTTTGATATGTCGCCCGGTGCTTGGCGTAAGCATGATTTGCATGTCGCGGAAAAGCCGTATCTCAAAGATCCTGAAGTCGCAGCGGGTTACCATCGAGTCGCGAAGCGTACCTTACCGGAGCCAAAGATTGTTGAAGTGCCCCAACGCTTTGCTGCTTATGTTCGTCATGAAGGCTACAACCGTTCTATTCGCAATGCTTGGCTGGTGTTAAAAGCGTGGGCCAATTCAGAGAACCGAGACTTCTCTACCCAATATGGTTTGCATCATTCCAATCCGGCTTGGGTTGAGTTGGACAAGTGTCGTTATGTGGCGTGCATGGCCATTGATAAACCGCTTAAGTATCGCGGCGTAGTGAACCAGATGACCATCCCGGGGGGCTTACATGCGGTGTTCAGGTTGACTGGTGTGTATGGTGAGCTGCTGCCTCAAATCAGTATGGTGTTGGAGAAATGGTTGCCAAACTCAGGCTTTAAGCAACGCTCGACTCCTGCGTATGTGCATTATCATCAAAACCACTTTTTAAATCATGAAGAAGCGTTTGAATTAGATTTCTACTTGCCTATCAGTTTCTTCTAACAATTTCTTTTAAAAAGCTTTGCTTCACGTTCAATGCTTTACTATTGTGTCAGATGAAAATGCCCGACATTGACGTCGGACTTTATAGAATAAGTTGAAAATGAAATGAATATAGAACATCTCAAGCTTTTCGTTCGTTTGGCATCAACGCACAACATCAGCATGGCAGGACAAGAGCTTGGATTATCGCCGGCCGTTGCTAGTGCTCACATCAATAAGTTGGAAGAAGGGCTAGGCGTTCGCCTTGTGCACCGAACCACACGTAAGGTCTCATTAACGGAAGAAGGTCAGGCATTTTTGCCACACGCAGAAGAAGTGCTTGCAACGGTAGAAGCGGCGCGAGGTGCGGTCGGAGTAGGTCATAGCGCACCAACCGGCACGCTTCGAGTAACGGCTCCGGCATCGTTTGGGCGTTTGCATCTTGTGCCTGCACTCAAAGGCTTTATGGCGGCTTACCCCGAGCTTACGGTGGATTTTCGTTTCTCCGATTCCATCATTGATATGGTTGAAGGCGGGTTCGATGTCGCTATTCGTCTTGCAGAGTTGAAAGACTCAACGCTGGTGGCACGCAAACTAGCGCCGGATCGTCGCATCATTGTCGCTTCACCAGAGTATTTAGAAAAGCACGGTACGCCGAAAACACCGCAAGAACTTGCTGAGCATGAATGCGTGACGCTAATGGGGCTAGACAATTGGGTGTTTGAAACCCCAGATGGTCATTATGCGATGCGCGCTTCTGGCAGCTTTAGAACCGATAACGGCGATGCGATGCGTGATGCTTGTATCGATGGGCTTGGTGTGTCGATTAACTCTATTTGGAGTGTCTACAAACAGCTTCAAGCTGGTGAGTTGGTAGAAATCTTGGAAGACTATCCATTGGTGATGAACGCCAGCATTTGGGCCGTTTACCCTAGCTCACGTTTGATCGCACCTAAGGTTCGTGCCTTTATTGATTACTTTGCCGAGTATTACGGGCAGCCACCTTACTGGGAAACCGAACTGGCTGCCCATCAGAAATAAACAAAAACGCTTTCCAATCGGAAAGCGTTTTTTATTGTGTTCATTTAACGAGAAAGAGAACGACTACCAAGAGAAAGTCTGGATGACGTTGTCTTTTGCCATTGGGTTAGATGCAATCGCGTGATTGATGTTTCTCAGAAAATTCTCGCGTGAATCCAACAACCAACCTTTTTGTGGAACGATGTTGTTACCATGGTCGCCCCAGTAGAAGGTATCAATGTTCAAGTTTTCGAGTAGGTATTTCTCTTCTTCAAGCACTTGGAGTTGAGTTGGCATAATGAACTCACCATTCTTCACTTCTTGTTCCATCACCGTACCCGGTTGAATCGCAAGTGCCATAGGAGCAATTTGCTCAGGGTTGATTTGGTTCAAGATGTCTGTTGTCGCAATAATGTGTTCTTTTGAACGTTCGCGTCCGCCAAGGCCAAAGATGAAAGACAGCAACACTTCAATGCCAGCTTCTTTCGCCATTGCCATGCCTTCAATCGCTTGCTCTGGTGACATGCGTTTTTTAATGCGCTCAAGAACAATGCGATCGCCAGATTCAAGACCAGAATAGGCCATATCTAAACCCGCATCTTTTAGCTCTTTCAATTCAGCAATGGTTTTACGGCGGAAATCGTTCAATCCACTGTAAAGAGAAATCTTTTTGCATTCAGGAAAGGTTGAACGCAGTTTGTCGAAGATCTTAAGCAAGTAATCCGTACGTGCCGCCATAACGTTACCATCAATCAAAAAGATCGACTCTACATGTGGGTAGATCAAGCGTGCTTCTTCAATGTCTTTAATCACGTCTTCAATAGGGCGTACCTTAAAGCGTTTGTCATCAAACATGCTGCAAAACGTGCAGGTGTTGATGCTACAACCCAATGTGGTTTGGATTAAGATGCTGCGGTATTCCGGCCATGGTCGGTAAACTTTGCCCTCATAGTTCATAGTTGGATCTCCAGTTAAAAGCGGGATGATTCGATGTCATCACTCGCGAAAGATAATGGGAACGAACGCGTTTGAGTCTGGCGTTTTTCCCGATGGCTGAAGATTAACAAGAGAAGGGTTTGTTGATAATTGGCCTTCATATCGAATGAGTTTTTAGATTTTATTGAAAATGAGCAATAGTGGCAGTTTCAAAAGCACAGAGACGGAAACGTGATAAACAGAAACGCTAGAAACTGGTACACAGAAACCAATACACAGAAATCAGTACGTAAAAACAACAACACCCAGCCGAAGCTAGGTGTTTAAGAGGAATCAACCGCGTTGAATTAAGCGAGTTTGGCAATCACTGCTTCAATCGCGTCTACCACTTGTTGTGATTTGGTGTCATTCAACGCATCACGATGAGGAGCGGCAAAAGCTTCAATGTCGTTATCGAAGTACGAACCATGCGCTTGAGCAAATTCATCCGATAGTACAGCACGAATTAGAATGTCTGCGCCCAAACTGATGTCATTACCCGCGATACCGTAAGCGTCTTTCACCATTTTGCTGCCAAGGAATGATTTTGGATTGACGGAAACCACCATCGGGCCGACGTTTTTCAACTGCAATCCCATTACGCGTGACCACATAGTCAGTGCCAGCTTACTTTGAGCGTAAGCTTCACCGTCTGACAGTGGTTTGTCGCCCATCAAGGCTTCGATGCTCACTGGCGCTTGTGCCGCAGAAGATAGGTTTACGACACGACCTGTGTTGCCAAGTAGTGGAAGTAACTCTTTTGTCAGCATGTATGGCGCAATGGTGTTAACGGCAAAGCGCACATCAAGACCTTCTTGAGTTCTTGAGTTAGGTGTCGCGAACACGCCAGCGTTATTGATGATCACATCCAGTTTGCCAAAGCGTTCTGCCACTTCCGCAATCATCTGTTTCACTGCTGTGACTGAAGACAGATCAGCTACGATGCTTTCCACTTTGCCAGCGTTCATCTCAATCAAGCTTTGCTCTACGTTTTGAACTTTTGCTTCGTTACGGCCATGAACAATCACGTGGTGACCGTCTGCCACTAACATTTTTGCTGTTTCTAAACCAATGCCGTCTGTAGAGCCAGTAATCAGGATGATTTTTTGCATAATTGAGATTCCTTTTGAATTCGATATGCAACAATCATAGTGGCATCTTTGGCGTTCGACTATTGGGAGAGTGAGGGAAACACTTTATAGAAAATATTGAAAATGAATTTGTTAGTCTTTTTGTGGGCGATACGACGAATTAACCGCTCATGAAATGCTATGGTTATTTTAAGCGTTGCTTAAGATTTGAGCAGCTTATTTAACTTGAAATGTACTCAGCCAAAGAGGTCTCTATGTTAGGTGAAAATCACTCATTAACTCATGAATTCCCAGAACATTTGGATACCATTACTCAACTTACGGCAGATGACGCCACGTTTGCTGAAAACGCTAAAAACTATAACACGCTCGACAAGGAAATACGCCAACTAGAATTGCGAGGAAGCCCAATCGACGACCACGAAATGAACACGATGAAACATAACCGTGCAGAGCTAAAAGACTGGCTTTACTCAAAAATTATGAACGCTTAATTGACCTGTTAAGTGTCTTTGATGGCGGCTCGAATGTTCGAGCCGTTTTGCTTTTTTAAAGGGCTCGATTAATCGACAGGCAAATGGCCAGTTTTGACCCAGATTACCGTTTCTTCCTCGACGAAAGGAAAATGTTCACTCATGTGAGGGCTGCGTAGCCAAGTGTGGGTAGGGTATTCCCCGAGTTCGTCTTTAAACTCTCCAGATAAGACAAAGATCTCTTCACCGCCAAAGTGGCGGTGTGGCTGAAACTTTTCACCTTTAGGCCATTTAACCAACGCAACATGCTCGTGTTCGAAGTTGTGTAATGGCATCACCTCCAAGCCACCAATGCCCGGCAACCACTCGGTTTGGTTGGTATTGATGCGCACCGTTTCTAGATCGTTAGGATCAAATCGATTGAGTTTCACTAAGATCACGCAACCGTCTTTGCTGAATGGGGCATGTTGGCTTCCCGGAGGATTACGAAGGTAAGTCCCCGCTGGGTAATCGCCATGCTCGTCAGAAAACACCCCTTCGAGCACCAGTATCTCTTCTCCGTATGGATGAGGGTGCGTCGAGAACTGTGAGTTCGGCTCGTATTTCACCACGCTGGTGGTATGCCCAGACTCTTTCGCTTCTCGTTCCAACGGTTTGCGCCATACACCGGCGGCTGGGCTGGCTACCCAATCTTGTTCGCCAGTTTTAATCACCAAACGTTGTGAAAAGTCCATGTTTATCATTGCGTATTTCCAGTGTTTGCTTTGCATTGTTTAAGTATACGTAGTTTCACACAGGTCGGTTTTCAACCCTTGGAGCGCGAGATTTTCACTTACTCACTTGTATTGGAAAGATCACAACAGAGTAGGGCGTAGGGGAATAAACACGACGATGGAGCAAGGTTCTTCTAATTAACCTTATGATTGTTATTGATAATTTTCATAAAAACTAAATTTACAAAATGTTACAAGCTACACTTTTTTTAGTGTTTGTTATGTTATAACATCCGCGAAATATTAAATGGTGTTATAACATAACAAAATAAGGAAAAACGTAGTGAATAAGAAATTGGTCTCTTTAGCGGTTGGTAGCTTGTTTGTTTCCCCAGTTTTTGCCGATACGCTTTCGAACCCTCAGATTGGCGTGGTACTAGACGGTTACTATCAAGATGGCCAGCGTCATAACTCAGAGCGTGAAGAAGGTTTTGGCCTAGGTCATACCGAGCTGAACATGTCTGCAAACATCGATGATAAATTCCACGGCGCACTAACGGCGGTTCTAGAAAGCCACGGTGATGAAACCGAGCTAATGCTTGAAGAGGCGTTTATCGAGACACTAGCACTACCATACGGCTTGAATGTTCGTGCGGGTCGCTTCCTATCTGACTTTGGTTACCTGAACAACCAACACATGCACACAGACAGCTTTGTTGAGCGTCCAATTGCTTACCGTACTTTCCTTGGCTCGCATTACTACGATGACGGTGTGCGCGCAAACATCGTTCTTCCGACAGACCTATATGTGAAGTTGGGTGTAGAAGCACTAAGCGGTAGCAAGATGTCTTCTGTTGAAGATGGTTCTGAAGTTGGCGTTTACACGACAACACTTAAGCTTGGCAGCGATTTTTCAGAGTCTTCTAGCTGGCAGTTTGGCCTGAGCTACCTACGTAACGAAAACGGTAAGGTAACAGAATTCGAAGATCATGATCACGGCCATGCAGATGAGCATGATCATGACCACAGCCACGCAGCTGCGGTAACGGGTGAAAACTTATACGGTGCAGACTTTGTATGGAAGTGGGCGCCAGACGGTAACTACAAGTACAGCAACTTCACGCTATCTGCGGAGTACATGTTGCTAGATGGTGTGGTAGACAGCAAATACAAGAACGATGCTGAATCACCAGACAACCTAAGCGCATACTACGTATCGGGTGTTTACCGCTTTAACCCAAGCTGGTCTGCTGGTCTACGTTACGGTGAAGCAGAAAGCTACGATGGCCACGCGCACGGCGACCACATGCACTTCACTGCTCTGAATGATAAAGAAATGGATGCGATGATCGCATGGGATTCTTCTCACTTCGGTACTATCCGTGCGCAATACACTCGTATTGATAACCAAGACAGCGAGACAGACAACGTATTCACTCTGCAATACGTAATGACATTTGGAGCGCACGGTGCACATGCGTTCTAAGCTGACATTAAATAAATGCAGTTTAGCGATGATGGCGGCGGGGGCTGCCATCATCTCTTCACCTGCTTTGGCTCTTAACATCTTTGTTTGTGAGCCAGAATGGAAAGCCCTTATCGAAAGTCACGCTCCAGACGCGACCATCTATTCCGCGACCACCGCCAAGCAAGATCCTCATTATGTACAAGCTCGCCCTTCTTTGATTGCAAAGATGCGCCAAGCCGACATGGCAATGTGTTCTGGTGCGGAGTTAGAAGTAGGATGGTTGCCTATGTTGCAAGTTCGCAGTAGCAATGGTGCGGTACAAAACGGTTCACAAAGCATGATCTACGCGACCGATTTCGTGCGCATGTTAGACACTCATGATCATGTCGACCGCAGCATGGGGGACATTCATGCGCACGGAAACCCACATGTGCAGTTTGCGGCGAATGACATGGTTGCGATTTCGCGTGCTGTGACAGAACGTTTGAAGAGCATCGATCCTGAAAATGCGCAAAGCTATCAAGTGAATGGTATGAAGTTCCGCGCTCACTGGCGTAAAAAGCTCAATGAGTGGAATGAGAAAGCCGCGCCATTAAAGGGTAAACAAGTGGTGGGTTATCACGAAACCTACCGTTATCTATACGATTGGCTTGGCATGGAGCAAATTGCTGACCTCGAACCAAAGCCGGGCATTTCTCCTACCACTTCTCACCTTCAATCTTTAACTAAGTTGGACTCGGATTCTTTTGAAGCGATTGTCTACTCGTCGCATCAAGACCAGCGTCCAGCAAACTGGTTACAGAAACAAACCAATAAGCCGCTGATTCAGCTGCCTTTGACGGTGTCTGATGGCGAAAGTCTGGATGAAATGTATGACCAAGTTATCGATGATTTGTTGGATGTGCTCGTGCAACCTGTTCCGGTGAAGATCTAAGTCATGGCAGATTATGCATGGCTATTACCAGCGGTGCTGTGTGGCTTGATTGCTCTGGCTGGTAACGTGGTGCTCGGACAGCAGGTGTTAAAACGCCAAATTATCTTCATCGATTTGGCGGTGGCACAAGTTGCGGCCTTAGGGGCAGCACTGAGTCATTATTGGTTGAACCAATACGATCTCTTTTCTGGTTCTTTCTTCGGTGAAATGGTTGGCCCTTGGGTGATGTCGTTACTGCTTTGTGGTCTGATCGCCCTAATGGAAAAGCGCTACCAACAGCATTTAGAGCCAACGATTGGCAGCTTGTTTGTAGTGTCGGCCTCACTGGCGATATTACTGGTGAGCAAAGATCCACACGGCGCAGACTTTATTCAAGGGATTCTCAACGGGCAGTTGCTGTGGTCGACATGGGATGATGTTTGGCCTTTGGCATTAATCACCGCAGCGATGTTGTTATTGGTATGGGTGAAGCCAGAGTTCATGCAGGGCAGTGGCTTCTATCTCATCTTCGCGATACTAATGCCGATTACGGTCAAGCTAACGGGCATCTATTTGGAGTTTGCTTTGTTGGTGATTCCGGCCTTGTGTGCGGCAGCACTGAAAGGAACAAGATTCTTCGCTGCAAGCATCAGTATTGGCATCGTGGGGATATTGTCAGGTATCGCGGCGTCAGCGCATTATGACTTGCCAAGTGGGGCGAGTATCGTGATCACCTTGTTTATTGCGGGCATGTTGTTCAATCTTTTGCTTCAGCCTTGGCTGTCAAAAGCGCAATCCGTTTATGAAGAGACGGTATGAAAACGTTGAGGAGTCTGCTCGAACGTTGACCTAGTACTTTGGCCTTAATGATAAAAAGGCTCCGCGTGAACGGAGCCTTTTGTTTAGCACTGCTTTTTCTTATTAGTAACCTTGCTAGTTATTAACTGATTACTTAGTTACTTATCTCCTACTATATTAGCAAGATTTGAACAGAGGTAGAGTCTGAGGTTGGATTGAATCTGTCAAAGTGTTATCCAGCGCAGGGAATAATTGATTAATTCCCGTTTCAGACAGTCCTAACCACGCCATTAAGCTCGCATGAAGCTGATCTGAAGATATCGTTGGAATCACACGGCCACGTGAAAGCAAGTAAGGGCTCGTCTCAGATAAGTCTGGATATTCACCCACAATCGCTTTTCCGGCTACACCGCCGCCCATGACTAATGCATGGCTTGCCCATCCGTGGTCTGTCCCATCTGTGCCGTTCGGAATCAGAGTTCGACCAAATTCAGAATGCGTGAACGTGGTCACTTGCTCAAACAAGCCGTTGTTCTCTAGTGCCAATTGGAAAGCGGCCATGGCTTCTGCCAGTTCTTGCAGCAAACCGGTTTGGCGGCTGATTTGAGCTGAGTGAGTATCGAACCCGCCCAACTTACAACTAAAGTACTGCGCAGGATGTTGGAACTGATCTTTGTGCAGCAACAGTTTAAAAACCGCTTTCAATTGCTTACCGATTCGAGTTTCTGGGAATACGTCTGGGATCTCGGCATTTAGAATCGCACTGAACTGCTCATACATTCTGGTTGAGTCCACAGCAACGCCCGCATAATGAGACTGGAAGACATTGCCGTAATTGCCCGTACTTTGTAGTTGATCGAACAGATCGCGTGAGCGTTGATCGTTGAAAATATCACTTGGTGGCTGAGAACCGACAGAGTTGGATTGGGCTTCAATACAGTTGGTCCACACTTGTGTGCCGCCAATATCAAACATCGGTGACAACTCGTTCAAGCTGCGCAGCATAGAGCTAAGTTCTGTGGATGTCTTCGCGCCAAAACCTTCTTTCGACAATGACTTGGTGGCATGAGACTGCACCATAGTAGACTGATGTGAGTGACTGAACAGGTGCGCCGGACGAGTGCTTTCATCGTAAATCACATTGTTTACACGCTGAGTCAACGGGCCGAGGTTCACCACGGGCACAAGGTTAGCACTATCCCAATAAGGTTTGAGGGCTGCCATCGCTGGGTTGAGTGCCAGTTTGGCCTCGTCGTTCACTGCGTCTAAGTGGATACAGGTTGTCTCATCCAAAGCTAAGTTGCCACGTAGCGCGCGGTATTGGCTGTTGGCGTTAGCGGCGGTTGGGATAAGCATGTTGTAGCCATCATTACCGCCCGCAAGGTCGATACCAACCACAGCGCGATAGCCATTCTTGCATTGGTTAAACGAATCAGCGAAGGTTGGGAATGCAGCAAGGTTAAGCGCAGAAATCCCCACACCAGCGGAACCTGCTTGTAAAAATCGACGTCGAGTTAAGTTCATGGTGATTACCCCTGTGTAATGAATTCTGGTGAAAGCAGTGCGTTCATAACGAGATTCTTGATCTCTTTACGCCATTTAGATTGGCGACTTGGGCACTGAGCGAGGTAATCGAGATAGCATTGACGTGCTTGCTCACTCATTTGGTACGCAAACAAATGCTCGTTGAGGTAATCCACAACGCCTTCGTCATCAAAAGCAAGGTAACGGGTGAATAGCGCTTCATCCATGTACCAATCTTTGGCTTCTTCTTCAAATCGAGCGATTAACTCGCGAAATTGAATGCCGTATTGATAGATGTCGTGCCATTGATAAACATTGAACTCGGGTGCAACAAGACCATTAAAATCAGGGTGGTTGGGCGCATCATCCGGTTGGTAGTAATAGAACACAGAAGGGGCAGACAGAGGCAGCGTTCGGTTATACCAGTTGAACTGCTTAGGCCACATCATCACACCGTCACGTCGCTTCACTTGTAGCGCGCGCATCGCATGCGTAAATACAGACAGTGGGTCACGCAGTTTACCTACTGTGTTACCAGAACGCAGAGCGTCTTTGTCGGTTAAAATCGCGATCACTAGCGTTTGCATATCGCCATCGGAGCGCTTGAATGCGCGGCGCACACGGCGAACGTAGCCCGCTCTAGGGTTGCTGGTTACAAGCTTATTGATGAAGAACTTGGTGACAAAGGTGTAAAGCGTGTTTTGGTTCATCAAGAGTTCAATCACGGCTTCGAGTTCATCTACCGCGCTTACGCCGGCAGGGAATTTCTTACCAAGAATGCGTTTTTCACCCATGTCGTGTTCGCCACGCGGTTCCATCGGCTGGCTGTATTTGTCGTTACCGCGAATGTCGATGAATTTCCAACCTGTAAAGACACGAGCCAGTTCTTCTATGTCTTCTTGGGTGTATGATGCAACTTCGTTACCTTCGGCATCCAAACGTACTTCACCGTTATTACGCAGTTTGACTGGGCCAAGCGTGAACAGCTGTAACAGCTCTCGTGCGTAGTTTTCATCTGGGGCAGTGAGCTCATTAGAAACGTTGTTTACGAAGGTCAGATATTCACCCATGATTGGTGAGGTCGACACAAAACGAATCACATCTCGGAAGTTAGCAAAAGCGTTGTCGAGCAACCCATCAAAGTATTGGCACATGTAGCGACGCTTAGAGGAGGCACTGAACGCTGGATCTTTCACGCTCACCACAAACAGTTGAGAGAGGGTATATGCGATGCGTTGGCGCAGAATGTCTTGCCCTTCTACCGTCATGCGCGTCCAACTGCTGGCGTAATACAAGCCTTGCCCTAAGTCGGGTACGTTAAGCTCATCTTGCTCAAAGTGCGTCAGCCAAGAAGAAGAGGGAATAAGTGTTTGTTGAGCAACCCAGTTTTCAATGCTTCCTGATTGAACAAGGTCATTAATGTCACGCTGGGAACCCCCGAACGTGCATTGTTGCAGCGTTCTTGCTGCGTCTATGTAAGCCTGATTCATTTTATCTCCCGTAGGTATTCTTATCTTTGTCAGGTAAGGCGTCTCTTTTCATGTCCATATTTAAAAACACGCTGTATCTTTAAAATCGTAATCCAGATTTTTGATATCAAGAATGTAATACCCACAGGTTTAATGTGACTTTGCTGCCTAATCTAAAAATTATTCGTCTGAGCTTTAAATGAAAGGCGAGTTATTCAACAAAAAGCGCATTTGTTGCACAGGCTGATCGGCAGAACGGTGACGGAAACGAACTATTTGGCAAACCATCATCAAGTTGTCTTGATTAGTTCACATCCGACTCCCAGACTGTTTCTATAGTTTTTATAAGATATGAAAGACCCTGCGTATGAGAAGCGCAGCTGTAACGCGACTAGGCATAAAAACAAAAAACGCTAGGGATACAAGCGAATTTGTAATCTCAACATTTAAGGAAGACCAAGATGAAACCGGAAAAAGTAGCAGTAGTCACTGGTGCGGCTCGTGGTATTGGCCAAGCGATTTGTGAGCAATTACTGGAGGATGGATTCCACGTTGTCGGGCTAGACATATCGCCCGTGGAATGGAGCCAGTCGGCGCAGCTAAGCAGTTATCAAGTCAACTTGTGTGATGCCGCAGCCGTCAGCGAAGTGGTAGAAAGTATCGTAGCGCAGCATGGAAGAATCGATGCGCTGGTTAACAACGCGGGCATCACTCGCGATGCACTGTTGCCAGAGATGTTAGAGCACGATTGGGACAGCGTTATCGACGTGAACCTAAAAGCGGTGTTCTTACTCACCCAGCGCGTTGCCCCTGTCATGCTAGAGCAAGGCGCAGGCAGTATTGTCAGTATTTCTTCTATCGTGGGGACGGATGGCAACATAGGCCAGAGCAACTACGGAGCAAGTAAAGGCGGTGTTATTTCAATGAGCAAAGGCTGGGCGAAAGAGCTATCAAGAAAAGGCGCACAAATCCGCGTCAATTGCGTTGCACCAGGCTTTATCGCCACCGATATGACCAAGAACCTGCCAGAAAAAGTGATTCAAATGATGGAAGGCAAAACCCCATTAGGCCGAATGGGCTCAGTGCAAGACATCGCCAATGGCGTCTCCTTCCTCACCTCCGACAAGAGCGCCTACATCACAGGCCAAGTGCTCAAGATTGACGGTGGGTTAGTGCTTTAACCTTCAATACGTAGCCTCAAATAACAAATGCCCTTTAGTTATGTGAAGGGCGTTTTTGTTTGGGAGGAGTTAATTGAGTTGTTCGTTAACAGTTGCCCCATTGTTAGTTTCGCCAAAAAGCCCACGTTCTCGGTCGGGTGGGTTTTGACCAAATATAACTAATCTAACATCTAAAGCTCATAAAGTACGCAAAATGGCTGTCAGATTGCCGTACTTACCTCGAATTAATTTGCTGACTTGTACCCTGTAAATCGCTCTGAAAGGGCCACAAAATTTCAAAGTATTATGGTGATATATAACCTTAAACAAGTGTCCCAAATATCAACTTAGAGCGTTTTAGACGGTTTGAGGGTTATATTTGATCGTAAACTCGCACAGTTGTCATGTTAGGAATAATGAATACCTCACTAAATTGACCGGGTATTGATTACTATTGGTATTATTTATTGTCAATTTTATGTTAACTTACTAAATTAACTAATTAATTAAAAAATGGCTTTATGTTTCTATCAAATAAAAAAAGATTAATAACGTTATCTGTTGCGTTGATGTTGGCCGGTTGTGGAACTGATGATACAAGTGCTAATTCGAAAGATGATACAAGTGCTCATGCAAAGCCTTTAGCATTTAACCTAACTACAATCACAGCATCAAGCAGTGATAAGGCAACAACTTTTACATGGGAGGCTTCTGATAACGCTACCGAATATTCACTGTGTAGAAAAGATCTATCAAAGCCAAAATCATGTGATGTGCTTGAAATAACTACGACGACGAGTGCCATCGTTAATGGTATTGGTGTTATCAAACACTTAACATCGGAATATTTTGTCATTGCAAAGAATTCTTTTGGAGAAATCGCATCCAATGAAAGGTTTCTGGGGCCTCAAGAGTTAACGCCTCTCATTCAACACATAGATGCCTCTAACACTGTCAAAGATGACGATTTTGGTATTTCCATCGCTTTGTCATCAGATGGTAATACGCTAGCTGTGGGGGCGACTGGCGAGGATTCAAATGGTACAGGGGTGAACTCTGAGGCTCAAGCAAATAATGATGCTAGCCACTCTGGAGCGGTTTATATCTTCCGCTACAGTGATTATAAATGGACTCAGGAAGCTTACCTAAAGGCCTCCAATGCTGGTGAAGGTGACGCTTTTGGTGGTGCCATTTCCTTATCATCAGATGGCAATACGCTGGCTGTAGGGGCGCATGGTGAGGATTCAAATGGTCTTGGGGTAAACTCTGGAGAGCAAGCAGACAACTATGGCGAGGACTCTGGAGCGGTTTATATCTTCCGTTACAATGATTCTGAATGGACTCAGGAAGCTTATATAAAGTCCTCTCATGCTAGTTTAGGTCACTGGTTTGGTGGTGACATTTCCTTGTCAGCAGATGGCAATACGCTAGCTGTTGGGGCGAGTCGCGAGAGTTCAGATGGTGTGGGAATCAACTCTGAAGTGGTATGGGATATAGGTGCTCGTGATTCTGGTGCGGTTTATCTATTTCGTTACAGTGATTCTTCATGGACTCAGGAAGCCTACATAAAGGCCTCCAACACGGGTGAACATGACTTTTTTGGTGGTTCCGTCGCTTTATCATCAGATGGTAATACTCTAGCTGTAGGTGCATCTGGCGAAAGTTCAGATGGTACGGGTGTAAATTCTGGAGCTCAAGAAAACGACAATGCTCTCAAGTCTGGAGCAGTTTATCTCTTCCGTTACAGTGATTCTAAATGGACTCAGGAAGCTTACTTAAAGGCCTCCAATGCTGGTGTAGGGGACCATTTTGGTGGTTCCGTCGCCTTATCATCTGATGGAAATACGTTAGCAGCGGGGGCATCTGGCGAGAGTTCAGATGGTTCGGGGGTCTACGTTGAGGCTCTATCAAACAATAATGCTCGCTACACTGGTGCGCTTTATATCTTTCGTTTCAGTGATTCTATATGGACTCAGGAAGCCTACATAAAGGCATCTAACACTGATGTCGGTCGCTATTTTGGTTCGAACATCGCCTTATCCTCAGATGGCAAGGCATTGGCTGTGGGAGTGCCTTACGAGAATTCAGGTGGTGTGGGGGTAAATTCTGAGGATCAAGAAAACAATGATTTTCGCGCGTCTGGAGCTGCCTATCTCTTTCGTTACAGTGATTCTAAATGGACTCAGGAAGCCTACCTAAAGGCCTCTAACACTCATGAATTTAACTATTTTGGTGGTGCCGTCGCCTTGTCGTCAGATGGTAAGGCATTGGCTGTGGGGGCGCCGCATTATTGGAGTGCGGATAATTCAGATGGTCAGGGGGACGACTCTAGACCAGTTTATTTTTATTAAACTGAAGTTACTCCTAAATGCTATCCATTAAGTATCACACTTAATCTCTGAATTCGGGCTTTCATTCAAGTCATCATTTAGTGTAATAGCAATTATTGCGTATTTAAACAAATCAAAATTTCTGCTAGTGCGATTTTATTTATCGCACTAGCACGTCACAACAAATTGTCATACCTACACTCATTCATGACTTGCTAATTAAGCAAACTCGATTTCTAATAATTGTCCAAAATCGAGCTTTACTAAGCCTGAACAATTTGAATAAAAAACGCCCTTCATATCTCCATGAAGGGCGTTTTTCTTTTGTTCAAATTACCTAAGTAGAACACCTTTCACGTACGTAAGTGGTTTGAACTAAGGTATCCAAAACAACTTCGTTTTTGGTGAGTTTGAAGTTCAGCGGTTGTTCTAAGTCGCCAAATAGGGGGGCGCCGCCGCCAAGTAGGATAGGGAAGCGCGTGATCACCATTTCATCGATAAGATCTTCTTTCAGGAAGTTCTGAATCGTTACACCGCCGTCGATGTAAAGGTCGTTAAAGCCTTTTGCGTTTAGCTCCGCAAGCACATCTTTTAGCTCTCCTTTTACTAGAAAGACTTTGTCTTCGTAGCCTTGTGGCACTTCTGTCATGGTATTGCTGAGTACAAACACAGGTTTGCTGTAAGGCCAATCGCAATCAAAGCCCAGCACGACATCTAGGGTGTTGCGTCCCATTACCAAGCCATCAATACGCTCCATCAGTGAGAAGAAGCCAGTATCAATGTTGTCTGGATTTGGTACTGAATGTAGCCAGTCAAGTTTGCCCTGCTTATCTGCGATGTAACCGTCCAGACTGGTTGCAATAAATACGATATTTGCCATGAGTACCTCATCAAAATGGTGATGCTTGAGCCAAGCTAAAGTATGGTTTAAAATTAATTCTACAATGTAGAATAATTCTGAGTTTATCGAGAAGATCAAATGTCTGTCAACGAAAAGAAGCGCGGGAGACCAGCCGCCAAGCAGTCGCAGTTAAGCGCAGAAAACATCCTAGATACAGCTAAGTCATTGATGAAAAAGGATGGCAAGGTACCAAGTATTCGCTCGTTAGCGACGCAACTAAATGTGGATCCTATGGCGATCTATCACTACTTCAAAAACAAGAATGCGTTGCTTGAAGCGCTAACCACATCGCTAGTGGAAGAAATTTATCAACCGAAAGTGAATGAAGATTGGCAAGGTGAACTCAAAAGCTTATGTGTTAGCTACATTGAACTGCTGCGTGAGTACAACGGGTTACTACAAACCATGTTGAGTATGACATCTCATGGCCCTGCTCAAGTGTTTACCGAGCGTTATCAAATCATTGTTCAGCCTTTGGCATTGTCTCCGCAAGTGGAGAAAGACAGTTTGGATCTATTGGCAGATTATCTACATGGGTTCGCGTTCTCGATCAGTTGTTGCCACGATGCGAGCTTGATTAAGACGGAGATGATGGATGGGCCGTTGAATCTGATCTGTTCTTCGTTATTGGCATCTCGAACCTAGTTCACATTAACGTGTACTTTTTACTTATAGCGTGAAAGAAATTCCCATAACCAAAGGTTCTAACTAAAAGAGATTGCAGGACTTTTATTTGGCGAATTCGACCTAATATCTTGAGTATGCCCAATCGCAGTTGGCGAAGTGGTGATTTTAATAATGCTTGCTGGCGCGCAAAAGCCGTCAGTTTGAAGATGCATTCAAACACAATAAGGGATAACAATGACTAACGAATACATTCCACCAAAAGTTTGGACAAACGATAATGAAAACGGCGGTCAGTGGGCGAGCATCAACCGTCCGGATTCTGGCGCACGTCATGAGCAAGAGCTTCCAATTGGTGAGCACCCATTCCAACTTTACTCAATGGGTACACCAAATGGTCAAAAAGTGACGATCATGTTTGAAGAGCTTTTGGCGGCAGGCGTAACAGCAGCAGAATACGATGCATACCTAATTAAGATTGGTGATGGCGACCAGTTTGGTTCTGGCTTTGTGTCCGTTAACCCGAACTCGAAGATTCCTGCGTTGGTAGACCGTTCAGGTGCTGAGCCAGTGAACGTGTTCGAATCTGGCAACATCTTGTTTTACCTAGCAGAGAAGTTTGGTCGCTTCCTACCAAAAGAAGGCGCGAAGCGTGCTGAGGTAATGAACTGGTTGTTCTGGCTTCAAGGTTCTGCGCCATACCTAGGCGGTGGTTTTGGTCACTTTTACGCGTACGCACCAGAGAAGTTCGAATATCCAATCAACCGCTTCACGATGGAAACAAAACGTCAGCTAGACGTACTCGACAAGCGTCTTGCAAACAATGAATTCCTAGGTGGCGATGAGTACAGCATTGCTGATATCGCAACTTGGCCTTGGTACGGCAACCTTGTATTGGGTCGTGCTTACGATGCGGCTGAATTCTTAGACGTAGCAAGCTACAAAAACGTTGTGCGTTGGGCGAAAGCGATTGATGAGCGTGAAGCGGTAAAACGTGGTCGCATTGTTAACCGCGCATGGGGTGAAGAGTGGGAGCAAGTGGCAGAGCGTCACAGCGCAGCAGACATTGATGCGGCTCTGGCGAAGAAGCCTGAATAATTGCCCTTTCTGAATCAGTAAAAAGGAATGCCTCGGCATTCCTTTTTTGTTGTACTAAAGCTCAGCTTTCTCAAGTAAGAAGTCAATGAGCACGCGGACACGCTTCGCCTTCTGAGTATTCTTGTGAAAGTAAACATACAAACCCGAGTAGGGCTGCCAGTATTCTTCAAGCACAGGCACGATTTCACCTTTCTTAAAGCCTTCTTCGACCATTGGCGTCACGATACGCCCGATCCCCAAGCCGTTGTGCGCCGCGTCTATCATCACATCTGTATCATTCACAATGAGGGCAGTTGGCATGTTGACGGTAATGGTCTCGCCTTGGTTGTTTAGATTCAGTGGAGCGACTTGGTTCGACGAAATAAATCGGTACTGAATCAGTTTGTGTTGCTTCAAGTCATCGGGTGTTTTGGGTAAGCCATATTGCTCAACATAGCCCGGTGAGGCGAATAACGCTTCTTTCACTGGGAGTGTTAGCTGGCGTGCAATCATGCCTTCTTCTACTCGGTCACCAAAGCGGATGCCCATATCAAAGCCGTCACGAATGATGTCGATGGCTTTGTCAGAAACAGAAATCTCCAATTGAATGCTTGGATAACGTTGGCAGAACTCAATATAGATGGGTTTGAGTAGCGATTGATACACGAATCGAGGAACGGTAATACGGACTTTGCCCGAAGGGACTCGACTCAAATCGCTGACGCTTTCGACGGCAAGGTTTAACTCTGACATCGACGCTAATGTGCGTTCATAGAGCAACTGCCCCGCTTCTGTTAACTCAATGCGGCGAGTGGTACGCGTAAACAGGGGCAAGCCGAGTTGCTCTTCTAGCATCTTTAGTGCTTGGCTCACCGAGGGTGGGGCGATCTCTAATTTACGTGCTGCGGCGGTGATGCTGCCTTCTTGCGCAATGGTATGGAACATCATTAGTTGGTTGTAGGTCGTGCCGTTCATGCCTTTTCCCGAGTGATGTGTTTATCTTTAGTTTCTACCTAATAATGATTTAAGTAAAGAGCGTCTAAAACTAAAGGTCACTTCGGCGTATTCTCTACTCATCGGTTAACGCTTCGAAACAGAGGAATCACGATGAGCAAAGTACTGGTAATTTCAGGCCACCCAAACCTAGATGAGTCATACACAAACACCGTTATCATAGACGAGCTAAAAGCGGGACTGAATGATGTTGAAGTTCGCCGCCTAGATACTCTGTACCCGAACTATCAAATTGATGTTGAAGCAGAGCAAGCGGCGCTCGTGAGTGCGGATGTGGTTGTGCTTCAATTTCCATTCTACTGGTACTCGTCGCCAGCCTTACTGAAAAAGTGGGTAGATGATGTATTCAATTTCAACTTCGCTTACGGCCCAGAAGGCGACAAGTTAAAAGGCAAAGATTTCATTCTTTCCTTTACGGTAGGTGGCCCTGAAGAGTCTTACGACCCACTTGGCTACAACCACTTTACTGTTGAGCAGTTTGTTTACCCATTCCAACAAACCGCTTACTTGGCCGGCATGAACTACCGCAAGCCAATTTATACGCACCGCATGGTTTACATTCCAAATGTGTACAACAAATTGGAAGAGGTGCAAGCACGAGCAAAAGATCATGCGAGCCGTTTGTTGGCGCAGATTGAGGAGAGCACGGCTTCACCAGAAAGTCGTATGCAGAAGTTTGTTGAAGAGTGGTTTGCCAAGTTCGATGTACTGGAAGAAGACACTGAGTTCTTTACCGATAAGCTAGCACAAGATGTGAAATGGTCGATGCCAGAGGGTGAATTCTTAGGGCATGACGGTTTCCGAGATTGGTATGCGATTGCTCGTGCGACCTTCAAACCAAACTGTGATCACGACGTTCAGCAGATCGAAGTGAAGCCAATTGGTGATCGTTTCCAAGTGGAACTGCGTATTCGATTAACAGCAGACAGTTATGAAGATTCGATGATGAAAGGTGAAGCCGTTAACTTAACCGTTAACGAGACGTGGCAAGTTTCGATTGAGGAAGCAGGCCCCATAACCATTCATGAATACAACGTTGTTCCAGTGGTGAGTTAGCTACCCTTGACCGATAACTCATTGCTTTATTTGCCCCAAGCCTTTGTGCTTGGGGCTTTTTTATGTGTAAGAACTTAACTTACTGACTCACCAATACAGGCAATGACGCGGATAAAAAAACGAGCGCCAAATGGACGCTCGTTTCTCATCTTGATGCTCTACAGCTTTTACTAAGCGACAGATTGTTTCTGTGCGGTGTTTTGATAAGCAGGCAATTCTGATCTCAAACCTTTGATCAAACTGACACACATCAGCAATAGAACAAAGGTGAATGGCAAGCCTGTTGCCACGACGCCGGATTGAAGCGCTTGCAGTGCTTCTTTACCACCGATCCAAAGCATGACCGCGGCGATAGAGCCTTCAATACACGCCCAGAAAATACGTTGTGGTACAGGCGCATCAATTTTACCGCCAGCCGTGATGCTATCGATAACCAATGAACCTGAGTCTGATGAAGTGATAAAGAACACCAAAATTAGAACGATAGACAGAACTGAAATCACAGAGCTAAACGGCATTGCATCGTAAACGTGGAACAGCGTTAGCGAGATATCTGTCAGGCCGTTCGCACCCAGTTCGCCCACTTTATTGACGACTTGATCAAGTGCGATACCGCCAAATACAGCCATCCAAATCAGTGTCACTGTGGTTGGAATAACGATAACGGCAAATAGGAATTCACGAACGGTACGACCTTTTGATACACGTGCGATAAACATACCAACAAATGGTGACCAAGATACCCACCATGCCCAGTAGAACACAGTCCAGCCGTGCATCCATTCCGTATCATCACGACCATGTGGGTTACTTAGCGCGAAGATGTCTTTTGCGTAAGCGACGGTCGTATCCCAGATAGAGGTTGTCGCTACATCAAAGCTAATGAACAACACGAAAGCAAGTAGGGCAAATGCCACTGCCATGTTGATGTTACTTAATAGCTTAACGCCGCCGTCGATGCCTCGAACAACAGAAAGAACCGCAATAAAGGTCACGAACGCGATTACGATCATTTGCATGCCAATGCCGCCATCCAAACCAAATACATGGTTGATGCCACTGGTGGCTTGTTGTGCACCCAAGCCAAGCGAAGTTGCTAGGCCAAACAGGGTTGAAAGTACCGCAAGAATGTCGATGACGTGACCTAACCAGCCCCAAGCTCTATCACCAAATAGTGGGTAGAACGCAGAGCGCAAAGAAAGTGGTAAGCCTTTATTGAAGGCAAAGAAAGCCAGTGAAAGTGCAACGATGGCGTAAATCGCCCAACCGTGAATGCCCCAGTGGAACATGGTTGCACCCATAGCGAGTGATTTTGCTTCCTCGGTGTAAGGTTCTACGTTCAGTGGTGTGCCATACCAATCAGTAAAGTAAGCCGTTGGTTCCGAAACACTCCAAAATAGCAGACCGATACCCATACCCGCAGCGAACAGCATAGATAACCAAGAGGCTGTTGAGTGTTCTGCTTGCGCGTCTTTACCACCAATGCGGATTTTACCCAGCGGTGAAAGTAAGACAGCGATAGCAAATACGATGAAGAAGTTAGTAGACCACATGAAGAACACATCGAAGTCAGAAATGATGCTGTTCTTAACGCCGTTTAAGGCATCACGGGCTGTTGAAGGATCAACAATTAAAAGAGAAGCAAGACAGAGAAGAACAAGACCAGCACTAATCCCAAATACTGGATTGTGGATATCAAATCCCCATTTTTGAACGTTATCTTGACCAACCTGATAGTCGGTAGTGTCGATACTATATTTTTTTAGTGCATTATCCATAAATACAACATGTACGCTTTTTTAAATGTGTCTTTCCTGAACAAGAAAAACACTAAAACCGCCCTCCGATTGTTTTGAGTTCTAATTAAAAAATGCGACGTGATCATAATGTTTTGTGTAAAACATTGCAAATCGATAGAGTTTTAAGGCTTTTAAACTGGTTGTAAGTCAGGTTTTTAGTGAAAAATACAATGAGGTGTAATGTTTTGATGTGTAAATATTCGTTTGGTGTTAGCGAAGATTGTTTGACCAAAAGTGGCAGCGTGACGCGCGACTGAAGTTTAGTAAGGCTCCAAAGAACGCAAGCGCTGAACTAGGGCTAATCAAAAATCATGATTTCAAGGGATTGGTTAACGAATAAGCACAAATTCCAACGAACTTCGCATTCTTTTCGACAAATATCGAGTAAACGTAACCAATCGTAACAGAGGTGCTGTAACTGAACAGCGTTTCCATATACTCGACTTAGTTTGTAAGTTGTAAGCCACAGAATGCTGCTATGAGAAAAAACACTTTATTCAATGCTACGTTAGCGATCACCTTGACTGCTGTTTCTGCGTTTAGTTTTGCTGCTCCTACCGTTGTTCCAAATGCCCCAGAGCTGAGCTCTCGTGGCTACGTATTAATGGATTACCACACTGGCACCGTGCTAGTGGAACGTGATGCCGACAAACGCCTAAACCCGGCAAGTTTGACTAAGCTGATGACCGCTTATGTTGCGGGTCAAGAGGTCAAGTCTGGCAACATTAGCCTAGACGATGAAGTGGTGATCAGCCGCAACGCGTGGGCGAAAAACTTCCCTGATTCTTCCAAGATGTTTATCGAAGTCGGCACGTCGGTTTCACTGTCGGATCTTTACCGTGGATTGATTGTTCAATCGGGTAACGACGCCAGTGTTGCTATCGCAGAACACGTTGCAGGTAGTGAAGCGGGCTTTGTTGGTTTGATGAACAGCTGGGCGAACCAACTTGGTCTATCAAACTCTGCATTTACCAACCCACATGGTTTGGATAGCGATGGTCTGTATTCAACGCCGCGTGACATTGCAACGCTAGGCCGTGCGATTATCCGTGATCTTCCAGATATCTATCCGTTGTACAGCGAGACTTCGTTTACCTACAACGGCATCACTCAATACAACCGTAACGGCTTGCTACGTGACCGAAGCATGAGCGTTGACGGCATGAAGACGGGTTACACCAGCGGCGCGGGTTACAGTCTCGCGACCTCGGCAACCAACGGTGACATGCGTTTAGTTGCGGTTGTGATGGGTGCGAAAAGCCCTAGCGTGCGTGAATCAGAGAGCAAACAGCTTCTGAGCTACGGTTTCCGTTTCTTCGATACCGTTGTTCCAACGCAAGCAGGTAAAGAAGTGGCAACGGCACGCGTTTGGATGGGTAACCAAGACGAGCTAAAAGTCGGTGTTGATCGTGATATTTACCTAACGTTGCCAAAAGGTGATGTGAACAAGCTGGAAGCCGAAGTGGAATACAATGGCGACCTAATGGCTCCAATTCAGCAAGACCAAGTTGTCGGCAAAGTGTTGTACAAAGTCGATGGCGACGTAGTCAAAGAAGCGGAATTGGTTGCGCTTGAACCAGTTGAAGAAGGCGGCATCTTTAAGCGCCTAATGGATTGGTTCAAACGCTTGGTTACGAGCTGGTTCTAACTTCTCTTAATCCTATTCTATTTAAGCCGCATTTGAGTTTCAGGTGCGGCTTTTTCATTTTCCTCTCAAGCTCAGCCCTTTCTCTTCCTGACTCCACAGAAGAACATACACAAATGGCAATAAAACTTGCCATTAGAGCATTTGCCTAACCATGGGCTTAAACGTGACATTCATATAAATATCGATTCTTATGCATGCTTGGGAATGCATTTGATTAATGCTATGGTTTTCTTATAAATCAGATGCTTCTAAAAAGAAAAATCTAAATACAATCGAGATGGAACGTAATACCTCGTGAGAAAAAGCTATGTTGTCACCTTGTTAGCGGCGCTGCTTTGGGTAGTGGTCGCTTTCGCTTTGCACGATTACTGGCGTAAGGATTCGCCAAGTGAACATATCAAACAAACTGTCAGTCAAGATCCTCAAATTTTGCTTGCTAAAACAGCTCAAGGACAAGCGCTACTCGATGTGAGTTCGCTTATTTACAGTGATCCTGAAAGTGCGCAACAAGCGTTGGAAGCGGTCGGGAATGCCTTTTCGTCTGAGCTCGAAACCTCCTATGCCTTGTATCAGCAATATCGATTGGCTCGTGTGAATGATGAGCCTCTATTGGCGGCCGACTACCTTCAACAACTTCAAGCCATTGCCCGAGAGAGCGATCAACCATGGCTTGATGCCGTGTTGCTAGCAGACAGTGCGAAAGAGCACACCTTGCACGGCCGAAATGATGTTGGCTTGAGCGAAATAAAACTCGCTATCGAAATAGCGGAGAAAGAGCACCTCAACTCGCTTTTGCCCAAGTTTTATAACGTCGCAGGCGCGTTGAGTAATGCGACAAACCAGCTGGTGGATGCCCAACGTTACTTCCTTGATGGCATTGATATCGCTGAACAAGTTGGGCAAGAGGCTTACAAAGGTACGATTTACAATAACCTTGGTCTGCTTTATCTGCACATCGAAAGCTGGGATAGAGCATTAGAGTTCATTCAAAAAGCGCAGCAAATTTACCTCAAGCGCCATGCCAAAGGGCACAAAGCCAGAGGATTGCAGATTATGTATCTCAATGAGGCGCATATCTACAATCGACAAGGTAAAGCCGAATTGGCTCGCACGGCTTATGAGAAGTCGCAAGAGTTCTACAAACCTACGTCAACCAATCTGCGTCATCATCTTATTCAGTTGAAAGGCAAAGCAGATATGTTGCTGCTGGAAGAGCAATACCCGAAAGCGTTGGAGACGACTCAACAATGTGTGATGTTGCCTTCAGCGGCGGATTATCCCATTGAATATGGCCAGTGCTATTTGATTATGTCCAAATGCCAACTGGCGATGGGAGATTTAGACAAAGCCATGCAGAGTGCGGCTTTGAGCGCTGCGGCTTTTCGCTCAATCGAGCATCAACGCTGGTTGATTCGAGTAGAAGAACAAAAGGCGAAGATATTTGAACAACTGGGTGAATACGAACAAGCGCTGAGTTCGTTTAAACACTTTTCCGTCGACAGCAAAAAGCAGTTGTTGGGAAAAGTGTATGACTTAGAACAGGCATTTGCGACGGAGCATATCCAACGAGAAAGAGATTTGTTGGAAGTCGAAAAGCGCTTGGCAGAATCCGAGTTGGACCAAGAGAAACTGCGCTTTCAGATTGCGATTATCTGGATTGCGATTTCAGCAGTGGTACTGGCGCTGACGGTGACGAAAGTGCTAGCCACGCAGCGCAAAAACCAAGAATTAGAGCAGCTCTCGTTGCTTGATCCTTTGACTCAATTGCACAACCGACGCTATTACTACGCGCAGATTGATCATCCTGAGCACCTAGATGCCAAAGCGGAATACCGAGTGGTGTTGTTTGATATCGACAACTTTAAACAAGTAAACGATGTGTATGGACACGAAACGGGAGATCGAATTCTAGAAGGTTTTGCTGAACGTTTAAGAGTTCATGTTCAATCTCAAGAGTTACTGATTCGGTGGGGTGGTGAAGAGTTCTTAATGTTGTTGAAAACCACAGAGGATCTGGCCAAGCGTCTTGAGGAAATGCGCCAACACATTGGTGATGTTTCGTTTGAGACAGAAGAAGCGAGTTTGAATGTCACTACGTCTATTGGTGTCAGTCACGGCGGGTTAATCGAAACCTTCACCTACAACGATGAATACTTCCGCCGAGCAGATAAAAGTCTCTACGAGGCAAAACGTAATGGCAAGGATCAGGTCGTATTTCCAGAACCAAAGGCGGCTCAGTAGCTTTAAGAATTGCGCTGAAAATAGATAAATTACAAAGAACGAAACGGCAGATTGATATGGTCAATCTGCCGTTTTTATTTTGTGTTTCATGTTTTGGAGTCGGTGGTCGCCTACTCAATGTAGAGCACTCTTCAAGAGAACCATTCAGAACAAAAAACGGAGTTACGCGTGCGCAAGATTCTATCTTTGACTTTGGCTATGTCACTTACTGGCTGTGTGATGCCGCAGCATCAATCAATGGAAACAGGGCAGTGTGTGGGTGTGATGTCATCGCAAGACGCTTATGGCTACCTCAACCCAAATCACTACACCATGCAAGTGCTGGCCTTAAAGAAAGAAAAGGATGTTAAAGAGTACATTCGCTACATCGACCCTAAACATCCGGTGTGGGTAAACTGGAAAAACAGCCGTGGCACACGTTGGTACACAGTGACGGTTGGGGATTTCAAAACCAAGCAAGACGCCTACAACGCACTGTCTTCATTACCAAGTCGAGTTAAGCAATCTTCCCCGTTCGTCTTAACGTTTGCTGAGATGCAGCGCAAACAAGAGACCAGCGTTGTGCGTATGCGTTAGTGCTGTTCTTGTCATTCCAATAAGCGCTTTATCGTTACACATCGAGCCTTTGCCATCGGTTGGAAAGGCTCAACCCAACCATCAATCGCCAATCTTCCTCAATGTACGCGCAAGATCACGCTTCTAACGCGCTTTTGACTTTACTTGTTATCGGGTATTTTCTAGTCTTCGCATCCCACTTTTTCTGTCGGAGTCACCATGAAGCAAGAAATGTACACCACCTACGCAAAGCAATACGATTTAGCCGCGCAAGATAACCTGTACAATGCGCATTTTGAGCGTCCAAACACCCTTGAACTAGTCGGTGATGTGGCAGGTAAAAAGGTGCTGGATTTAGGTTGTGGTTCTGGTATTTACGCGCAGCTTCTTCTTGAGTTGGGCGCAAGCTCAGTAACCTGCATCGACGCTGCTCAAGAGATGATAGATATCGTAAAAGAAAAGCTTGGTAGCTCGGTCACCGCTTATGCACAAAACTTGGCGCTCGGTTTACCAGAAGAGGCAGACGGACGGTACGACTTGGTCATTTGCCCGCTTATGGTTCATTACATTGAAGATCTTCGTCCCTTGTTTAACGATATTCAGCGCGTACTAAAAGCCGGTGGTCAGTTTGTCTTTTCAACCCATCATCCATTTGCCGATTTCGAATGTTCGGCTTCGGGCAATTACTACGATAAAGAGCTGGTTGAAGATATGTGGAATACGGTAGGAGAACCAGTTCCTGTGGCATTCTACCGCCGCTCATTGCAAGACATCACCGATGCGATTACGGGTAGTAACATGGCGATGCTGGCGATTTCAGAAGGTAAGGTGAATGAAAAGATTCGTGAAATCTCTCAGGAGCATTACCAACGTTTGGCGACGTTCCCGAACTTCATCTTCATTAAATGTGTGGCGCTGAGCTAGCAAAATCAGTGAGTTCAGATAGAAAAAACGGAAGCGCAGAGGCTTCCGTTTTGTGATCTTAGCGTTGAACTTAAAGTGCAGCGAGAATGGTTTCCGCTTTGCTTGCTTCGAATGTCTTTGGCTCTTCAACGTTTAGTGTCGTAACCACACCATTGTCGATGATCATCGCGTAACGCTGTGAACGAATGCCACCAAAACCGCCGGTATCCATTTCTAGGCCCAGTGCTTTAGTAAAGCTTGCGTCACCATCACCCAGCATTAGTAACTCAGATGCGTTTTGTGCTTCACCCCAAGCTTGCATTACGAATGCATCGTTAACAGATACACAAGCAATCAGGTCCACGCCTTTTGCCTTTAGTTGGTCAGCCAATACGACGTAACCTGGCAGGTGCGCTTCAGAACAAGTAGGAGTAAATGCACCTGGAACCGCAAATAGAACCACTTTCTTATCTGCAAATAGCTCTGTTACTTGGTGGTTTACCATACCATCTGCAGTCAGTTCGCTTAGCGTTGCAGCAGGCAGTGCTTGACCTTGTTGAATCATGATTTTCTTCCTTTTGTGTATGCTTTATTTAGCTCACTCAGTCTAGCGCTAAAACCGCGGGCTAACCACGGAAGAAATGTAAGGTCTTAATTGGCTTCATAAAAACAAACCGCCGAAGTTGGCGGTTTGTTTATTCTCTACATCGCGTTAAGGTAAGACTTATAAGAGTGAAGTCGAACCGTTGCTGCGCCAATCACATCAATGAAGCCAAATAGGCTGTGTGGTTTATTTGCAGCAATCCATGCAGAGCCAGTGGCACCGATTGGGATGGACTTGCCCTCTGGTTCGAAAATTTCCAGAATCACTGTACGGCCGTGGCTACTGGTGTTTGCGCCTACGTGTTGACGAACGCTCTGTGGGCCTTGCAATGGCGAGACCGATGATTCTCCAGTACCCGCCGTGATGCTGTGAACACGAGCTCGGAACACTTCACCTGGATACGCATCGACGTAGAACTCAGCAAACTGACCCTGTTCAACATAGCGGTAGGTTTGGTCTGGTATGCGCATCTCCAAGAATTTACGCGACGTGTCGTAGATGTGCATGTTACCGACTCGGCTACCATCGGCTACGTTCACCACTGCAACTTGGCCGTCGAAAGGCGCACGAACGGTTTTACGGCTTTGTTCAAATTCGGTCTTTTGCAAATCGGCATGCAAAGACTTCAACGACGCTTCTGCTACGCGAAGTTGAGATTCGTAGTATTCAATGTCACGTCCTTTGAAGATCTCTGGTGACGTTTTACCGCGAATAATATCGCGCTTTAACTGAGCCACGTTTTCTTCTTGTTGAACAATGCCTGCTTTGATTTTTTCTACGTCTGCCAAAGAGGTGGTATCGACGAGCGTATAGATCACATCGCCTTTCTTCACTTCTTGGTTGTGGTCGACATAGATGTGGTCAATCTGCTCGCGAAACAGTGGAGAGAGCACCGAGTGGGGCGCTTTCACCGTCGATGAATAAGTCAAATCAACCGGAGCCCATAGACGCGAGAGGATTCCTAACACCACCAGAATGAATGCACCTCCAGAGATGATCCAAAACGCGCTTTTAAATGTCCACTTAATCGCACCCGTTGAGACCAAAATCCACATGATCAGAATGTACGGAATCATTACCTCTTTCATGGCTTATTCCTCCGTCACTTTTGCAGGTGTTTGTGGTTGCGACGACAAACGGCTATTGCGAATAATGTTGCTCAGCGAGTTGCCAATGTGCTCCCAGTTCGCGAAGGCAATGATCAGCGCCAGAACCCACCACGCTTTGTGAAGAAACAAGCCGCACAAGGAGAGGGCAAACACCAATTGGATATGAGAGCTTTTCTTTTCTTGAGCTCGGTGAACCGCAACTTCATGGATCTGCCACAGCAAATAGATGACAAAAAGGGCAAGGGCTATGGTGACAGAGAACAGATAACCACTGAAGTATTCGGAGTTGAAAATCACCATCATGGTGTCGTTGGGCGTGTTGGTGAACAAGCTCATATCAATGTCTTTTGAATTGATCGTGCCCATGGGTGCAAGCAAGTAAGCCCCACCAAGCATGAGAGCCATGAATAGTGAGAACTTTAATAGCACCATAAAAATCGCAAAGATAACGCGACCTATGGCTTTTATGACGTTCATAGTTATACCTTTTGTCGATGTGTGAGGGTAAAACGTTGAGCGTGTGATTATTGTTTTGTCTTTTGTAATCACATGCGCGGAATTGTATGAAAAAACGTCATAAGTTGAGTTATATATGATATAAGTTAAGCTCATATCAGTATGGAAATATTCGAGAACACATAATCTATGAAGCACTCAGACTACAGTCTTATCCCGACCTTCGTGGCGATTGTCGAAGAGAAGAGTTACACCAAAGCGGCGCAACGTCTGGGTGTGAGTCAATCAGCGGTCAGCCAAGCGGTAGTCAGGCTTCGTGAGGTGTTTAAGGATGCATTATTTATTCGAGAAAGCCACGGCGTGGCACCAACAGCCTTTGCCATTGATATCTATCCCACATTAGCGACGGCGGTAGAAAGCATTGCTTATATGTTGCCAGAGCACTCGCGATTTAATCCTGCCGAGTGCGATAAGCGTTTTGTGATCTCTTCACTCAGTGTGTTCAGTTTTACTTTGCTGCCAGAGCTTTCAGCCTTACTTAACGAAAAAGCACCGAAGGCAAACACGCGGATTGAGCCGCTTTTTACTATGGACTTAACCAGCTTGCTGAGGTCACAGCAGTGCGATTTGGTGATTGAAGCTCAGACCAATTTACACCCGCATCTGCGTTCACAGATTTTGATGTCCGATAAACTCACGGTTGTGTGCCGAGAGGATCACCCTCGGTTACAAGGCAATACCATCAGCGTAGAAGAGTATCTTAACGAGAAGCATGTGACCCTTTCTCAGTTTGACCAACAAAACGGATATTTGATTGGCCGTGGCATCAAGAATGAGCAGATCTTAGGGAAGCGCCAAGTGGCATGGCAGGCGGGAAGTATTATCGAGATATTGCCAGTGGTACAGCGCTGTGATTATCTTGCTTTGATGCCACAAACCTTACTGGAGCAATATAGAGATTTGTATCACCTCAGAGAGCTTGAAGCCGAGTTCATGAAAGATCCGATCGACGTGGCGATGTATTGGCACCCCTCTCGCACCAATGACCCAAGCCATCAATGGCTACGCGAGCAGTGTTTATTAGCTGCTGAGAAATTCGTAATAAATCATTCAATTTAAGCCAATTTTTGCGCTAAACCACATAGCAGACTCTTTATTAACAAACTAGACTATATGCATATCCATACACTTGATAAGGACATTTGTGTATATCGCGGGGTTTGCTTTCCGAAGTGTGAGAACCAAGTTTGTCGTTACGTACTCAGTAATGACGATTTGTTTCGTCCTGATTCTTTTCGCCGTGTTGTACTTTAAAGAGCGGCAACGGATCTTTAGTGTCGCCTTAGAAAACTCCATCCAATTATCCAACCTTCATTCAGACGTCATCAGTCAAGAACTGCAACGACATGTGGCGTCATTGCAAACCATCAGTGGTCATCAACGTGTGCAAGAAGGGGATATAGACTTTATTGTCGAAGAGCTTAAATGGCTCAAAAGCATGTCTAAGAAGTCCGTGATTAATACGCTTTTCGTCGATGAACATTGGAATCTCATTGATCACAAAGGCAGAACCATCAAAATTGAGTGGCCTGAATTTGTAGAAGACGCTCGATGGAAAAGCGCGGATTATCACATCACGGCACCGCACATCGGCTTACTGGTCAAAACGCCCGTTGTGGCCCTTGGTGTGCCCGTGTATGACGAAGCGGATAACTGGAAAGGGATTGTCGGTGTGTCTATCTCCGTAGACTACCTCGCGCAGCGTTTGTCGAAAGTAAAGTTAGGTAACAGCAGTTATGCTTGGATCTCTGATAGCAGCGGAACGGTGGTCTCTCACCCCGACAGTTCTCTGATTTTGCACGCCAATATATTTGAAGGTGAGCGAGTTGGTTTTGAAGGCTTTGCAGACATTGCAGTGCAAACCAATTGGGAAAATGTCGGACACGGCCACTACTACGACAGAAAGGTGAATGAAGCCAAGATCGTGACCTTTGCTAAAATCGACACCTTGCCTAATTGGACGCTCTTCGTGACTACGGAAGAGTCCGATATTTTCCTCGATATCAATGAGCTACTAGAAGATGTTGCGATTACTTCATCGGTGGTGATTGTTGTCTTTATGCCTATCGTGTTTTACCTCACCAATTCCATCACAAGACCGATTTTGGAGCTGACGTACGACGTTGAAAACGCAGTGAACAACCATTACACCACGTTTTCTGGCTACGATTCGAAAGATGAAATCGGCCAGCTTTCCAATGCATTTAGAAACACCTTTGATGAAATCCATCAGCACAATAGAAAGTTAGAGGAAGTGGTCGCGCTCAGAACGCAAGAGCTCAACACAGCGAACCAAGAGTTGGCGTACTCGGTCAATTTGCTCAATGCAAACAACCACAAGCTTACGTGGTTGGCGATGCATGATCCGCTCACTAACTTATTTAACCGCCGTGCACTGATCACCAAAGTCAACGAGCAGCTTCAGAAAGCAAGAGCGCACAGTTGGCCTGTCTCATTGATTTTGCTCGATCTCGACCATTTCAAAGAGGTCAACGACACCTTTGGGCATGATGTTGGGGATGATGTGTTGAAGCATATTGCTGACTTTCTCGCTCAAGGCCCTTTGGAAGAGGGAATGTTGGCGCGCTGGGGCGGGGAGGAGTTTGTCATCGTCGCTTCAAAGGTATCTTTAGAGAAGGCAAAGCAATGGGCGCAAAGTCGTTTAGAGGCGCTTGAGGATGAGGATTTCAGCCCCGTTTCGAAAGTAACGTTCAGTGCGGGTATTGCCACATTAGAGTTGGAAGACAGTTTTGATGATCTGGTCGCAAGAGCGGATAAGGCGCTCTATGTTGCGAAAAATGCGGGAAGAAACTGTGTTAAAACCGAGCGAGACACATCATGAGGTACGTGGTGAATTACGTATAGCAAACAACAAAATAAGGGCTAGCGAACTAGCCCTTATTGGTTTGTATTTATAATCAGTGATTCGCTAAGTAATCAGCGACTTGAGCACGGTATTTGGCTTTAAGTGCTTCGCTGATAAAGCTCGCATTAATCGCATTGATCGTAAACTGAGCCAACTCTGGCTTCGTCATTGGGTGCGCATTGCTGACAGCTATAAAGTTATCTGTCATGTAACCACCAAAGTACGCCGGATCATCCGAGTTAATGGTTACCGCGACACCTTTACGTAGCAAATCGACAATGTTGTGCTGCTCCATTTCGTCAAACACGCAAAGCTTGATGTTCGATAACGGGCATACCGTGAGTGGCATTTTACTTTCGATAAGCGCTTCGACCAACGATGCATCTTCAACGCAGCGAACACCATGGTCAACGCGGCTAACGCCCAGCATCTCGACAGAATCGATGATGTTTTGTGCCGGACCTTCCTCTCCTGCGTGTGCCACGGTGAGCAAACCGGCTTCTTTTGCTTGTTGGAACGCACGTTTGAACTTCTCTGGCGGATGTCCAAGCTCTGAAGAATCCAAACCAACACCGACGATTTTGTCTTTGTGCTTAACAATGGACTGCAGTGTTTCAATCGCGCTCTCTTCCGATAGGTGACGCAAGAAGCACGCAATGATTTGAGAGGTGATACCTAACTTCTCGTTACCATCTTGCATTGCTCGGTGAATACCATTGATAACAGTCTCAAACTCAATGCCACGGTCGGTGTGGGTTTGTGGGTCAAAGAAGATTTCAGTATGGATAACGTTGTCGGCTTTGCAGCGCTCTAGGTATGCCCAAGTCAAATCATAGAAGTCTTGTTCCGTGCGAAGTGCGTTAGCACCTTGATAATAGATATCTAGGAAAGACTGCAAATCTTCGAACTCGTACGCCTTGCGCAGTGCTTGTGGTGATTCGTATGGAATGTCGATGTTGTTGCGCTGTGCAAGCTCAAACAACAGTTCTGGCTCTAGCGAACCTTCGATATGTAAGTGTAACTCTACCTTTGGAAGACCTTGAATAAATGCGTTCATATTCCACCTCTTCTTATGCTTTTACGTGGATGCAATTACTCTAAGAATAGGTATAGATTGAGAAAAATCGAACGCCATTACAAAGAGTAAGATCCACAGTGATCTCGACTCTTCGTAATCAGCACTTTGCGGGAGCTGGTAGAGACCCCCAAACCATATCATTGGGGTTATACGAAGCAAACGGTTGCGATTATACGCAAAAATTGGGGCTTGGCTAGAGCTAGTGAGTAAATTGTAACTCTTTGGGATAAGGGATAAGGGAGCGATTTCATCGCATGATGGTTTCGTTGTCAGCACACACCTAGCTGAGTCGAATATTCAGTGGCTAATACTGAATCACATCATGCGAGAAACATTGGGAGTCATATCGATTTTATTGTGCGTTGCTCATTGTGAACTGAGAGAAGGGGTGGCGATACCTTGCACATCGATACTTTAAATTGAGAAGAGAAAAGGAAATGAAAGGGAATGTATTTATAGCTCGAACATTTTATCAAATTCTCTTTGCTCCATGATGTCCTCAATTCGGCGGCGAGTTTGTTGTTTTAACGCAGCAGCGTTTTGTTCGGACTCTTTCTTTTCTTGCTCAATTTGCTTCTTGCTTTTATTTGCCATGTTTTTCACCTTGGGAATTTCTTCCTAAATTTCCACATTAATTATTAATGCACGAAACTGATTTATTTAATAATAAAACTTCCTAGCTTTGAACCTGAGTCACACAGAATGTCACCGGAGTAGGTTTTCTCACAGTATTTAAAATCAATGAGATAGCAAGCGGATTGGAGTTTTGGCAATATATGGCGCCTTAAAATATCACTGTTAAGTTGATGAATTTTGGCGTTCCAAGAGATGTCGGGTTGTTTTAAACGGAATTCAATCTCTATCATTTATTCTCCTGTTTCTTTGTGATCTTTTCTTTATTCGATAATTGATACCAGTGTCTTTGACGACCTGTTCTTCTAGACATGATTTTTCCTAATTTTAGTAATTTACATACCAACGATGGTAACAGTGATCTGACGACAGATACCTTATTCCAACGATGGATACAGTGGTGCAGCCCATTTATTTTAGGCAGCAGAAAACCGAGCAATATTTGATTGCTGAGTATTAAGTGTGAGGAATTTTTTGAAGGAGGAGAGAGTTTGGTGCAGCGAGGAAATGCTGCACCAAGAAAAGCTATCTTATAGAGGAGTAACTTCAGTCGCTTGAGGACCTTTTTTACCATCTTCTACGTTGAAGCTTACTTTCTGACCTTCAGCCAAAGTTTTGAAACCGTCAGCAACGATAGCGTTGAAGTGTACGAATACATCTTGGCCGCCGTTGTCTTGAGTTAGGAAACCAAAACCTTTAGTTTCGTTGAACCATTTTACTGAACCAGTTACTTTACCAGACATAAAAACCTCTGAAATTAAACAATAATATACGAATTGTGGTGGATCTTTTTTAAGCTATTGAATGTGCAATCAAGAGGAAGTTTTACGCAGGAGTCTGAACCGAAGATTCAGGATGTTACTGAGAGGGAACTTAAACTAAATGTAGCATTAACAGCTCTTTTCTAGAGCCAGCCGCCACTATACAGGGTGTTTAAAAAATAGCTACATTTATTTTTCATTTTTTTCGTTCGAAAAAGTTGATGAAGTAGAACAATTTTTCCCCCTCATAAACTCAGTACTTGCTCTCTAGAATCAACTCATATCCTAAAGGGAGGCAAGATTATGAGTACAGTGAGAGAGATTCGTCAGATTATCCCATCACATGCAACTGCTGATGGTGACGGCGTGAAAATTCGCCGTGTCGCAGGCTTTAACAATGCGAGCTTTTCACCATTCTTGATGGTAGATGAACTGAAATCAGACCAAAGAGCTGATTACGTAGGCGGGTTCCCTCCGCATCCACACCGAGGCATTGAAACGCTGACTTACATGTTAACGGGACACTTCCAACATCGTGACCACATGGATAATGTCGGTGAACTTCGCTCCGGCGGTGCGCAATGGATGGCAGCTGGGCGAGGCGTCATTCATAGTGAAATGCCAATAATGGAAGGCGGTGAGCTGCACGGTTTCCAAATTTGGATTAATCAACCAGCGCGAGACAAGATGGCTCCGGCGCAATATCACGACTTCCAACCGGAAACCATTACCGAACATCGCGCAGAGGCGTATGGCTTAGTTCGCGTTATTTCTGGTGAGCTGAACATTGATGGTGAAGTGATTCATGGGCCATTGAGTAAAACTGGTGTACCTGTGACGGTCGCTGATTGGCAAGCGCACCAAGGCGCGTCGTTAAACCTGATGACACCTAACGATCACAATATGATGGTCTATGCTTATAAAGGCAGCATTGCTATTGGAGAGCGCGTTGTCATGCAGGGAGAAATGGCATTGCTTTCTAAAGGTGAGTTGGTGACGCTTCAATCAAATGATACCAGTGGCGTACTGCTCTTTATCGGTGAACCAATTGATGAACCTGTCGTGCATTACGGTCCGTTTGTCATGAATAGCATCGAAGAGATTGAACAAGCGATTCAAGATTACAACTCTGGATTGTTTGAAACGTATTAGTTTGACCGACAGTCGTGCGCACTGAATTAGCACGATTGGTGACCCCTAAGTGATTTGGAGTCCGTGCATTGGGCTCATACGCAAGCAAAGACGATATCCACTGCCATCGAATTTGCATCAGCCACACTAACATGGTGTGGCTTTTTTTATTCTGCTGCGTTTTGAAAGTGGTGTTTAGCTCTGTTCCCAACGCGTTATGGCATGCTTGCCAAACTCCAAGCCCAATTCATAAGCTTTGCGCAATGGTTCTGGCGAGCGACTCAAGCGTTTTAACTTAAAGCCTTCTGGCGGACAGATTTGAATGATCTCAACGCCAGCGGGTGGATTCTCTATCAATTCCAAGCTCTGGTTATAGCGAATATGACGCGTGAGCATTGGCTCCACCAAAGCAGGGTGATCTTTCAACAGGCGTGCAGTGAGCTTTTCAAGTTTAGGTTTGGATTTGCGATAACTGGCTGGCCGACTTCTTAACACCATGATTCTGGTCGCGCCACGTTTAATGGCTTCGGCGACGGGAATCGCATCCGCTACGCCGCCATCAACATATCTCACACCATCTAAAGCGACACCGTTTCGGTACATGATGGGCAGGGCGCTACTGGCTTTCATGGTTTCTGCCAACATTTGAATGGATGGCGTGAGGTATTCTGGTTGCCCGTTGTCTTGTCTAGTGACCCCTAAAAAGAAAGGTCGGGGATCTGCAGAAAGCACATCTCTATCTATATCGAGTTCTTTAAGGGTGATATCCCACATCCAATCCAAGTCCATCATGTCACCGCCACGCAGCAGTTGAGTGGGAGAAATGAACTCTTTACGTAAGCTGTAATCGAGATAGATTTTGAGGTTCCTTCCCGGCATTTTTGCAAGGTATGCGGCTAAGTTGCTCGCGCCTGCCGAAACGCCCCAAAAACTGTCAAACGGGGAGAAGTCTTGCTTAATAAAATGATCGAGTATGCCGCAGGAAAATACCCCGCGCATGGCACCGCCTTCAACAACCAGTGCCCGAGAGCCAACGTGTTCCATTCTAGCCATCCGTTTTGATTATTCTGATTTGGGATACGAGCTAATTAGAGTAACGGATCTAATGCGCATTCCCAAGTCGCGTTCACTTTGGTCTCACCTTGATGAATCTATTTTTTATGTTATAACATAACAATAATCAAAATTATTAAAAGGTAGCGTGTGTCTTGTGTGAGGTGAGAGTGAGCAATATTGACGCCATTATTGAGCATGTTGAGAAGAGTTTTAAGGCTCAGGGAAAGCAATTAACTTCTAAGAGAAAACTGGTGTTGAAAGCCTTGGTCCATGCCGATAAGGCGTTATCAGCTTATGAGTTAGTGGATTATTGCAAAGCCCATTTTGAGCAGAATATTCAGGCTATGTCCGTTTATCGAATCTTGGATTTTCTTGAAGGAGAGCATCTGGCTCACAAGCTTAAAGTGTCCAATAAATACATCGTATGCTCCCATATTCTCTGCGAACACGAGCACGGTATCCCTCAATTTCTTATCTGTTCCAAGTGCAACAAGATCAGCGAACAAGCCATCGATCCCAAATTGATTAACGGTCTTAAATCTCATGCAAAACAAGAGGGGTTTACCGTCGTTAGCCCTCAATTAGAAATCAATTGTGTATGTGATGACTGCGCTGACACCAAATAGCCGTGCTTTTTATTGAGTTTGGCTCACACCATGACGTCGTCGTCGCCTTTTCCTCAAATACATCCCAACCATTAGCATCATAAGCAAGGAGATTCTGAACCGCTATGTCTGCAACGCTCATTAAAAACGCCCGTGTAGTAAATGAAGGAACCATCACCGAAACCGATTTGCGAATTGTCGATCAACGAATCGAAACTATCGCAACTGACATAGCAGCAAGGGAAAGTGATGTCGTTGTCGATGCAAAAGGTTGCTATTTGATCCCTGGAATGATCGATGACCAAGTACATTTCCGCGAACCAGGGCTGACTCACAAAGGCTCTATTGCAACCGAATCACGCGCAGCCGTCGCTGGTGGCATCACGAGCTTCATGGAAATGCCAAACGTAAGCCCGGCCACCACAACGATTGAAGCGTTGGAACGCAAATTTGCTATCGCGGAACAAAGCTCTCTGGCTAACTACTCTTTCTACCTTGGCGCAACAGAAGACAACCTTGAGCAAATCAAATTACTCGATCCAAAGAAGCACTGTGGTGTGAAAGTCTTTATGGGCGCATCTACCGGAGATTTGTTGGTGGAAGACGAGCAAGCATTGGATGAGATTTTCCGTGATTCGCCAGTATTGATCGTAACGCACTGTGAAAGTGGCTCTGTCATTGCTCAGAACAAAGAACGTCTGTTGAAAGAGAAGTCGGAATTCACCATTGAAGACCACCCTGTACTTCGTGATGATGAAGCTTGTTATGCCTCTTCTTCTTATGCCGTTGAGTTAGCGAAGAAGCACAACAGCCAACTGCACGTACTGCATATCACAACAGCAAAAGAATTGGCTTTGTTTGAAGCGGGCCCGATTCAAGGTAAGAGCATCACCGCAGAAGCGTGTGTTCACCATCTTTGGTTTAGCAATGAAGACTATGCAGATCGTGGTAACCAAATTAAATGCAACCCAGCGGTGAAGTACCCAAGCGATCGTGACGCGCTACTAAAGGCATTAAGCACAGGTCAGATTGATATTATTGCGACGGACCATGCCCCGCACACTTGGGAAGAAAAGCAAGTATCTTACGACCAAGCACCTGCTGGCTTACCTTTGGTGCAGCACGCACTATTGACGCTGTTTGATCAAGTGAGCCGTGGGCACATGACGATGGAGCAAGTGGTAGAGAAAACGGCTCATAACCCAGCGATTCGTTATGGTGTTCAAGAGCGCGGTTTTATTCGTGAAGGCTACTTTGCTGATTTGGTTCTTGTTGATACAGCAGCACCAACGCCAGTGACGAACGAGAACAGCCTGTACCATTGTGGTTGGTCGCCGTTTGCTGGTCATCAGTTCTCGGCTGAAATTAAGAATACATGGGTCAATGGCGGCTTAGTGTATGCCAACCAACAAGTGAATGAGCAGGCTGCACACGCCATGCGATTGGTATTCGATCGCTAGGATTCACGTTTTTCAGAAACTTAGATTATTTGAAAGCTCAGTTTATTTTCGAAAGCTTACATTTATCCGCTTTCTTTGGGCTTTATTTGTAGAAGTATAGTTGTCGTAGCTTGAGTGTCTCTAAGGCACCGAATAAAGAGAAATCAATATGTTAAGAAGAAATCCTACTGGTCACATGCCGGAAGTATCGGAAACGGCGTTCATTGATCCAACGGCGATCATCTGTGGCAAAGTAATCATAGAAGATAACGTTTTTATTGGTCCTTACGCGGTGATTCGTGCCGATGAAGTGAACGAGCAAGGCGACATGGAAGCCATCGTGATCAAGCGCGATACCAACATTCAAGATGGCGTCGTTATCCACTCAAAAGCAGGTGCAGCTGTGACCATTGGAGAGCGTTCTTCGATTGCGCACCGTTCTATTATTCATGGCCCATGTGAAGTCAGTGATGACGTGTTTATCGGTTTTAACTCCGTGGTGTTTAATGCTGTGATTGGTACAGGTTGTGTGATTCGTCATAACTGTGTGGTGGATGGACTAGACTTGCCAGAGAACTTCCATGTTCCGCCGATGACCAATATCGGCGCCGATTTTGATTTAAACAGCATCTCGAAAGTGCCGCCAGAATACTCGGCGTTTTCGGAGTCTGTGGTTTCAGCAAACCACGAACTGGTTCAAGGCTACAGGAGAATTGCCAATGAGCTCTGATAATCAGCCCATACTTGGGGTTCCAACTAACATTATTACCGGGTTTTTGGGCGTAGGTAAAACCTCTGCGATTTTGAACCTGATGGCGAGTAAGCCAGAGAACGAACGCTGGGCTGTTTTGGTGAATGAGTTTGGCGAAATCGGTGTTGATGGCAGCTTGGTTCAAGGGCAGCAAAGCGAAGAGCAGCAAGTCTTTATTCGTGAAGTACCCGGCGGGTGTATGTGCTGTGCGGCGGGATTACCCATGCAAATCGCACTGAATCAACTGCTGAATGAAGCGAAGCCCGACCGCTTGTTGATTGAGCCGACTGGTCTTGGGCACCCAAAAGAGGTGTTACAGGTTTTATCGACGGATCATTATCGACAAGTGTTGTCGCTACAAAAGAACATCACTTTAGTTGATGCTCGTAAGCTGGCAGACCTTCGTTACACCGAGCACGATACATTCAATCAGCAAATCGCCATTGCCGATACAGTGGTGGGTAACAAGCTCGATCTCTATCAACAGGGTGATACCCAGAAGCTAGAAGCTTACGTGGCGGAAGTTGGTCGTCCAAATACAAAAGTGATTTTCGCGGAACATGGTGTGATTCCTTTTCATGAATTCGAAGGCGAAACCACCATTCATGAGCATCCGCCACACCATCACCACCATCATGCGAGTGACAAGCCGTTGGCTTCAGACATGCCAATGCCTGAAAGTGGCATTATTAAAGCGACCAATGAAGGAGAAGGCTTCCAAAGTGTCGGTTGGCGCTTCTCGCCGGAGAAAGTGTTTGACCGTCGGAAGCTAATTCCTTTGTTGGTAGAGCTAGAAGTCGAGCGCATGAAAGCCGTGTTTATTACGAGCGATGGCATTTATGGCTACAACTTAACGCCAGATGGACTAACCGAAGTGGAGTTGGATGATTGTGCCGAAAGCCGCATCGAATTGATTGCAGACAGCATTGACGATCAATTTGAAGCCAAACTGCTTTCGTGTGAATTGGCGTGATCTATAGGCTCAGGCATTTTCCATATGAGTGTCTGAGTCTTCTTCTATTCTTCTAATAGCTTCCTGTTTTCTCCCTGTCGTTTGTGCTTTTCCGGTTCAGTCCGATCCGTTACTCTTCTTGAAAACATTGAAACATGAGCACTGATATGATCGACAAGCTACCCGGCATTCTTACTTTTCTGCGTGAGGCGGAGCAGCTCAAAAGCACCTTACGTACCGCTTGGACATCATCTGGTCGCCATGAGAGCACGGCTGAGCATACATGGCGATTGTGTTTGCTTGCCATGCTGGTGGGAGAACATTACCCGCATTTAGACATGCTAAAAGTGCTCAAGCTTTGCATTGTGCATGACTTAGCAGAAGCCGTGAGTGGCGACATTTCAGCGTTGGAGCAACACGATGGGTTGAATAAAAGCGCGCTAGAACTGGCGGATTTGAAGCAGCTTATCGCTCCACTAGACGCATCTCTGCAACAGGAGTTGTTGGGCCTTTGGTTGGAATATGACAGTGCCACCACCGAAGAAGCTCGACTCACCAAAGCGTTGGATAAGTTAGAAACCATTTTGCAGCACACGCAAGGTGATAACCCTGCTGATTTCAATTACGCGTTTAATCTGGAATATGGCAAAAAGCACACCGATTTTGATGAGCTGACCAAAGCGCTTCGAGCGATCATCGATGAAGATACCCGCCGATTAGCTGATCGTTAGTCCCGACTCTCTACTCAAGAACATCACTTTCTTTAAAAGCACTTAGGCTTCTCTAGCGAGCTTAAGTGCTTTATTACATTTGCGTTTTCTGCGCTCAGCAAGATCCTTTTTCTCTCTCTTCTTTGATCAAATTGCTTTCCTAGGTTGACATTGTTTGATGGTCAAACTAAATTAAAATCAAATAATTTGATAATCAAACTAAAATTGGAAGGTAAGTGTCGCAATGGCTGTATCGCAACATTCACATGATTTCGTTTCTCATAACCAAAAGGGTGAAAAACGCACGCTCTACGTATTGATTCTAACCGTGACCACTATGGTGGTGGAGATTGCTGCCGGAACCATGTTTGGCTCAATGGCATTGCTCGCAGATGGCTGGCATATGGGCACACACGCAGCGGCATTTTGTATTACTCTTTTTGCTTACCGCTACGCGAAACAAAACGCGCACAATGACCGCTTCTCATTTGGTACGGGCAAAGTCAGTGTACTTGGCGGTTTTACCAGCGCGATTGCGTTGGGGATTGTGGCACTGATGATGATGGTCGAGTCGATTCATCGTCTCTTTAATCCAGAGAGTATCCAATTTAACGAAGCGATCATGGTGGCGGTAATTGGTCTAGTGGTTAACCTTGCAAGCATGCTACTTCTGCAAGATCACCATCATCATGGGCATGACCATCACGATCACTACTCTCACGAACATGAGCACGAACATCATCACGACCACAACTTAACCGCTGCGTATTTCCATGTGCTGGCAGATACATTGACGTCTTTGCTGGCGATTGTGGCGCTGATTGTCGGTAAGCTTTACGGTTGGGTTTGGTTAGATGCCATGATGGGGATTGTCGGTGCCGTTGTGATTGGTAAATGGACTTTGGGCTTAATGAAGCAAACGGCGCCTGTATTACTGGACGAGAGCATCAATAAGTCTTACCGAGATGAGATTACAGAGACACTCACGCCTTATGCCGAGATCGTTGATTTACACATCTGGAAAGTGAGTGGTCACCATTACTCTGCGGCAATCGCACTCAAAAATCATAGCGACAAAACGCTGGATGAATTTAAGCAATTATTGAGTAAATTTGATAAGATTCATCACCTGACTTTGGAAGTTCAAACGACTGACTGATGCGCGAATTAGAAAAGCTGAATCAAACGCTTACCGAGTTCTATGACAAAATGTCTTCTTGGGAGCAATCTGTAGTAAAAGAAACGGGTTATTCACTGGCTCAAACTCACACCATCGAAGTGTTGGGTGGGCACGGTGCAATGCGTATGAAAGAGTTGGCCGAGAAACTCGGTATCACGACGGGTACGCTGACGGTTCAAATTGAGAAACTGGTGAAAGCAGAGCTTATTGAGCGTTGCCCGCACCCAGAAGATCGTCGCGCAATTGTTGTGAAGCTCACACCAGCGGGTGAAGAGATTCACCGTCATCACAATCAACTGCATTTAGATTTGGTTCAAGATTTAACGCGTAATATCGACCCCGAGCATCAAGCGATTTTGTTCGCCTGCTTAGAGAAGATGAATCGAGAATTTTGATTGGTTTTTTAAACCCTAAATAGCAAAAAAGTAGAGCACCGAAATGCTCTACTTTTTTATTATAAGCTCGATAGAATTTGCTCTATTGGCAATTGTGTGAACGCGTAAGTGACGCCAACACAGAATGCAGCGCCAGTAATGCCCATGGCGACTGTCGTTGCGAGTAGCAGAAGGGTAATCTTAGGCATTAGAGATTAAACTCCTTCTTAAAGGTTGGGTAAATGACACCATTAGCCTCTTGGTACGCTTTAAAGCCATACCCAAACGTTAGTGCTGCCATCACAATGGCAAATGCCGCAATGTTTCTTCCTTTCATCCTTAAACTCTCAACTGTTTGTATTGAACAAAGGTATAAACACCCTGCCAATAGTTTATCTATTGCTTGTTAAATTCGGTTATTCAATTACTGGGTAAAACACACGAACAGTACCCATGCTGTTGTTAGCACAAGTAGTGGTGTGAACACCTTCTGAATTGAAGCACCATCGGTTAGGTCATAAATCACGATCGATTCTTTATAGAACGCGCGTTTGAATGAACCAAAGCTGATTTCATTTTTAACGTCAGATTGCTCGTAGTGCTTGCGAGCTGAGTCTGTCATTTGAGACTCTAGATCTTGCATCTCGTATTCTTTGTTAAAAAACGCATCCCACGCCGAAATACGTGCAATAGCTTTTGGCGAACGATTGCCTTTCAGTTTTTCTAGACGCTTAGCGTATGCAGCTTGATATTTATCCACGATGAATTCCTACATGAATAGACTGTAATGCAGAACACAGCTTTAAATGCTCTGCGCAGTGGTTGTAAAAATTAGAAAATGGGAATCAAAAGGAAATTTTTACATCAGTAGGAAAGTTGCAGATGAGGAAGTACGGCATTTGATTGTTAAAGAGCGTAAGGAATGTCATCCCTTGTGCTGCGGATAATATGGGCTGCTTTTGGATGCGACAAACAAAAATAATTAGTGAAAACAACAAGCAATCTTTGTTGCGAGATTGTCCATTCTGGGCATGGTAGGCTGCCTGAACTGGAGAAATGCTAAGTGTAGCAAGGGCTTAAGCGGTGTTTCTCGATGAGAGATTTTTAAGCACTTATGATAAATAAACTTCACAACTGCTAATTATAAATACATCAGAAAGCGATATTCTTTTTCTCGTTGGAGTGCTTAATAAAGATTGAGAGTTTGATTTTCTCATGCAATCCGCCGCAGTCTTTACTCCTTCTTTTCACTCAATCCGAATATATTTCCCCCCTCCATGGTGATATTTGGATTGAGTGTCTTTTTTTCTCAATGAGGGGTGAAATAAGGAATAAGTAGCATAAAAATATGGAACAGCAGCAATTTAGTGCAATAAAGCAAAAACTGAATTCTTTGACGTTATCGCAATTGAATGAGGTTTATCAGTTGGTTCAGAATGCAACCAAACAGGAAGTGCCAGTGCGTTTGAGTGAAGAAGAACGCCAATTCATCCATCGACTGTTCGCCGAAGAGAGAACCGCGTCCTCCTATTCTTAGGGTATCCATTTACCCGAGTATCTAACCCTTTCGAAGGCTGCACTTTTACCAAACAGCCCTGATAAAAGCCGTTACTGCCTTTTGGCTTTGACGATTAGGTTAGCCAATTGTGCAAACCCAAAGCCGCCATTTTCCTCGGTCAAAAAGCTAGGTTGGTGATTCAGTTTCTCCAATAAAGGGCGAATGTTGTTTACGCCAAAGGTTGTTGGTAGCCATTCAAACATGCCTTCATCATTCAATGAATCTCCCACATAAGTGATGCGCTCCAAACTCGGTAGTTCGCCATTATTGAACTGCCTAATGTACGCTTCACCGCTAGTACGCTTACTGTGATTACCTACCCAAGCATTGATGTGAATCGAACTCAATGTGGCGTTAACGGGGTGAGACTCCACATTCAAATTCACGATGCGATTAAGAAGCTCCATTGTCGTGGAAGGGGGAACTGGCGTTCTATCTTGCGCGATGTTCACCGCAACGTCACAGTAGCGAAAACTCTGATCTTGGCTGAACTCGACATCAGGATACTCTGCCAAAATGCCCGCAATGCTTTCTTGTAATGCGCGTTGTTCTTTGCGCATCGCTTCGGCTGGGCGAGCGAAGGTGGTATTGAACCCTGTCGCGTCTTTTCTCATCCAAAACGCGCCATTTTCACCAATCACACCATGCAGTGACCACATCTTTGCCATTTGGTCACACCAACCAGCACATGCGCCTGTTACTGCGACCACTTTTACGCCCACACGCTCTAACTCTGCTAGCGCAATTAATGTCTCTGGTGGCAGTTTGCCTTGCCAAGTCAACGTGTCGTCCACGTCGGTCAGCAGCCATTCGATCTGTTTCAGGCTCTCCACATTGAGCTCTGATAACGTGTTAGGCATTCACCACTCCTTGCTTGTTTACTTTAGGATTGATTGCTTGGGTATTGTCACTGACGTCTTGCAGTGGCACCGCTGGAGCCAGTGTACACTCGATGCGCTTTTCTGTGTTGGCATCAAATAGATGAACATGCTTTGGTTTGATATCCAGACCAAGCTTGTCGCCAATTTGAATAGGCGTATGCCCCTCAACACGAACAACCAGCTTTTGTGAATCATCGCCTTCTGTGCGGCAGTAAAGCAGCAAGTCAGCACCGAGCGATTCAATCAATTCGACTTCTACCTGCAACCATGGGTCATCTTGGCTGATTTGTAAATGCTCTGGGCGAAGCCCCAGTTTTACTTCACCTAGATCTAAGTTTGTTGTGGATGTAGGAAGCAGTGCGTCACCAATAGTAATGCCGTCAGCGCTAACATTGCCATCTAAGATGTTCATGGATGGTGAGCCAATAAAGGTCGCGACGAACAGAGAAGCAGGGTTGTCGTATATCTCTAGCGGCGTACCAACTTGTTCGACGTTGCCTTTGTTCAGCACAACAAGTTTGTCTGCCAGCGTCATTGCTTCCACTTGGTCGTGGGTAACGTAAACCGACGTGGTACCAAGGCGACGTTGCAGCTTCTTTATTTCCAAACGCATTTGAACACGCAGCTTGGCGTCTAGGTTAGACAGAGGCTCATCGAACAGAAACACCTTTGGTTCACGTACAATTGCACGCCCCATCGCGACACGCTGACGTTGCCCGCCAGAGAGCTGCCCCGGTTTGCGGTCGAGTAGGTGATCCAGCTCCAGCATCTTTGCTGCTTCGTGAACCAATCGCTCGATTTCCGCTTTCGGTGTTTTGCGGTTGCGCAGCCCATAAGCCATGTTGTTGTACACCGTCATGTGCGGGTACAAGGCGTAGTTCTGGAAAACCATGGCAATGTCGCGCTCGCCAGGTTCGAGGTCGTTGACGATTGTGGTGTCGATCTTGAGCTCGCCAGAGCTGATTTCTTCTAGACCCGCAATCATGCGAAGTAGGGTGGATTTACCACAGCCACTTGGGCCAACCAACACGACCATTTCACCGTCGCAGATATCAAGATTGAGTTTTTGGATCGCCTGATAGCCGTTCGGATAACATTTAGCGATATTAGAAAGAGTTAACGTGGACATTTATTTCTCCGAATCTACCAGACCTTTAACAAAGGCTTTTTGCATTGCAATTACCACAATCACGGGTGGCAACATGGCGATAATGGTGGTGGCCATAATTTTGTTCCATTCCACAACACCATCAACCACTCCAAGCATCTGTTTAATGCCCATCACGATGGTGTAGTACTGCACATCAGTGGTGATCAGCAGTGGCCATAGATATTGGTTCCAGCCGTAGATGAAAGTGATGACGAACAGTGCAGCGATGTTGGTACGCGACAGGGGCAACAAGATATCGAAGAAGAACTTGATTGGTCCTGCGCCATCAATTCGTGCTGCTTCCACCAACTCATTCGGCACCGTTAAGAAGAACTGACGGAATAAGAAAGTGGCAGTCGCACTGGCAATCAGCGGAATGGTTAAGCCGTAAAATGAGTTGAGCATGTTGAGGTTCGTAATCACCTCAAACGTCGGCATGATGCGAACTTCAACGGGTAACATCAGCGTGAAGAAGATCATCCAGAACGCCAGCATTCGTCCCGGAAAACGGAAGAACACCACTGCATAGGCAGACATGATGGAAATGCTCAACTTACCGATGGTAATGCACATCGCCATGATGAAAGAGTTCAGCAGCATGCTGCCAATCGGCAAAGTATTGTTGTTGTACTGAGTGTCGTTACTCAACAAGTCAGTAAATACACTAAAACCCAAATCTCCAAACCAAAGTGGAGTGCCAGTAGCGAATGCACTGTTCTCATGGGTCGTTGCTACGATTGCAATCCAAACCGGAAGCGCAATCGAAATGATGCCAAGAATCAAAATGACATGGCAAAACAGATTAAAAAACGGTCTTCTTTCTACCATCAGTACGCCACCTTCTTCTCAACATACTTAAATTGAATCACAGTCAGGGAAGCAACCAAGATCATCAGGATCACGGACTGTGCGGCCGATGAACCTAAATCCAGCCCGATAAAGCCATCGTTGTAGACTTTGTAAACCAAGGTCGATGTACTGTTGCTCGGGCCGCCTTGTGTCATCGCGTGGATGATGGCGAACGTATCAAAGAACGCATAAACAAAGTTCACGACCAACAAGAAAAAGCTGGTTGGTGAAATCAGCGGGAAGCTAATGGTGATAAAGCGTTTGATCGGACCGCTACCATCAATGGCCGCGGCTTCGTGCAAAGACTTCGGCACGGATTGAAGTGCTGCTAAGAAGAACAGGAAGTTGTAGCTGATTTGCTTCCAAGTCGAAGTGATGATCACCATCCACATTGCATGAGTGCCATTGAGCGTTGGGTTCCAGTCTATGCCAAACAAGTTCAACAGTTCGGTCATCACACCGATGGTTGGATCGAATAAAAATAGCCATAACGAACCTGCGACAACCGGAGCGACCGCATAAGGCCAAATCAAGAAGGTGCGATACATGGTCGCGCCACGGATGATTTGTTCGGCGAAAGCGGAAAGAACAAGTGCGCTGACCAACGCGAGCACCGCAACGCTGATGCTAAATTGCAGCGTGGTCATTAATGAATCTAGGTAAAGGGGATCATGGATGAGCTTTTCAAAGTTCTCCAAACCCACAAACTCACGGCTCATGCCGAAAGCATCTTCAAGTTGAGAAGATTGGAAAATGGCTTGTCCTGCCGGCCAGATGAAGAACACCAAGGTGATCACCAACTGAGGTGCAATCAGCGCAACCGGAAGCCATTTGTGTTTAAAAACAACAGGTGAGGACATACAAATACCAAAGTAAAACAGGCAAGGTGTGTGAACGAATTCCCCACCCAAGATGGGCGGGGAGAGTGCGTATCTGAGCGGTTATTTGAATAAGACTCAGCACATCATTGTTCGTTATTAATGTTCGTTACTTCTGTGTGCGCTCAAAGCGACGTAGCTGCTCGTCACCGCGACGAACCGCATTGTTTAGCGCAGCTTGTGCCGTTGCTTTGCCTGCCCACACTGCTTCTAGCTCTTCGTTGATGATGTCGCGTGTTTGCAGGAAGTTACCAAAGCGAATGCCTTTCGAGTTTTCTGTAGGCTCGGTCGACGTCATTTGTAGAACTGCTGTATCTGTACCAGGGTTCTTAGCGTAGAAGCCTTGCTCTTTCGTTAGCTCGTAAGCCGCTTTAGTGATTGGTAGGTAACCAGTGAACTGGTGCCAATCTGCTTGGACTTCTGCACTAGAAAGGTAAGAGAAGAACTTCGCCACGCCTTTGTATTCCTCGCTTGAATGACCACGAAGTACCCAAAGTGATGCACCGCCGATGATGGTGTTTTGTGGCTTAGCGACGATCTCTGAATCATAAGGCAGTTGCGCTACGCCGATATCAACGTCTTTCATGTTCTCTTTAATGCCAGCCAGACCTGCCGACGAGCCCATAGTCATTGCACACTCTTGGGTGTAGAACAGTGGCATACCATCAGATTGGCGACCGCCGTACTTAAAGATGCCTTCTTTCGACCATTTGCCCATTTGGTCAATATGACGAACAAACGCCGAATCATTGAACTTAAACTCAGTGTCTAAGCCAGCAAAGCCGTTGTTGTTATTGGCAACAGGAACATTGTTACGTGCGCCGAAGTTTTCGATTTGCGTCCATGATTGCCACGTAGTGCTGAAACCACACTTCGCACCGGATGCCAGCAGCTTACGGGAAACTTCTTCCATTTCTTTCCATGTCTTTGGTGGGTTTGCTACGCCAGCTTTTGCGAACATGTCTTTGTTGTAGTAAAGCACTGGCGTAGAGCTATTAAATGGCAGGGAAAGCATGTTGCCTTCATTGGTGGTGTAGTAACCCGTTACGGCGGCAAGGTAATCATCAGGGTTGAACGACTCTTTGGTGTCTTCCATCAATTGGTAAACAGGATAAATCGCTTTGTCTGCGCCCATCATGGTCGCCGTACCCACTTCGAATACTTGTACAATCGCTGGCTGCTCTTTTGCTCGGAACGCCGCGATAGCACTGGTCATTGTTTCTGCGTAGCTGCCTTTGTAAACCGGTTTGATCTCGTATTCTGATTGGCTTGCGTTAAAGTCTGCCGCAATTTCATTAACCTTGTTACCTAGTGCGCCGCCCATCGCGTGCCACCACTCAACCTCTGTTTTTGCTTGTGCTTGCGTGCTGATGAATGCCGCTGCAACTGCAAGTCCGGCGAGGTGTTTAATAGCCATAATGATTCCTTTTCATTGGATGATTTGAACAGGTGTTTCCTTGCGAATGTTCATTTTGATTATGAATCCGCTCCAAAAAATTCAAATGAACATTAAATGAGCCAAATGACGTTCTAGTTACAAAAAAATGAACTTATTTGAACATTGCTTTCGTCACTATTTTGTAATCAAAGCGTCATTGAGGGTTGAGATAGTTCATTTGAAAACAAATGAAAAAGACGGAATAAAAAATGAAAATAACAGCACACCGCGGCTTATCTAGTTTGGCTCCAGAAAACACTTTATCGGCAATACAACGCGCCATTGAATTTGGTTGCGAATGGATTGAAATCGACGTTCAACTTAGTGCGGACAACATTCCTGTCGTCATCCATGACAAAACGGTCAACCGCTGCACGAATGGTCGAGGCAAAGTCAAAGATCTGACTTGGCACGAGCTAAGGTTACTCGACGCAGGCTTATGGTTCGGTGATGACTTCGCAGGCGAGCCTATCCCTAGTTTAGAAGAGACGCTTGAGCTCACTTCAAGAGCGGGTGTGAAGCTCAATATTGAATTGAAGGTCTACTCCGGTGACGAAATCGACCTGTTGTGCGAAAAGGTTGCACAGGTCATTGAGCACTTAGGCGTAGAAGCGGACGCGATTCTGTTTTCTAGCTTTAACACAGAAGCCTTAATGATGATGAAAAACTACCTGCCAGAAGTGAGAAGAGGGCAGCTATGGCAGGAGATTCCAGATGATTCCGCTGTCGTGCTACAACACATCGATGCATACAGTGTGCATTGTGATTACCGCTTCCTGACTGAATTGCAAACTCAGAAGATCAAGCAGTATGGCTATCAACTCTTCTGCTATACACCAAACTTTCCTCAATTAGTTGAAGCACATTGGCATTGGGGCGTGGATATGATGATTACAGATACGCCTCAACGTTATAAAGTTAAAGTGCCTTCAGCCATACGAGAACCCGCATTGAATGAATAATTTAAACGTCCGTCAACAAAGCATCATTGAACTAATTCATCAGCAAGAATATTGCTCGATAGAAGAACTTGCCCAACGTTTCGAAGTCACGACGCAAACCATTCGTCGCGACATCAATGAACTTTGTCGACTCGGACTTACCCGACGCCATCATGGTGGTGTCGGGCTACCTGCCACTCTGAGCAATCGCAGCTATGCCTCTCGTCAAGTCACCAATCAACAGGAAAAGCAGATCATCGCCGATGAAGTAGTCAAAGCGATCCCAAACGGCACGACTTTGTTTTTGGGGATCGGTACTACGATTGCTTTGGTTGCTGAACGTCTAGCCAATCACAGTGAGTTACGTGTGGTGACCAATAACTTCGAAGCGGCGCATATTTTGTCTCACTTTGAGAACATCGAAACTTGGATTCCGGGAGGTCGTATTCGTACGAACGATCGCGATGTGGTGGATGGTTCGGCAGAACAGTTTTACGGCCAGTTTTCCGCAGACATCGGTATTATTGGTTGTGCAGGTATCACCGAAATCGCACAGCCTCATTCAGAGATGGTCAATTTTGGTCGCACAGAAGTTGATACTCAGTTGTTCGCGATGGAACATGAGTTGCGAGAAGCCAAGGTGAGCCAAGCAATATTAGCCAATTCCGAACAAAAGTGGCTGGTGGCGAACAAAAGTAAATGGCAGCGAAGAGCCAACACTAAGGTGGCGCCACTCAATTATTTCGACCGAGTTTTCAGTAACTGATCTTTTATTCGCCTCGTTTGTCTAACTCGTAGGAAAATCCGTTATTGATTCGACCTGCGTGATGCTTTTTCATCGCGATTCGCTATGCTTAGATGATTGAAAATAAAGAGGTCCTGCCATGTTTGAATCGGATAAAACCAAAGTAAGAAACTTGCTTGTTGCGACACGTTTTGGTGTCTCTGCCTCTGAAATGCCAACCATTATTGGGGTGAAGCAAGATAAAGCGCTCAAGCTGATTAATGAGCTGAAGCAAGAAGGGGAAGACATTCACTCGTTAGGGGAAGGGAACAACCCAGAAGAGTTGGTGCTGTATTCGATTGGTGAAATAGAGCCTTAATTGAGCCAACAAGAAACACAAAAAAAGCCGCCCATCGTTGGCGGCTTTTTAGATCGTTCATTCAAACTAGTCGTGAATCGGCACAACCAGAATATCGACCGGAGACTTGTTGATCAGATGTCTTGAGTAAGAAATGATCTTGCTCCAGAAGTCTTGATGGTGGCCACAAATAAGCAGATCAACTTCTTGCTCTTTGATGGTCACTTCCAGTTTGTCCGCCAAGTCACCCGTGCCAACGAAGAAGTGCTTCAATGGCTGCTCCATGTAATCGCTAAAGGACTTCAAGCACTCCATTGAATGTTCATTCAACGGTCTTTGGTCTGGGTTTGCTTTAATATCGACAAGCTCACGATAAATTTCGCCATGAGTACCATCGATATGAATAAAAGAAATCTCTGCACCGAGATAACTCGCCATAGATACCGCTCGGTCAATCAACACAGTACTCTCATCAGACAGTTCCAGTGCGACTAGGATATGTTTGTATTTCATAACCACGCCCTCTTGTGGAATACACTACCAATAGCATAGTACGCCTTTAACAAAAAATGTGTTGATAAGATCCCGAAATCGCTCAAAGTTTTGGCAAATTATCACCAGCCTAAGAGCGAGAGGATATAGGGGGAGGGCGAAAAAAGAGCCGGTACTAATACCAGCTCAATTCAATCTCTAATGGCATGTCACAGCGTATTCTTTCTCCACACATCTCATCGGATGCGTTGAGGTGAACCAGTTTTGCAGAGGAGTATCCTTCTCCTCGAAAGTGGTCTCTTGCCTCGCAGAGGCTAGCAAATTTGAGCGGGCTTTTGTGCTCGTTCAATATCAATGACTTTGTATGGTTTTCTACATTGTAAGCGAGGTAGATACCACCCTCGACCGATTCAATCAAAAGATTCATAGCCGTTTCCCATTGGTGTTTTCACTCTTTGGCTATTACGGTGAGCGATGGATTTTAGTTCACTTCTGATGCTCGATTGCTGCCAACAAAAACTCAGTCACCTCTTGCACGTGCTCCGTTATCTCAGCTTGCGTTGGCTTTTCCATTCCCATTAAAACGCCAGAGCGAATCGACAGTAGCATGCCTGTCCAGAGGCGAATCTGTGTTTCTGGTTCCTTAATATCGAAACGATCTTGGAAGAACTGAGTGAGCTTAGCATCGGTATCGTCCGGACCGACTTCGCGGAAGATCGTCGTGATCTCGGGCGCTTTAGCACTTTCTGCAATCAACAAGCGGAAGGTCGCCAAGTGCTCATCAGAAAGGTGGAAAGAAACGAAGTGTTCACCAAATGAGTTCAACGCTTCTCGCAGGTCATCCTCTTGTAGGTGATTAATGAAGCCACCATCCATGTTTTCACCTATCTGGCGCAATGTTGCTTCAAATAGCGCTGCTTTAGATGGAAAGTAGCGATACACGGTTTGCTTTGTCATGCCTGCTTGGGCGGAGATTTTATCCATGTTCGCTAACACATATCCCTCGGACAAAAAGTTCTCTTTCGCGGCTTCCAAAATAGCTCGGCGTTTCTTCTCTCGGTTTTGCTCGATCTTGCTCATGCTCAGATTCTCTTGATTTGATAATCATACTATACGGTATGATTTTTGTTGACACAACTCCGAAATTATAAAATCATACTTACGAGTATGATTTATTTTTTGAGGACAAAGACGATGACGACGGCATTAATGAATAACCTAAACGCCAAAGGCGCACGCTTTGCCGGGGTGGTGATCACCTTGGTTGGTGCACTGCTGATGAGCCTAGACCCAATTTTTATTCGCTTCTCGGGCGTGAGTGGTGTGGATACCGCATTTCTATTTGGCTTGTTTACCGCGATTTCGATGCCAATATTTATCCAACTTCGCGATGAGCGCGGTCTGGTTCGAGCGGTGAAAGAGAGCGGCTGGCATGTCTTGTTGTCTGGCTTATTGATGCTCGGCAGTGCTGCTGGTTTGGTGATGAGCATTAAGCTCACCACGGTTGCGAATACCTTTGTGATTCTGAGCGCAGCACCAGCTTTGGCAGCATTGTTCAGCTGGTGGTTTTTGGGTGAAGTGACCCAGCGTTCGACGTGGATTGCGATTGTTGCTGTGATGGTAGGTATTGTGATTGTGGTCTCTGGTTCTTTTAAATCGGGTAACTGGATTGGCGATGGTTTAGCAGTGTTTGCCGTGGTGTGTTTGTCGCTCAACCAGGTGCAACTGCGTAAGCATCAACACGTAAGCCGCATGGCAAGTGTTGGTTTTGGTGGGCTGTTCTTAGCGATGGCAATGCTGTTTTGGGCAACGCCTTCAACTTACAGCACGAACACTTGGCTGATTATGGGCTTGATGGGGCTGTTTACTGCGCCGTTTGGGCGTGTGCTTTCACAAGTCGCTACCCGTTACATCACGGCGCCTGAAGTTGGCATGATTCTGATGATTGAAACCGTGCTAGCACCACTTTGGGCCTTAATCTTCTTTGATGAAATTCCTGCAATGGCAAGCATTCTTGGTGGTTCAATCATCTTGGTCACTATTTCCATTTACGCTTTTTCAGCGATGAAGTCAGAACAAAAATAGAGGTTGATATGAACACAAATCAAACCCCGCAACTTGAGTTTATTGGGCAAATTTGTACGCCATATACTGAGGTTTCTCAGTGCCCAAATAACATTCAGCCACAAGATGGACCTGTGTGTGAAATTCAACTTAAATCTCAGTATCACCAAGGGCTTGTAGGGCTTGAAGTTGGGCAGAAAATACTGGTTCTGTATTGGCTTTCTGGTGCGAACCGCCAACCTGAAATACTGCAAGGAAAGAAGGGCACCTTTGCTTTACGTTCGCCGCACAGACCAAACCCTATTGGCGCGGCGGTCTTACCGATTGAGTCTATCGACGAGGGAGTAATTAAAGCGCGTGGTTTGGACTGCTTGGATGGCACGCCTTTGGTTGATATCAAACCGGCGATTTACTTTGAAGCATAGTCCTAGGTTTGTGCCCTTGTAAGCTAGGGCACCCAAACGAGCTCTCGGTCTGAAAGCGGCTTGTGACAGAAGTCGCTTGCTTTTTATACAAGAAAACCTTTAGACTTTGCTCATCACTTCTTTAGGAGATTACGCCAACATGAACAACTAAACCTGTCATCCAACTCTCATTTTATTTTTTGGATTTACAGGGTTAGTAGGCGTAGCTCACTTTCCGATATTTCTTTGCAGTTACCGTTTTTCTGTTTGAAGCGCTTCTATGGGCGCGTGTATTTGCATCGATCTCATCTCTAGATTTATCTCAAGCTACGGCTGTTGTCCCTGTCATACAGGAGGCAAATTATGCCAGTCTTACAGGCTTACAATATCAGTCATCAATTTGGTAATGGCGAAACGCTGTTTCAGCAAATCTCATGTTCAATGACTAAACGTCGTGTTGGGTTAGTTGGACGCAACGGTGTCGGAAAATCGGTGTTTGCATCGATACTCTGCGGTGAGCAAACCTCGGCCAGTGGCACGGTGGCCGTACCAAGGTCATTTGCGACATATCGTCAGCAACCATCGCACTTGTTAGAGGGCGATCTTTCGATTGCCCAGTTTTTAGCAAAGGACAAAGTGCTAAGCGCGCTCAAGCAGATCGAAATGGGCGATTGCTCTGAGCATTTGTTTGAGGTGGTGGGCGAACAATGGGATTTGCCCATCCAACTTGCTAAGCAGTTAGAAACCATGGGCTTGCCGCCACAGCCAGACTTTCCTTGTTCGCAATTGAGTGGCGGGCAGTTAGCGCGTTTGCAACTGTGGCAGATGTTCGAAAGTGAAGTGGAATTGCTGATCCTTGATGAACCGTCGAACCATCTTGATACACATGCCAAGCAGTGGTTGATTGATTCGATGCGCAGTTTCTCTGGCGCGATTCTGCTCATCAGTCATGACAGGGAGTTACTTCGCGAGATGGAGGAAATCTGGGAGCTATCCGGTTTAGGCTTGCAAGTATTTGGCGGTAATTACGACGTATATGCCGAGCAAAAGCGCACTGAACTACAAGCGGTGGAACGCCAACTAGCCAGTGTCGATAAACAAAAAAAGCAATTGGAAGAGCAAGCGCAGCGCAATCGAGAGAAAGCAGAACAAAGAGCGGCTCAAGGTAACAAGCTGAGAAAGGATGGCAGCCAGCCGAAGATCTTATTGGATGGTATGAAAGACAAAGCGACAGCCCGAGCCGCCAGTCGTAATAAAAACGAGCAACTTCGCCAAGCGCACCTGCAGGAGAAAGAGCAAAGCTTGCGAGTGCGCAAAGAGCAAATCAAAGGGCAAAAACTGTATTTGGCAGACAGTCAAAGTCGCTCACGAAAAGTCGTGTCGCTTTTAGGAGGCGTGTTGCCATTTGGGTCGGCTCAGCCCATCACTGCGCAAGTTCATGCGGATGATAAATTGCATTTGTTGGGCAAAAACGGATGCGGCAAATCGACCTTACTGAAAACACTCTTGGGTGAGTTCTCACTGCAAAGTGGTGAGCTACAAATCAACACGCCGCTTTATTATCTCGATCAGCACTTTGGTGCGATACAGCCTGAACTCTCCATGTTGGAAAACCTAATGCAACATTGTGAGGGGATAAAAGAAAGCGATGCCAGAACATTACTAGCAGGCATTGGCTTTCGCCGAGACAGTGTGTTTCGTTTGGGCAGCGTATTGAGTGGAGGCGAGAAAATGAAGCTCGCGATGCTGATTGTCAGTCATCAACCAACCCAGCCTTTGTTGCTCTTGGATGAGCCAGATAATCACCTCGATTTGGATTCGAAAATCATGCTTGCTCAGGCACTAAGCACGTATAAAGGTGGCTTTATTCTTATCAGTCACGACCAAGATTTTGCCGCGGAGTCGGGTGTGTCTCGAAGCATTGAACTGAGCTAACAAGCTCTTGTCTATAAATCCACATTAAGGAAGCTCACCGAAGCTAAGCAGCTAGTTTGGCTTTGGTGACTTTAAAACCTTTACCAAGCAGTTTTCTCAAAGCAATTAGAATCCTTACTTCGATATGGGTAAGATGCTGATGCATTACACAAAACAAAAACAGAAAAGGAAGTCTATGAAAAAGAAAACCTTAGCACTGGTGACCGCGTTCGCGATGACGGGCGTATTACCGGGAGCTTATGCCGAAGACTCAACAAAGGAGTTGGTTGAACACGTACATAAAATGGCGGTGAAGTACCCAACGACAAAGAAAGTCGATGTGGTGGATGAGTATTTTGGTACCAAAGTCAGTGACCCATACCGCTGGTTAGAAGACGACCGCAGTAAAGAAACCGCTGACTGGGTCAAAGCGCAGAACCAAGTCACGTTCGATTACTTGGCGCAAATTCCTTATCGTCACCAGATCGAAGAACGCTTAACTCAGTTAATGGATTACGAGAAGTTAGGGCGACCATTCAAAGAAGGTAAATACACCTATTTCTACAAGAACAATGGTTTGCAAAATCAAGATGTGCTTTACCGCCAACTTGATGATGGCAAGCCAGAAGTCTTCCTCGACCCGAATACCTTTAGCGAAGATGGCACGACCTCATTGGCGAATGTGAGCTTCACCAAAGATGGTTCTTTAGTCGCTTACAGTATTTCAGAAGGCGGTAGCGATTGGCGCAAAGTGATTGTGCTTGATGCAGAAACCAAAAAGCCTGTCGGTGAGACGCTAGTGGATATTAAGTTCAGCGGCGTGAATTGGCTGGGGAACAAAGGTTTCTACTACTCAAGTTACGACAAGCCAGAAGGCAGCGAGCTTTCGGCAAAAACCGACCAACACAAGCTTTACTATCACGAACTAGGTACTAAGCAGAGTGAAGATAAGCTTATCTTCGGTGGTACAGAGGAAGAGAAGCACCGATACGTTCGTGGTTACACTTCCGATGACCAACGTTACCTGTTTATTTCGGCAAGCACTTCAACGTCTGGCAATAAGCTCTTCTTCAAAGATTTGACCAAGCCAGGCAGTCCGCTGCAAACCATTTTGGATGACACCAATTCTGATACTTGGGTGATTGATAGCAAAGGTACCAAGCTGTATTTGGTCACTAACTTAGATGCACCAAATAAACGAGTGGTGACGGTGGATGCGAGCAACCCTGAGCCGAAGAATTGGAAAGATTTAATTCCTGAAACGGACAACGTGCTTAGCCCATCAACCGCGGGCGGTTATCTATTCGCAAGCTACATTGTTGATGCCCTTTCTATGGTCAAACAATACGACATGGACGGCAAGTTCATTCGTGAAATCAAGCTACCAGACATCGGCAGTGCTTACGGCTTTTGGGGTAAGAAAGAAGACGCTGAAGTCTACTACTCTTTCACCAACTACAAGACGCCAAGCACGACCTATCGTTTAGACATCAGAGACGGTGACAGCGAGGTTTACCACAAATCGAACGCACCATTCGATCCAGAACAATTTGAATCTCGTCAGGTGTTCTACAAATCGAAAGACGGCACCAAGATTCCCATGATCATCACCTACAAGAAAGGCACACCGATGGACGGCACAGCGCCAACGATCTTGTATGGTTATGGTGGTTTCAATATCAGCCTGACGCCTTACTTCAGTCCGAGTCGAGCTGCATGGTTGGAAATGGGCGGTATTTACGCTGTCGCGAACATTCGTGGCGGTGGTGAGTATGGCAAAGAGTGGCACAATGCTGGTACCAAATTAGAGAAGCAAAATTCGTTTGATGACTTTATTGCCGGAGCTGAATTCCTTATCGATAAAGACTACACCTCGTCAGATAAGCTCGCGATTAACGGTGGCTCGAACGGTGGCTTACTTGTTGGTGCGGTGATGACGCAGCGCCCAGAGCTGTTCAAAGTGGCACTGCCAGCAGTGGGTGTATTGGATATGCTTCGCTACCACACCTTTACGGCAGGAGCGGGCTGGGCTTATGACTACGGTACAGCAGAGCAAAGTAAAGAGATGTTCAATTACCTCAAAGGTTACTCGCCAGTACACAACGTCAAAGCCGGCGTTAAGTACCCTGCAACTATGGTAACAACGGGTGACCACGATGACCGTGTGGTGCCAGCGCACTCTTACAAATTCGCGGCTGAGCTACAGTCGAAACAAGCGGGTACGAATCCAACTTTGATTCGAATCGAAACTAACGCAGGGCACGGTGCAGGCACTCCGACTAGTAAGGTTATCGAGAAAACCGCCGATGTTTACAGTTTTACTTTGTTCAATATGGGCGTTGAAAAGCTGTAAGCGAGAGGGGAGATTAACTAAAGAGCTTAAGCTCATTTACATTGGAATCAAAACGCAGTCTTCGGGCTGCGTTTTTTGTTTTAGGGAGAATAGAAAAATATGCGATGCCAACGTAGTTCACATAAATGATATTGAAGAATTTCCAATAAGTGGAAGTATCGAACGCCAAGACGAAATAACATTTTTTTAATGAAAATACTCTACAGTTGTAGAATATATTCTTAAACCAAAATGACTTATTTATTGGTGAAATCGCTGAAAAAGTATATAGCTAAACGTCTAGGTGGTTTCAGCTTTCGATTGACCATTTATTTTCTCTTTGGTTTGATTTCACATGTTCAATCTATATTAACTGAGTATTCATTCTTTGTTGTGATATCTACTATTTAGATAATTGTTAATCTAAATTTCATTTCAAATCTAAACCAAAATTTAGGTTATAACTCATATAACCATAGGTGATTGAACTTACCGTTATCCTCTATTTAATTTAAATGCAGAGTTAAACAACCTGTTATTCGTAAATTCGCGTTGGAAATTGAATTTTCCGAGGCTCGATTCAGCTCGTCCGCGATTTATGCAGGTTTGATGACACGTGCGTTTAATTGAATAAAAGATGGATAAAATCCTATGAATATGGTGAAACCGTCTGTTGTCGTGATGGCAGCAGCAATCCAGTTTGCGTCCCCCGTTTGTGCTGAGACAGATACAGACAAAGAACTACAAGACATGTCCGATCCTCTTGCGGTTTATACCCAAGCTGGCTTTGGCATTACGGACAAAGGGGCAAACATTAAGATAGGCCAAACCTATAAAGCGTCTCAACCGGGCACGATGGCAATGAACGTTATCGAAGTCAAAGGTATTGGTGGCGAGCTGTTTGGCATTCGAGATGAAGATGACCCGCTGTACAGCAAAGTAGATGACAGTATTGATTCCTTCCGCCTGCGTAATTTCCAAGTTGAAGTTGCGAAAGGATTAGGGCGTCAGCTTGATGTGAACTACGACGTGGATGCCGACAAGTTGGATGCGTCGTACAGCTTCATCAAGGCCTTGCCTAAGCTTGGTGTTGTCCAGCTTTATCCACTAGCTGGTGCAGGTGTGACGATTGCCAATGACTTCAGCGGTGAAGACAAGGGCTACGAGATTCCAGGTACATTTACTGTGGTTGGGATGTACTCGAAAATCGATATTACCGACAAAATTTGGATCAACTACAACCCGATGTATATGCATACCTTGTCGGGCTCAAGTGATTATAAAGACACGTATTATGCGGGTGAGGATAATATCTTAACGCATGAATTTGCGATTTCTTACCAAATAACACCACGCTCAAATATTCGTTACTTCGCTAACTGGAATGAGCAAGTCGACTTTGGCGATGGCGACCACCGCATCGAATACAACTACCAATTCTAATACGACTCATAAGATAACAATAATTTACGCATTTTTACTGTGTGATGTTTGGTCACGCATTAAGTGGAAATAACAAGGCGCATAAAATTTTAAGTGCGTTCGTCGTTGGTTTTATTTCAGACGACAAGATGAAAACAAAAATAGAAGAAAGACCAACCGCTTAGTCGGTTTTATTTCTCATTCAATCCACAAATTGCCTGTGCTGTGTGCGATGGTCAGTCCTTTCACTGATATACAACCAACGCTGCAGTACGGGTTTTCTCTTAACATGCTTATAGGTTTTAGTATGAAAAATCTTACCAAAATCGTTGCTGTGGGGTCCCTCATCTCGTGTGCAGCAGCGCAAGCAGGAGGTCTGTACTTGTACGAGACTTCCACCACAGACATTGGTTTAGCGTCTGCGGGTATGGCGGCAAGAGCGCAGGATGCCTCGGTCATGGCGGCGAACCCAGCGGGTTTGTCTAACGTGGCGGGTCAGTCATTTTCGGGTCACTTGATCAGCTTGTATGGCGACACAACGCTGGACACCTTTGGTGGCGGTGACGCAGGTAACATCATTGGTTACGTGCCGCTTGGTTCTGCGTTTTACAGCCAACAAGTGAACGATAAGTGGACGCTTGGTATTGGTATGTACGGCAACTACGGCTTGGGTCTGGAATACGACAAGCTGTTCAGCCGTATTGATATTCCTAATGCAATTACTCAGGCCGTGACGGTTCAACCTTCTGCTTCATACCGTATTAACGATCAATGGTCTGTGGGTGCTGCATTGGGCATCCATTACGGCATTTTAGATATGGATGTCAAAGTTGATGGTACGACACTCGCTGGTGGCATTGAAGATACAGATACTCAAGTCAATGGCCGCGTTGGTGTGCTGTATGAATTGAATTCAGGTACTCGCTTAGGTCTGTCTTACTCGAATGAAACTGAGTTCGAATTCGATGATAAGGACTTCTCGACCAGTGCCGTTGCGCCTCAGCAGTTGGTATTCAGTGCATACCATGAGCTTAACGACAAACTGGCGGTGATGGGTAACTTGAACTGGCAAGATTGGAGTGCTTACCAAACGCTGATGGATGTAGAAACACAAGACACCTATCAGATTGCTTTGGGTACACAGTACAAGGTTAATAGCAAAGTGATGTGGAATGCAGGTTTCGCATTTGACTCAAGCATGTACACAGACCAATCCAACGGTGATCTGACTATCCCAACTGGCAACGCTTACCGTCTAGGTACGGGCATTGATTACAAGATTGATGAAGCAAGCACGGTGTCAGTTGCCTTTGAAGCGACCTTAATTGAATCGTCTGAGGTGAAAGGTCGAGCGGGCAACACGATTGCAAGCTTTGATGATCCAGCGTTGTACTTCCTGAGCATCGGCTACAGCTGGAAAAACCAATAGTCCGGCGTTAACGCAATCACTAGATTAGCGATACAACGAAAAGCAGCGGTAAGCACGTCCTAGGCTTACCGCCGTTTTTGTTTGTAGCGGGACGGTATTAATTCAACTGAACAAAAAGCACAAAGTAAAAAGACGATAGCGAATTCGTCGAGGAAATTTGAAATGAACAACACGTTTTGGCTGGCATGTGCAGCGTTAGTTTTAAGCTCGTCGGCTCTGGCTAGCGAACGCGTTCCCAAAGAGAACAAAAACAAATTAGCCGATGACCCAACAAAGGTGATCACCAAGTTCGGTGCGGCTTATTCCAACAACTATGATTTTGATGACCAGAACATCTCGTTCTCAGGCTCTTTAGCATTGGATGAAGCTCGCAAGATTAATGTTCGTATCAATGATGATGCGAGTGAATGGCGCGTGGGCGGCTCTTGGCTATTTCCGGTGGGTATCGTGAACTTCAACTTTGGTAAGAATGAATACACCAACGGTGCCGATCAAACCAACTACAGCGTCGGAACGTTTGTACCATTGAGCTATTTTGGCATCGAGCCAGCAGGCTTTCAGATCTTCCCTATGGCTGGCTACACTTATAACGATGGCGATGTGCCAGTTTGTGATGGCGCAGAGGGCAGTGCATGTTCAGACCCTGGTTTTACTGGCACACCTAGCCCAGAGAATGGGTTCAACATGATGAACTCTTCCGGCAGTAGCGGCTATTTGGGAGCGTTCACATTGAAACCCCTAACAGAGCAATTGACCTTGATGGGATTCGCGGGTGGTTCTTATGGCTCAGAGAACAGTGAAGGCGACAACTACAAAGGTGCTTTTGGTGGCTTAGGGTTGGGTTATCTTGTTCAAAAGCGTCACTCGTTTAACTTGATGACGTTTATGATGGACAACAACACTTATCTCGATGATCCAGACAAGCGCGTCATCGTCTCATACCAATATCAGTTTGATTAAAGAAGCGCAGCCCATCGGCTGCGTTTTAATTAAAAAGTGCCACGCCATATCAGAATGGATCAGCTCTCTAACTCTGCGCGGTATTGGTCTTGCAGGATGTACATGCGTTTTACATCGCGGTAGCTACCGTTGATGAAGAACTCTTGCACGAGGTGGCCTTCTTCAATAAAGCCGCACTTCTTGTAAAGGTGGATCGCTTTCTCATTGTCCAAGGCTACCAACAGGTAGATTTTGTGTAGGTTAAGAATCGAGAATGAATAATCCAAAGCACGATTAATTACTTCTTCGGCATAGCCTCGTCCTTGGTGGTCTGGAGCGATGATGATTTGGAACTCGGCACTGCGGTGGATGTAGTTAATTTCAATCAACTCGACCAGACCAATTAAGACACCGTGTTCATCTTCTACGACAAAGCGGCGCTCGGCATCGTCGTGAATGTGTTTGCGATACAGTTCTTCTAATTCATCATGAGATTCGTAAGGCTCTTCAAACCAGTAAGTCATGATGTTGCGGTTGTTGTTGAGGTCGTGAATAAAGCGCAGGTCTGAACGTTCTAAAGCACGAATTGTGAGACCATTTTTCATCGTCTATCTCCGGATAGCAAAAGCATAATCAAATGCGACTATAACCAAGCCATCTTAGCCCATTAGAGGGAAATCTCCCCTTTACTTCTAAGACTTTAGGGTCGTAAAAGCGATCTTCGTCATACCCTTGCAACGCCTTTATCTATAAGGGTTACGGCAATAATGAAACTTAATCATGACGACAAAAAACCTGATTAGGTTAAGGGTGCAATTTCAGATTAAATACCGCCAACGACTTAAGGTCATAATCTACAGAAACAAGGTATTAAATATGTTTTCAATCGGTGACGTAGTAGTAGCTACTAAAGGTATCGAACTAGGCGAAATGGTTGTTACAGGTCTAAGCAGCGGCGGTTTTTACGCACACGTTAAAGCTGGCGAAAAGACACTAACTTACCCAGCTAAAGATCTTAAGAAAGCATAATTACATTTGCTGACTTGCTAAAAAGGTAGCTCCCGAGCTGCCTTTTTTTGTGCCTACAATTCCTTCCTAAATTCCTACTTTATTTCGAACTGAATTATTTTTAATCAAATTTAATATGTTTGGTTAATATATTGTCGTCTCCGTCATTTTTGACTCATATCAATAAAAGTTCCGGTTTTAAGTTGTTGTTTTTATGTTGTATTTTTCACTTGTTGCCGCAAGTGTCTGTTTTTATAAAGTTTAGATGTTAAATTCGTTGCTCATCTAAATATTCGATTAATATCTATTCCTTTTTCCCATTTTTAAAAATATTGGCATTTCAATAACTTTCGCCCCAACTGATTTAGGGGAACAGTGATGAATAAAAAGAAAATAACACTAGGGATCGTGGGAGCAGGCTTGGTGGCTTACTTCGGCACCGTTTACATGGTGAACCAAGACGATAAAAATGTAGCTCAACAAAATCTGGCGAAATTTAGTTCGCTAGACCAATCTACGCTGGATTATCAAGCGATGAAGGTGTTGGCGGATAAAGGTTGTGGCTATTGCCATACACCAAACAGCGAAATGCCTTTCTACTCAGAAATGCCAGTGGCGAAACAGATCATGGAAGCGGATGTGAAGGTGGCCATGCGTCACTTTGATATGACCAATCTGTTTGGCGACGTGAAGCAGAATGATCCTGTTTCTGAAGTGGCACTTGCTCGTCTTGAGAAGGTGCTTTACGACGACTCAATGCCGCCAGCGATCTACCTGACTATGCACTGGTCAGCGAGCATGTCGAAAGACGAAAAACACACCTTATTGAAGTGGATTCGTGAGAAGCGTGCAGAGCGTCATGCACAGTCTCCGGTATCTGAAGAACGTAAAACCAAAGTTCTACAACCAATTTACACCACGTTCGAAACCGATGCAGACAAGGCTGAACTGGGTAAGGTGCTTTATCACGACACGCGACTATCAGGAGACAATAGTGTCTCATGTGCGTCATGCCATAGCCTTGATACAGGCGGCGTGGACCGACTCGTAACGTCTGTTGGTATTCATGGCCAAGTGGGTGGCATCAATGCGCCAACCGTGTTTAATGCTGTGTACAACAAGCTGCAATTCTGGGATGGTCGTGCCGCGGATCTACAAGACCAAGCGGGTGGTCCTCCGTTTAACCCGATTGAAATGGGCTCTATGGATTGGGATGAAATCGTCGATAAGTTAAGCCAAGATCCAGAAATGGTTGCGATGTTCAAAAAGGTTTACTCAGGTGAGATTAATGGCAACAACATCACGGATGCGATTGCCGAGTTTGAGAAAACCCTAACCACACCAAACAGCCGCTTCGACCAATACATGATGGGTGATACAAAGGCGCTGGACTCGCACGAGAAATACGGTTTGATGTTGTTCAAGAAGTACGATTGTCAAACCTGTCACGCAGGTGAAGCGATGGGTGGTGAAACGTTTGAAACCATGGGCATGAAAGCGGACTACTTCGCTGAGCGTGGTACTGATATGACGGATGCAGACCTTGGTCGTTACAACTTCACTGGCAACAAAGAAGACAAGCACAAGTTCAAAGTGCCAACCTTGCGTAACATTGAACTGACACCGCCATACTTCCACGATGGACATGCTGATACGCTAGAAAAAGCTATCTACGACATGGGTAAATACCAAGTCGGAGTGGAAATGTCGGATGAAGAAGTGGATGCCATCAAAGCGTTCTTGAAAACACTGACGGGTGATTATGAAGGTCGTCCTTTAAGTTAAGCTGAGGCATTACCGACAAGTTTATCACCGATAAAACGATAGACTTCGCAATCGAGACCACCTTTGATTAAGGTGGTCTTTTTTATGGAACAAATTCAATCAAGTAGGGATAGATATGATTGATCATTTTGAAATTAAGGTTGTGGATTTTGACGCCTGTGTCGTTTTTTACTCCAAGGTGCTTACCTCTCTGGGCATTGAGCTAAAATGGTCGGACGAAGCAGCGGCAGGCTTTGGATTAGTTGGTGAAGCCAATACGCGCTTCCTGATAGAAAAGGGTGGTCAAAGCGCCCCTTGCCACATTGCGTTTAAAGCGAATGACAAGGCTTCCGTCGAGGCCTTTCATAAAGCGGGTATTGAGGCTGGTTTTACTTGTCATGGTGAGCCAGGTTTGCGTGAACACTATGCGCCAAATTACTACGCAGTGTTTTTTTATGATCCCGATGGTAACAACATCGAAGCGGTGGTTTATTTATAGGACGTTAACTATAGGATGAGTCAATGGGTATTTACTGATCGAACGATCGCTAGGTCATTGGTTTTACGATCAAGATAGAAGATAATCGAGCTCCTATTTCATCCCTATAAAAAGAACGAAAAATACTATGAAAGTTGTCGTCACAAAGGCAAAAAATCAGCACGCTCAAGGCATTACCGAAGTTCTCAATCCCATCATAGAAGAGGGCTTATACACGATCCTTGATACCATCTTCACCCCAGAAGAGGAAGAAGGCTTCATTGAAAGCTTTCCTGAAACGGGTGTGTTCAATGTGGCATTGAAGGTAAAAGAAGCGGATGAGGAAGACAGCACCGTGCTCGGTTTCCAAAACGTAGAGCCTTTCGCCAGTTATACCAAGGCATTCGCGCATGTCGGCATTATCGGTACGTTCGTTGATGCCAAATGTCGCCGACAAGGTGTCGCTTCAGCGCTGTTTACTGCCACCTTTGCTGATGCTAAATCCAAAGGCTATGAAAAGTTGTTTGCTTATGTCCGAGAGGACAACCCCAACGCGCTCGCAACGTATTTAAAACATGGCTTTGAAGTGGTTGGTACCGCTAAGAAGCACGCCAAGGTTAACGGCCAATACATCAATGAAGTCATGATCGAGAAGTTTCTCTAGCGCCTAGAAGGAAAGCAAGATGCACAAATCAGCAGGTATCATCATCAAAGACGGCGCGTTGTTAGTGTTGCGCTCAAAAGGCAAAGACACCTTCTATGCGCCGGGTGGAAAACTGGATAGTGGCGAAACTTCAGAGCAAGCGTTATGTCGCGAACTTCAAGAAGAAGTGAGCATTGCCGTGAAGGAAAATGCATTGACGCTGTTTGGTCGCTTTGAAGCGCCTGCACACGATAAAGACGGCATTACTTTGGTCATGGATGTGTTCTTCGTTAATGATTATTCGGGCGAGGTGGTTGCCAGTAACGAAATCGAAGAGTGCCTATGGGTAGATTCTTCAAACGTGGATGACATCGCCATAAGCACGATTTTCCGCAATGAGGTGTTCCCAAGCTTGGTTGAACAAGGATTAGTGAAATAACACTAAACCTCTAGCAGAATACGAAAACGCCCACAATGCGACCGTATTGTGGGCGTTTTCTTATGAGCTTTTACTTAGTCAGTTTTTCTGCGTATTCGCTCAGGATCTGCTTGAAGACTTCAACTGGTTGAGCGCCAGTCACAGCACTTTCCATATTGAACACCACTGTTGGTACTGAGCTCACGCCAAGTTGATGCCATTGGCTTTCTTGATACTCGATAGAGTCAGCATTACTTGCGTCGTCTAGGGTGGCGATGCCCATGTTTGCATCTAAACCAATGTCAGTCAGAATCGCTGCCAGTGTGCTTCGGTCAGAGACATCTTTGCGTTGACCAAAGAACGCCGCGAACAGGGCTAACTTCAGTTCAGTTTGCTTACCAAATTGCTCCGCCCACTGCAGCAGTACGTGTGCATCTCGCGTATTGACCATCTTCATGTCATCAAAGTAGTCAAAGTCGAATCCCACTTCTTTACCCAGATTAGTCAGGTTATCGCGTGCACGAACGCTGTCTTCCGGCGTTGTTCCGTATTTCTTCGCTAGGTGTTGGCGTAGGTTTTCACCTTCTGCTGGCATGTTTGGGTTCAACTCGAACGGTTGCCATTCCAACTCAATTTTGTCTTCCAATCCTAGTTCTTGAATTGCTTGTTCTAAGCGTTTGTAGCCGATGATGCACCAAGGGCAAACCACATCTGACACTACGTCGATTTTGATTACTGATTCCATAAAACAGACCTTACTTTTTCGAGTTATAAATTGGATATGGAGACCAAGAGTGCGAATTCAACCAGTTACCTTTTAGTAACCTGATGCTTTCTCACCGCGTTTTATCTTTCAGCGTATCTTTTTCTACAATTCATATTGACCTGTCTATAACTCTACAGTTTAAGATGCTTTCATCGGCGCTGAGGAAAATTACATGTATCGGATATCGGAACTGGCAGAGATGCTGGGTTTGTCTCGTACCACATTGCTCTATTACGAGAAGATTGAGCTCATTAAAGGGCAACGGTTAAGCAACGGCTACCGCGCGTATAGCGATGCGGATCTACAACGCTTGCGTTTGATCCAGCAATTGCAGAGTGGCGGACTGACGCTCAAGGAGTGTAAAGCCTGTTTGGAAGCCAAAGTAGATCGCCAGTTGATGCTGGATAGACTCAAACAGCTCGATGAGGAGATTGAACAAAAGCAGAAGTCGCGCCAGTTGTTGGCGGCGCTGCTTGGTGAAACACCGTTAACCGATTGGCATGAATCGTTGGATGAAGTCGCGCCGGATGCGCACTTGAAATGGCTGATGACGCAAGGTTTTAGCGAGAAAGAAGCCCTTCACTTACGTTGGTTATCAAAAGATATGAATACTCACGACGACTACATGGCGGACTTCTTCCGCGTATATGAAGCCTTGGAGTTCTGGGGGCCTGGTTCAGAGCAAGATACGTTGAAAGCATTGAGCCTATTACCAACTCAACCTGATGAAATATTGGAAATCGGGTGTGGGCAGGGCATTGCGACTCGTACTTTGGCAAAACATGCACACATCACAGCGGTTGATAACGACGAGCCGTCTTTGCAACGCCTACAAGGCAAAGCGGAGGCTCTTGGCTTAAATGACAATATCACCACGGTGTGTGCGAGCATGACAGAACTGCCATTTGCCGATGGGACGAGCAATCTAATTTGGGCGGAAGGCAGTGCTTACATCATGGGTGTGGAGAACGCATTCAAAGCATGGCGCCCATTGCTTAAAGACGGCGGTATCTTAGTGGTGAGCGATTTGGTATGGAATACGGATACACCAAGCGAAGATACGGTGGCGTTCTGGCAAAAAGAATACCCAGATGTGGGCAGTGTCGAGAAGCGTATTGCGCAGGCGAAAGCAGCAGGCTACCGAGTGTTAGAGACGTTCCCAATTAGCCAGCAGGCATGGGATAACTACTACGTTCCTTTAGATGAGCGTGTGCAGAGTTTGAAAGCTGAGATGCCAGCATCACAAGCATTAAAAGACATACAAGTTGAATTAGATATCGTTAAACGCCGTGGTAATGAAGTAGCGTATCAGATGTATATCTTACAAAAAGATTGATAGAAAAATGAACGAAACAACAAATCAAAATACTCAAAAATCTAACTACACACTTTCTCAATATGAGAGAGGCATGAGCAGCGAGATGATCGCTTTGTTTACTCAAACCTTTTCTGATTCTGAAGGCGAAGCAGAAGGCAAAACCATTGGCTTACTCGTCGGTGATTTGTTAACTACAACGCCAGAGCAAGAATTGAAAGGCTTTGTTGCGAAACAAGGTGAACTCTTGATTGCAGGCGTGTTGTTTACACCGTTACGCTTTGAGAATGGTGAAGTGGGTTACTTATTGTCGCCAATGGCAACACTAACAGAGTGCCAAGGCAAAGGTGTAGGACAAGCCCTGATCAACTTTGGCCTTGAACACTTGAAACAACAAGGCATCGAGTTGGTGTTTACCTACGGCGACCCTAACTTCTACTCGCGCGTTGGTTTCCAACAAGTGACGGAAGCGCAATTCAAAGCGCCTCATACTTTGAGCTTCCCACATGGTTGGTTGGCACAATCACTTGTAGGTGAATTGACGCCAATCCAAGGCACATCCTCTTGCGTGCAAGGTTTGGATAGTCCTGCTTACTGGTAACCCATTAAGCTCCGGCAATTGTCGATCTAACCTGAACGAAAAAGCCCCTCTACGATGAACTTGCTGAGGGGCTTTTTGTGTCCTGTCAGTGTAGAGATAGGTATTACTTCACGGTAAGGACCATCTTGCCTACGTGGCCCTTCTCTTGGAATGCCGTTTGTGCTTGGTTGATGTCCTCAAGTGGGAACGTCTGTGCGACCAACGGTTTGATGTTGCCTTGTTCAATATGATGAACCAAGTTTCCAAACACTTCGGGCTCAAGGACGGTACAACCAAAGAAGCTGAGATCTTTGAGGTACAGAGTGCGCACGTCTAGCTCAACCATCGCACCGCCAATGGCACCGGATACCGCGTAACGACCTTTCGGGCGCAAGACTTCAAGGAACTGTGGCCACTGGTCGCCAGCAACCAAATCAATAACCGCATCGACGCTGTTATTGCCAAGCGCTTCAACAAGATTTGCATTACGTGGCACGACTTCATCTGCGCCCAACTCCAGAACTTGTTCATTTTTGCTTGGACTTGTAATGGCAATAACGCTGGCACCGCGCGCTTTGGCGAGTTGAATCGCTGCAGAGCCCACACCACCGGAAGCACCAGAAATCAGGACACGATCTCCTTTGGCAACACGAGAGCGCGTGAGCATGTTTTCTGCCGTTGAATACGAACATGGGAAAGACGCAAGTTCAACGTCAGTCAAATCCGTCTTTAGCTGGTAGGCGTGCTTAGCTGAGACCACGGTGTATTCTGCAAAACCACCGTCGCATTCTGAGCCAAAGTACCAAGGTGGATTAATGGTTTCGCCATTTACATCGCTTAAGCAAGGCTCAATCAGAACGCGTTCACCTATGCGGCGTTCATCTACCATACTGCCAACAGCAACGATCTCGCCACAGACGTCAGCGCCTTGAATACGCGGGAGAACCAGTGCATTGCCGCTCCAACTTGCGTCCTCGCTATCGTTGTCACCTTTTGAATACCAGCCAATACGCGTATTGATATCGGTATTGTTCACGCCTGCCGCGGATACGCGAATCAGCACTTCACTCTCTTTTGGTGTTGGGACTGGAATATCTTGGCGGTATTCCAACATTTCTGGTCCGCCGTGACCGGTCAATAGAACACCTTTCATTGTGGTTGGTAGTGTTGTCATGATTAATCTTCCTTTAGCAATCTTAAAACAGCTTGTTGCGCAGAGTTCAGAGCCTCGTTACCCAGTACCGGCCAAGCGCTGGAGACGCCTTCGTGCAGTAAGAACAGCTGCGTGGCAAGGTCTTGGCGAAGGCTCTGTTTACCCAAAAATTGTCGAACGTCTTCTTTGTGTGCTTTCACGGTTTGGTTGATGATGTCGTGCTCGGGAAATGCCGCAATCGCGTTCATCGACATGCAACCATGCGGTGCGTAGTCTTCCATCCATTGTTTGAGCTTGTTGAATACGTGCTGAGTCGCTTCTAGTCCGGCTTGTGGCGAGTTATCCAGCAGGAAGTTTAAGTAGCGTTGGTGGCGGTGTTCTAACGCAGCCACGATCATGTCTTCCTTCGATGGGTAATGCTTATACAAGGTGCGTAGGCTAACGCCACAGGCCGTCTTGAGCTGTGCCACACTCGGCTCTGCAAATCCAAGCTCGCTAAAAGCTTGTTCTAAACTGGCGGCGATCTGTTCTTTCAACATAGCGTCTTCTCATGGGTAGAATGAATGTTCTACTTTTAGAGTAGAGCGATCGTTCTACCCGTGTCAACCAAGATCGCAGACATAAAAAAACGGAGCCCGAAAGCTCCGTTTAAAATCATAAAGTTAGCGTTAAATATTTTTGTATTCGTCCAACACCAACTGGCTAATCTGAGCGATGACTTGGTCGCGCGCCTGTAACGATAAATCGGTCTCAGTAATGTAAATGCTGATGTAAACCGGTTTATGATTCTCTTTCCAAATCATGGCCGTGATACCACGCGAGCCAAACCCGCCAGCACCAGAACGATCGGCAATCGACCAGCCTTTTGGCAACACCGAGCGCATCAAAGAATCGGAGACTTTGTTGTCTTGCATCCATATCTTTAATTGAATGCGCGACTCGTAAGATAACGAATCGCCTTCTAGCAAGGTGTGTAGAGTGTTTACCATGGCGTTAGGCGTTGTTGTATCTTGCTTGTCGCCCGGTTTTGCTTCATTCAATCTTGGTTCAAAACGGTCAAGACGAGTGGCCTTATCACCAATCGAACGCAAGAATCTGGTTACGCCATGCGGGCCGCCAATGCTGCGTAAAACAATGTTGGCGGCGGTGTTATCGCTCATCAACATTGCGGCTTCACAGGCATGTTCAATACGGGTTGTTTGGCCTGCCATTCGATCCATGACAGGTGACCACACCACCATGTTGCGCTCTTCGACTTTCGCGGTGGCGTTTTTATCAAGCTTTTCGCTGTCCATATCTTTCAGCATGGTTGCGCACGCCAGCGTTTTAAAGGTGCTCATCATTGGGAAGCGCTCGTCGCCACGATAATCCCACTTTTCATCTGTTTGCGTATCCCAAACAGAAACACCAATACGACCCGTAATGTGGTCTTCAATTGCGGAGAGGTCTTCATTCAGTTTGGCGGCGTACGTTGCACTCGAACAGACTAACAATCCGAGTAGCAGAAATAGCTTTTTCATTATTGATTTTCTTAGTGTTATTTATTCCAGTTCGCACCTTGGCGAATTTAGCCGGAACTATAACGAGTGAATACTCTAATGACTGTTAGATTCTTGTCTTTTTTCTGTAGGAATCCTTGCATATGTCGAGCTTTACCCGCTTTTACTCTTATTGACGTTGCTTTACATGTGAAGCGCTAAAGTAAAGTTGTCGATTAACCGAGTAACCAATCATGAAAACATTCCGCAATCTCATCTGGGCAATGATCGCCGCGATGTCCGTATTATGGTTTGCGATGGAACCGCAGCTTTTCTCTTCTACCAATGTGTTTGAATGGCGATCTGCCATGATCCAATATTCAGGCATTCTGTCTTTGATGCTGATGTCGATCACCATGGTGTTGGCAATGCGTCTTCCTGTGGTTGAAAACTGGCTACACGGCATGGACAAAGCGTATCGAGTGCATAAATGGCTCGGCATTGGTGGCGTTGCATTAGGTCTTGCGCACTGGCTTTGGTATCAAGTGCCGAAGTGGCTAGTCATGTCTGGCGTATTAGTAAGACCGGAGAAACACACAGGTGCAGGGCCGGAGGGTAACCTCTCTGGAATCGAGGCTTGGATTCATGGTCTGCGCGACCTTGCTCAAGGCATGGGTGAGTGGGGCTTCTACATGCTGTTGGTTTTGCTGGTGGTTTCTCTATGGGGCGCTGTGAAGTACAAACCCTTTAAACTATCGCACCGCTTTATGTCGGTGGCGTATTTGCTGATCGCGATTCACTCCGTACTGCTGCTCAAACGCGCGTATTGGGGCGAGCCTGTTTACTATCTCACAGTAGCATTCGCAGTTGTGGGCTCGATTGCTGCACTTTACAGTTTGTTTGGCTTTGTTGGTCGTCGTAACAAACATTCTGCGGTTGTAGTGTCGACACGTTACTTCCCTCAAGCTGAAGTGATGGAATTGGTCGTCAAACCAAATGCGTCTTGGTCAGGGCACAAGGCGGGGCAATTTGCTTACTTGCGTTTTGGTGATGAAGATGCCCATCCGTTCACTATCGTCTCTAGCAGTGAAAGTGATGAATTGCGTTTCTTAATCAAAGAGCTCGGCGATTTTACTACCGGCTTGTATGAGCGCGTAAAAGCGGGCGATGCGGTAATGGTTGAGGGGCCTTACGGACGTTTGGAATTTGATTTAGAGAAACCTCAAATCTGGATTGCTGGTGGGGTAGGGATTGCTTCTTTCTTTGCCGCTTTGGAAGCATTGAAAGCGCAAGCGCAAGCGCAAACTAGCGACGTTCATTTGTTTTACTGCAGTCGTGGTATCGACGGTCAGTTGGTTGATGAACTTTGGCACTTAGCGCATCAAGCAAGCGTCAAACTGCATGTGATAGATACCATGAAATCGCCACGTTTGAATGCTGAACGTATTGCGGCTCAGTGTGGTGATTTGAACCAGTATGAAATGTACTTCTGTGGACCAGAAGCTTTCTCAAAAACACTGAAAAAAGAGCTAGATGCGCATCAATTTAATATTGAGCAGAGTTATCACGAAGAGCTATTTATTATGCGCTAAGTGTCAAGATTGTTAGTCATAAGTTAGCTCAGCGGTGAGCTTTTTAAGCCTCAATTTCGATATTCAGAAATGGGTAGGGTAATAAGCAAATCCAAACCGAGAGAGTAAAGATGACTATCACATCAAAACGCATTCTAGCGCTAACAACATTGGCAACTGTGACCGCTTCTGGCCACGCATTGGCAGAAGGCCGCAACAACTCAATTGAAGCGGGTGCGACCTTCGTTGGCGACCACGAAATGTACACCTTGGGTTACAGCCGCGATGTGGGTAACAACATTGTCACCGGTGGTGGTATTTTTGTTGGCTCTGACGCAATTGATATGCCCGTAAAGAACGATCAAGACGCTTGGGGTATGTACGCGAACATTGGTTACCGCTTTGAAATTGCTGAGTTCGATATCATTCCTAAGCTTGGTATCAACTACTTTAATGCGGACGTTGATATCAATGGTGGCACTCACTCTGGCCAGAGCATGAACATTGATAGCGTTTACGCTTCTGTTGGCGGTACGGTTAACTGGCGTATGGTCGGCCTAACGGTTGATTACGGTAAGATCAACGACTCAGCGGTTAACCCGATCAATGGTAAAGAATTTGAAGAAGATGTGGTTCGCGCTACGTTGAGCTTCAACTTCTAACGTTTTTCATCGACCTTTATATTTTTATCGTTTTATTGCACATACTGCTTGTTTGCCGCCTGTACCGGGCGGCTTTTTTGTATGTCCAGTATCGCGATGACCATTGACGTTATAAATCATTGAGAATATCGGATAGGTGCTTTTCTAATTTCACTATCGTTGGATGTTGATAATAGCCACGGTGAAACTGCAAGCCGATATCAAAGAACATCTGAGCGTTATCCTGAATCAACGGAATCTTCTTGATGCCTTGCGGCAAAGCCGAATCGGGCAGCGCAAAGCAAATCAGAACATAATCGGTTTTGATCAACCAATCCAAAGCGGCATGAACCGATGGCACGGTTAAGCGTCTTTCCAAAGCAAACCCAAGTTGTCGCTTCACCCTCTCATAGTAAATGGCGTCATCCAGTGCGCCCATCGACACTCGCACCAATTTTTCATTTTGCAGGCGTTGAATATCAATATGCTCTCGTTGCCAAAGCGGGTTGTTCTGCGAGGTATAGAGATACAAACCAAGCTCACCGATTTTCCGCTCAACCACGCGTTCATTCATAACAGAAGGGTAGCCAGAAATACCGACGGCAAGTGAGCCTGCTTTTGGAAATTCGATGCCTTCAAGATTCCAATCCACCATCGAGAAATCAGCGATATTGTCGTGTTGGCTGAGCAATTCGAGTAACGGTGTGGTGAGAATAGCGCTAAGAGGGTTTGGTACAAAAAAGCGAAATTGGGTCGGTTGCGTAGCGGCTTCAAGAACGTTGACTTGAGTTTGAGCAGACTCCAGTTGTTCTAACGGTTCCTCGATAATGTTCATGAGCTGGCTACAAAACAGAGTCGGGAAATACAGCCCTTTATTAGCAATGAACAGCTCGTTGCCAAATAGCTCACGGCAGTCAGCCAGCTGGCGATTAAACGTGGCTCGGCTGATATCGAGCGTATGGCACACCTTGGGCAACGACTTCTGTTCAAAAATCAGGTTTAAAAAGCGATACAGGTTGAGGTCTATGGAGTGTTTCACAAAGCGCCTTAAGCATAAATTTACGTCGTTGGTTACGACATTGTGTGGTGTTCAAAGGTTCAAATTTGAGCTTCTTAACCGTCAAAAATGCGCACGTAATCCACGTATTCTGAGAGTGGTAAATCGACGTATTCATTGCTCGGAGGTGTCATGCTTAAAGATCTGGTTGGCTTATTCATTTTGGTGCTCTTGCTTAGTGCTCCAGTGTTTGCAGAAGAGAGAGAACCTTTTATCGCCGGTGGCGTAACGTTTTTGGATGAGCATGAGGTCTTGAGTGTAGAGATGGGCGCAGAAGTGTTACCCAATATCAATTGGTCACTCGGCTTCAATGCACCGATAGACAGCGGTGAGCAAGAGCACTTTGGTACGCATTGGGCAGAGAAGCAAGTTTGGGGATTACATACTGCTTTGGGCTACGAGATTCGCGTGAATGACATGTTGGCGATAACGCCGCGTATCGGGTTGAATTACAACAATGTCGAGATTGAGTATTTTGAAGAAGAGACGGGTGAGTATGTCGACACAGACAGCCAAAACAACTTTGAACCAACCTTAGGTGTCAAAGTCGATATTGCCAGCGTTGGACTTATTGTTGAAGGCTACAAAATTGACGAGGACATCAGCTTATCGGAGGAGGATGAGATGGCGGTTCGAGTTATGGCAGCCTATAACTTCTGAGCCGATATCAGTTAGAAAGCATGGATTCAGAGAGAAAAAAGGAGCTGAAATGTCAGCTCCTTTTTGTTGTGTTCAAGTACGATTTACAGCGTAATGTTCTTTGTCATGCCTGCTTCTGCATGGCCCGGAATGTTGCACGCGAACTCAATCTTGTTGTCACCGTGGAAATGCCACAACAACTGCTTCGCTTTGCCCGGCTCGACCGTCACAGAGTTGCCCGAGTCGTGCATATGATCACCGCTCATTGTCTTCATCATTTCGCGATGTTCTAACTGCTCTTTGGCAGAACCAATCGTAAACTCGTGGTTGATCTTACCTGTGTTCATCACAACAAATTGCACCACATCGTTTGGCTCAATTTTAACGTCTTTTTTGAACTTGATAGTCATGTCATCACCCAAGATAACGTGTACCACCTTGTCTGGCTTTGCCCCTTTTGCTGGCATACCTACTGCCGACATGCCCGGCATATCCATCATGTTTGAATGGTCCATTTTACTGTGGTCCATCTTCATGCTGCCGTGGTCCATATTTTCATGCTTCATGTTGCTATGATCCATGTTCGCGTGGTCCATGTTTGAATGATCCATTTGGGCAAACGCAGTCGTTGTTGTTAGGACTAGAGCAAGAGTGATTAGTGTCTTTTTCATTTTTATATCCTTGTTTTAATTCATTAATAACTTGGTTGCTTCCCCTCAAACGAATTGATTGAGGGGAAGGTAGGGATTAAGCGTTGTTGTTTACATCACTAGCTTGAGTGCTAGCTTGGTGATTAGTCGCATTGCTATGACGCAACTCACGTTGTTTCCACAGCTTGAAGATGGCTGGAAGTACCAACAGCGTCAGCAGCAGTGCCGATGCCATACCGCCAATCATTGGTGCGGCGATGCGTTGCATTACTTCTGATCCTGTACCTTCGCCGTACATGATCGGAATCAGACCAATAATGACCGTCAGTACCGTCATCATTACTGGGCGGACACGCAGGCCTGCACCTTCACGAATGGCATCGGTTAGGTCTTTCACCTCAAGCTTCTGTTGGCTCTCTTCCGCATCCAGCTTTTTGTAGTGCCATGCTTGGTTGAGGTAGACGAGCATGATGACCCCAATCTCAACCGCGACGCCTGCTAGGGCAATAAAGCCGACCCCAACGGCAATCGAGAAGTTGTAGTTGAGGATATGCATGAGCCACAAACCACCAACCATAGCGAGTGGTAGCGTAAGCATGATGATCATTACTTCGCCAACGCGACGGAAGCTAAAGTAAAGCAGCAGCATAATGATGGCGATGGTGATCGGTACCACGACACTCAAGCGGTCTTTCGCACGCTCCATGTATTCGTATTGACCAGACCAAGCCAGCGAGTAACCCGCAGGAAGTTCCAATTGATCAGCCACGACTTGCTGTGCTTCCACGACGTAAGAGCCAAGGTCACGACCATCGATGTCGACAAATACCCAGCCATTCGGACGCGCGTTTTCTGTCTTGATCATCGGAGGGCCATCTTCGTAACGAATGTCCGCTACGTCAGCCAGTGCAATACGAGCACCATTTGGTGTCACTAACGGTAGGTTTTGCAGTTTAACCACTGAATCTCGGTAGTCTTGTGGGTAACGAACATTGATTGGGTAACGCTCCAAGCCTTCGATGGTTTCACCCACATTCATGCCGCCCACCGCAGTGGAGATCACCTGCTGAACGTCTTTGATGCTCAAGCCGTAACGCGCTGCTGCACGACGTTTAATGTCGATCGTGACATAACGACCACCTGCTACACGTTCTGCGTAAACCGATGCCGTGCCTTGTACGCCATTAAGAATTGGCTCTAGCTGAGAACCGATCTTCTCAATCACTTTCAGATCAGGTCCGGCGATCTTAATGCCGATAGGGGTTTTGATGCCCGTTGCCAACATGTCGATACGCGTTTTGATCGGCATTACCCAAGCGTTAGTAAGACCAGGGAACTGAACCAGCTTGTCGAACTCTTTGCGCAGTGACTCGGTTGTTACCCCTTCACGCCATTGGTCGCGTGGCTTCAACTGAATCACGGTTTCAATCATGGTGAGTGGCGCTGGATCGGTTGCGGTCTCAGCTCGGCCAATTTTGCCCCATACGGTTTTCACTTCTGGAACGGTTTTGATCAGCTTGTTGGTTTGTTGTAGAAGCTCACGCGCCTTACCAATTGAGATACCCGGATAGGTCGTTGGCATGTACATCAAGTCGCCTTCATCCAGTGGCGGGATGAACTCGCTACCCAGTTTACTGGTAGGGTAGTAAGCCGACGCCATCAGACCTAATGCGATAACAATCATGCTCTTAGGGTATTTTAAGCTGGTGTTCAACAGCGGACGGTACAACGCGACCAAACCACGGTTAACTGGGTTTTTGTGTTCCGGTAACACCTTACCGCGAATGAAGTAGCCCATAAGAACAGGCACGAGTGTGATTGCCAAACCTGCTGCCGCTGCCATGGCGTAAGTCTTAGTGAAAGCAAGTGGCGAGAACATCTTGCCTTCTTGGCCTTCTAAGGCGAACACTGGTACGAAGCTAAGAGTGATGATCAGCAATGAGAAAAACAGCGGTGCGCCGACCTCTTCTGCGGCTTTACCTATTACTTGCCAGCGGTTTTTGTCGGTCAGTGGTGTTCGTTCAATGTGCTTGTGAACGTTTTCAATCATCACGATTGCACCATCTACCATGGCACCGATGGCAATCGCGATACCACCAAGGGACATGATGTTGGCGTTGATGCCTTGCCAATGCATTACGATAAACGCAGTGAGAATGCCAACCGGTAGGCTCAGAGCGATAACCAATGAAGAACGAATGTGGAACAGGAACAACGCACACACAATCGCAACGACGATGAACTCTTCTGCAAGCTTTTTCCATAGGTTTTCTACCGCTGAATTGATAAGGGTAGAGCGGTCGTAGGTTGCTACAATTTCCACGCCTTCTGGCAGGCTGCGTTGTAGGTCTGCTAGCTTGTCTTTGACTTTCGCAATCACTTCACTGGCGTTTTCACCAAAGCGCATCACGATAACGCCACCTACCGCTTCACCTTCGCCATTCAGCTCTGAGATACCACGGCGCATTTGTGGGCCAAGGTTAATGTCTGCGATGTCCCCTAGTAGCAACGGCGTGCCTTTCTCAGTGACTTTTAGCGGCAGTGACTTGATGTCTTCAATGCTGGTTAGGTAACCCGTGGTACGAACCATGTGCTCTGCTTCAGCCACTTCGATAACAGACGCGCCGGTTTCTTGGTTACCGTTTTGGATTGCCATGTTCACTTGTTGCAGAGTGAGGTTGTAAGCACGCAGCTTGGCAGGATCAATCTGCACTTGATACTGCTTCACCATACCGCCGACGGTAGCGACTTCAGAAACGCCATCAACGGTTTGCAATTCGTACTTCAAGAACCAGTCTTGCAGGCTGCGAAGATCTGCCAAATCATGCTTGCCGGTTTTGTCTTGTAATACGTAGCTGTAAACCCAGCCCACGCCCGTTGCATCAGGACCTAAGGTTGGTTTTGCGTTCGGTGGCAGCTTTGGTGCTACTTGGCTTAAGTACTCCAACACGCGTGAACGTGCCCAGTACATGTCGGTATCATCGTTGAAAATGATATAAACGTAAGAGTCACCAAAGAAAGAGTAGCCACGAACTGTCTCAGCACCCGGCACGGCAAGCATGGCGGTGGTGAGTGGGTAAGTAACTTGATCCTCAACGACTTGAGGAGCTTGCCCCGGATAGCTTGTCTTGATGATCACTTGCACATCAGAAAGATCCGGAATCGCATCAACAGGCGTATTCTTTACACTGTAAAGTCCGCCTAATACAAGGGCTAAGGTCGCGACCAACACTAGGAATCGGTTGCTCAGTGACCAACGAATAATAGCATTGATCATAATTAACCCTCGACGGCTGTTGTTACAGGAACTAGCTGTTTAAGAACGTAGTCAGATCCTTGTTTTTCAACTAGAAACCGAACTTTCTGTCCTTCTTCAAAACCCGATAGATCAACGTCTTCACCGACAGAGAAGTTCATCTCGCCCGCATCCCAGTTCCATTCTGCAACCGGTAGGTGGTTTAAGGTAATCATGCCAAAATCAGCCATCAGCATTGTGATGTCACCAGTCAGCCAAACTTCAGCTGCAATGACGCTGTTGTCTGCCTTATAGTCGATGATTTGGTACTGACCGGACTCTGTCTTTTGCATTTCAAATTCGATAGCCTGACCTTTTTTCAAGTCACCCATTTCAACGCCCTCTGCGAAAGTGAAGTTCATTACCATGCCCGGCCAATCCCATTCTGGTACAGGCTGGTGGTTGATGGTCAGCATACGGTGATCTTTCATAACGTCTGTGATCTCACCTTTGGCCCATGCTGTTTCTGCCGCTGCTTCTACACCATTGATGCGAGACAGATCCGCCGACTGGCTTGATTCAGAGTCGAGCATGAAGTGAGATGAAGTAACGATCTTATCGCCTTGTTTAAGCCCTTGTAATACTTCGATTTGTTCGCCAGCTTCGCGGCCAACTTCAATTCGAGCAGAACGGTATTTGCCATCACCTTCCGCCAGAACAACGCGAGTCATACCGCCAGAGCGGATAACAGATGATTTAGGAATCGTTAATACTGCGTCGTCAGTGACAGGCTGAAGGGCAATGTTGGCGAACATGTTTGGCTTCAATGCGCCATCTGGGTTAGGGAATTTAAGGCGCACACGCAACGTACGTGTTTTCGGATCAAGGATTGGGTACACGTAATCGACAACACCTTGCCATTCATTGCCCGGAATCGCATCAAGGGTCATCGTGGCTTGAGAACCCGCTTTCATCCAGTGTGCTTGACGCTCAAAGACTTCAGCATCAACCCAAACATTGTCCAAAGGACCTGCACTGATCACCGCTTGAGCAGGGGATAAATAGCCACCTTCACGCACGTTTAAGCTCGCGATAACGCCATCAGCAGGCGCTTTAATTTCAATTGTTTGTGATGCTTTACCACTACGAGTAATGGATTTGATTTGAGCACGGTCAACACCAAGTGTTACCAAGCGTTCGGTCGCCCCTTTTACAAGACCTTTGCGGCCAGTGCGGTAAGCGTTCAGCAATTCTTCTTGTGCTTTAACCAGTTCTGGAGAGTAGAGCGTGAAAAGCACATCGCCTTTCTTCACTTTCTCACCCACAGCATTGATGTAAAGCTTCTCTACCCAACCCGCCACACGAACGTTGGTTTGCCATAACAGACTTTCATCAAAGGCAATATAGCCAACCGTTTCGATACGTGGTGACAACTGCTGTAGTGTCGCGTTTGCGGTTTTAACCCCGAGGTTGTTCTCTACTGAAGGGTCAATAGTCACTGTACCCGGTGCGTCTTGTTCACCGGATAGGTCTTCTGCGTAAACCGGAATCAAATCCATGCCCATTGGGGATTTACCCGGTTTGTCACGTTTGTAATTCGGATCCATTGGGGCAACCCAGTAAAGCGGATCATTAGAGCTTACAGCAGATTCGCCACCCATCGCACTCATGTCGTGAGCCGAGCCCGTAAGAAAATGATTAGCACCAAACCCTAAAGCACCACCAACAATCAGCGCGATGGTTGCAATCTTTAATGTTTTCATTGTTTTACCTTATTTTTCCCTTCACATTTGACGCTACAGCGTTGTTGCCTGCTCTCGTTCACCCAAGTCACATAGAAGATCCCTTAGTTTGTTAGGGAAAGTGCTCATGGGATTCTCTCGTTTGCCGCCTAGCTGTAGCCCCAACTGTCTTGGGGAATCACAAATTAATATGTCGAGATAGAGCGAGCTTCCGGTGAAGCCACTTGATAGTCGAAACCACCGAGTAGGGTGGCTAAATTGCTGTTTGCGATGTTGAGATCGGTCAGCAGACGTTGTTGCTCTAATTGCAGAGCCAACTCGTCAGTCGTGGCAGAAATCACATCGTTAAACTGCGCTGTGTTGTTTTGATAACCCCGCTCAACGGCTTGAATGCGCGCTTTCGCTTGAGGCAATAAGGTGGATTGATAACGTTCTAAGCGTTGGGTTAAGTTGCCGCGATCAACCAGCAAAGTGTTCACCTTGGCATTCATCTGCGTTAGTAAGGTGTCTTTTTGCGATTGTGCCGCGCCAACTTGGTATTGAGCGGCCGCGAGATTGCGATCTTGGCGGTCACCTGTGAACAGTGGAATGTCCATGGTGAGGTAAGCGCTAACCAAATCAGAGGCGGGCTCACCCATCATGTTGTCGGCTTGGCGGTAGGCGTACATTACTTCGACGCCAAATTGTGGGTTGTAGGCTTGCTCAGCAATTTCCACCTGAGTTTTATTGGCAGAAATGCTGACGTCGGCCATCTTAACCATCGGGTGTTGGCTGAGTTGCTGATAATGCTTGGTGGAACCCTGACTCGCAGCAAGTTTGCTGTTCAGTGTGTCCCAATTAAGTTGATTGCTCGCGTGCAGAGCCTGTTCGTTTGCCAACCAATCTGACCCCAACCATTCGGAGAGTTGAGAGATAAGACGATTTTGCATTTGTGCGTTGGCTTGCAGTTTCTCATCCAATTTACTGACTTGAAGTTGGGCGTTGAGCAGATCTTGCGCTTCACTCTTACCAATCGAATAGTTGGTTTGAATAAAGCTTTCCATCTCCTTCATCAACTTGCGATTCTCAAGCATGATTTGCTCAGCGCGTTGCTGGTAACCAAGCTCTAACCAAAGTTGAGTCATGCTGTTGGCTACCTCAAGCTCACGAGCATGAACTTGAAGTCCAAGGCCGTCAGCTTGTTGATTGGCTTTCTTCTGCTGTAAATCAAGCGTAGAGCCACGCTCAAACTGTTGCATTAAACCAACGGAGATGTTGGTCATTGGGTCTTCATCGAATTTGAAGCTGTCGACAGGCAAGCCACCAAAACCCACTTTCAGTTTTGGGTCCATCAAGGTCGCACTCGCGACGCCCGTTTCACGCATGGCAGCAGATTGCGCAGAGTATTGCTTACGATTGCCATCGTTACTCAAAGCGACGTTGATCAGTTGGGCAAGCTTGGTCGTTGAAGCTCGCTCACTTGATGCGGAATTTTGCGCTGCGTGCGTCTCTTTTCCTGCGGCGTTAACCAAGGTAGGCGCAGCGACCAGAGCCACCATAAAAATAGGTGCAGCTAAGCGGTATGGTTTGATATCCATAATCTAAATCCAGTGTTCGCCGGATCGATGGAGGTGCGGATTTTATTGCGGGAACAGTAAAGCCTTGTTACCTCATCGTTCAGGCGCATTAAAACAACCTGCGATACACGCGCAGGGTCGAATGCTAGGATGGATTTAGGCTATAGGAGGTCGGTACAGGTCGCGGCTGACGTGTACGACTGGGGAAGCAACTTCAGGAGTAATAGTTGCGCGATAGACGACGGGCATTGGGCTATTGATAGGATTCGGTAGGGGGACGAAAACTATCGTACACGCGGCAGTACAGCAGGTATGAACCATGCCGGAGCCTCCACCACAGTTCATGCTGGTTTCTCTTGCATCGCCATCTTCGGACATAGAAGCGTCATTCATGGAGACGTCCATCATGCCAGGCATACCGCAGTGTTCGCTGTCACTCATCATAGAAGGATGGTGAGCCATGCCAGTAGACATCATTTGAATATTCATCAACGGCTCACTGTTCGCCACACTAGATACCAATAGTACTAGCGTCGTGAAGAGAGTTAACCAGATTGTATGCAGCGATTTTAAGTGCATACCCTTTCCCATGTGTTTGATGAAAATGATGAAAATGATGAAAACCCTTCGATTCTAAAGGTTAACCTAAGGGTAAGGTCAATCATTTATTACTCTTATTATCAAAATAGTCCACCCCTTCAGTTTTCGCACTTTCGAGGGAGTAAAACGTTTGTTAAACACCGAGTGTTGAAAGTTAGCGAAAGAAGCCCTCGCTTTTTATGACACGTGAAAAATGTGGTTTATAAGTTTTACATCACACTAACTTGTCTTACAAATGATTATCCTTATAGAATGCATGGTTTTACTTGTGCAGATTTGGATTTGCTTTGCTGCGGGGGTTGCATGATAGAAATTGTCATCGATGGAAAATATAGAATTGTAGAAGAGGGTCTAACCCTTTTAGAAGCAGCAAAAGTGTGTGGGGTCGAGATCCCATCGCTGTGCGGAATGAACAAAAGTAATGAAAAAGTACCGTGTGACTTGTGTGTGGTTGAAGTCGAAAGCGGCGGTACTAAGCGTGCGTGTGAACTCGAAGTTTACCGCGGCCTTAATGTGGTCACGCAATCAGAACAATTAAGCGAGCACCGCAGAAAAGCACTCAACCGCATCATGACGGACCATTACGCCGATTGTGAAGCGCCATGTAAAACCGCGTGTCCTGCGGGCGTGGATATCCAATCGTACCTTTATCACATCGCACAGAACGATCATCAAAAAGCGATTGAAGTGATTAAGCGTACGCTTCCTATGCCGCTATCGATTGGCCGTGTGTGCCCGGCATTTTGTGAGAGTGAATGTCGCCGCTCGTTAGTCGATGAGCCTATTGCAATTCGTCAGCTAAAACGTCATGCCGCGGATGCGGATTTGTCTGCGCATGGAGCCTACGTACCAGAAAAGAAACCAAGCAAAGGTTTGAACATTGCCGTCGTCGGCAGTGGTCCTGGTGGTCTGACAGCTGGCTACTACCTATCGAACGAAGGCTACGACGTTACGGTCTTTGAATCCATGCCAAAAGCGGGCGGTTGGTTGCGTTACGGTATTCCAGAATACCGTTTACCAAAAGACATTCTCGATAAAGAAATCGAACTGATGTGCCGCAATGGCATGCAAGTTCACACCAATCAAAAGCTAGGTGTGGATTTCACGCTTTCTCAATTGAGCGAAGAATACGACGCAGTGTGTTTGGCTGTCGGTGCGTCTCAAGCGGTTGAAATGCATTACACAGGCAGTGACCTTGAAGGTTGCTACTTAGGCGTTGATTACCTTAAAGATTACGTCACTGAGCAAAACTATGTAACGGGTCAAAAAGTCGCGGTTATCGGTGGTGGTAACACGGCAATTGACTGTGCTCGTACTGCGCGTCGCGCTGGTGCCGACACCACGTTGATTTATCGTCGTACACGTGACGAAATGCCGGCAGAAGACTACGAGATTGTCGAAGCGGAACACGAAGGGGTGAAATTCCACTTCTTGACCAACCCTGCAGAAAACCTTGCCGATGAAACCGGACGTGTGAGTGCGATTCGTCTAGAGCGCATGGCGTTGGGTGAGCCGGATGCATCTGGTCGTCGAAGCCCTAAACCAACCGGCGAGTTCTTCACCGAAGAGTTCGACACCGTGATTGCGGCAGTATCGCAAAAGCCAGATCTGAGCTTCCTCGAAGGTGAAGATTTGTCGATTCCGCTTACGCGTTGGAACACCTCCGATGCAGATGAAAAGACCATGCACACCGGCACGGGCAACATCTTCAGTATTGGTGATTTCCGCCGTGGTCCTGCAACGGCAGTTGAAGCCGTGGGTGATGGTCGCGTTGCGGCAAAAGCCATTGATCTGTTTTTGAATGGCGATATGGCAGACATGCCAAAGGCGGCGTTCAATTCGCGCAAAGAGAAGAAACTCTCTCATGTCGATCCGCTTCACTTCGAGAACATCCAGAAAGTCGCTCGATCTATCATGCCTGAGCTGACTCCAGCACAACGCGAGCAAAGCTTCGCTGAAGTGGAGTTGGGCTTTGATAACGAAGAAGCGATGCAGGAAGCGGCACGCTGCCTTGAATGTGGCTGTCAGGCAAATACCGATTGTGCGCTGCGTGATTACTCCACCGAATATGAAGCTGAGCAAAGCTTTGACTTCTCCTTGCAGATTAAATCACACCAAGATTGGTTAGATCTTCGTGCGAAAGACTTGCGTCATAAGTACGAAGTTGACCGCAGTTCTGAGTTTATTGAGTTTGATGCTAACCGCTGTATTAGCTGTGGTCAGTGCATCCAAGCGTGCCGCGACAAAGCCGTACACGGTGTACTGAACTTCGTGTGCGATAAACAAGGTCGTCCGGCATTACGTCCTGACGATCGTCCACACTTTGGAAGTAACAAGAATGGCTTAACCCTAATGGGTGATTCGAACTGCGTGCAATGTGGCGCGTGCGTTCAAGTGTGTCCAACGGGCGCAATGGTCGATAGTCGTGACCGTTCGCAAGGCCGTACTGAAGATCTGAAAGCGGTCGACACCATTTGTACATACTGTGGTGTAGGCTGTAAGTTGACCATGTTCGTGGACGAAGCAACCAACACGATTCGTTACGTCAAAGGCGGAGACTCGCCGGTGAACCAAGGCATGTTGTGTGTGAAAGGGCGCTTTGGTTTTGATTTCATTGGCAGTGAAGAACGTCTTACCACGCCATTGATTCGTAAAGACGGTTGGTTGCAGCCTGCAAGTTGGGAAGAGGCGATTCAACTGATTGCGAACAAGTTCTCTGGCATCAAGCAAGATTTTGGCAGCAACGCATTGGCGGGTTTCTCTTCAGCGAAAACCACTAACGAAGACAACTACGCATTCCAAAAATTTGTCCGTCGTGAACTGGGCACTAACAATGTCGACCACTGTGCGCGTTTGTGTCACGCATCGAGTGTAACCGGTCTTGAGGCGTCACTGGGTAGTGGTGCAATGACCAACGACATTCCAAGCATTAAGCACTCGGATGTGATCTTCATTATTGGTTCGGATACCACATCGGCGCACCCGATCATCGCTTCACATATCAAACAAGCAATTCGTCACCACGGTGCTCGTTTGATTGTGGCTGACCCGAAACGTGTTGATATGGCAGAGCATGCTGAGCTGTATATGGCGCACCGTCCGGGTACGGATGTGATGCTCCTAAATGGCGTCATGCAGCAGATCATCAAGAACGGTTGGTACGATCAAGAGTACATCGAAGAACGTGTCGACGGCTTTGATACCTTGTTGCAAGAAGTAATGTCGCCAGCTTACAACCTCGATAAAGTGGAGTTGGTTACGGGCGTTAAAGCTGAAGACATTCAAGCAATGGCGCGCATGATCGGTACGGCAGATCGTACGGCTGTTTACTACTCGATGGGTATCACTCAGCACACGACAGGTCATGACAACGTGCGTTCTATCGCTAACCTGCAATTGCTGTGTGGCAACATCGGTATTGAAGGTGGTGGTATTAACCCGCTACGTGGTCAATCTAACGTGCAAGGCGCGTGTGATATGGGCGCTTTGCCAAACAGCTTCCCGGGCTATCAAAAGGTATACAACCCAATTGTGCGTCAGAAGTTTGCGATTGAATGGAACGCACCAAATCTGCCTTCTGAGCAAGGTTTAACCCTGACAGAAATCATTGATGCGGCTTGCCATCGTGACGTTCGTGGTATGTACATCATGGGTGAGAACCCAGTGTTGAGTGACCCGAACCAAGCGCATGTGATTGAAGGTTTAGAAGCGCTCGATTTCTTGGTAGTTCAAGACATCTTCCTAACGGAAACCGCGCAATACGCGGATGTGGTTTTGCCTTCTTGCTCATTTGCAGAGAAAGCGGGTCACTTCACCAATACGGAGCGTCGTGTTCAGCGTGTGAATCCGGTTGTCACGGCGCCGGGTGAAGCGAAAGAAGATTGGTGGATTATCCAAGAAATCGCCAATGCCATGGGCAGTGATTGGGATTACCACTGCGTGTCTGATATCACTAACGAAATCGCACGTGTGACACCTCAATACGCGGGTCTTCGTTGGGATGCCATTACGCCAAACGGTGTGCAATGGCCTAGCAACAAGAACAACCCTGCGGGTACTCGCATCATGCACCAAACCCAGTTTACTCGTGGTAAAGGGCAAATGGTGGGTGTACCGTTCCGTTATGCGGCTGAGCTGCCAGATGAAGAGTACCCACTTGTGTTAACGACGGGTCGCGTACTTGAGCAGTTCCACACTGGCACCATGACGCGCAAAACCAAAGGGTTGGATAATCTTGCTGGCCCTCGTGCGATGGTGAGCGTGGAAGACGCAGAGGCACTTGGCATCAGTAATGGTCAGCGTCTGACGGTGTCTACACGTCGCGGCAGCATTGAGATTGATGCCTTTGTGACTAAGCGGATTCAAAAAGGTGTGGTGTTTATTCCTTTCCACTTTGTTGAATCGCCAGTCAACCGCCTAACGACAACGGCAACTGACCCGCATGCGAAGATCCCTGAGTTCAAGGTCGCTGCGGTTAAAGTCGAAGTGAGCGAAAAAGCGCTACTTACAGAGCCTGCAGCGGAAGCGGTTCATTCCATTTAGGCCAATCTGTTTAGATACAGGTTAGCAGCGCACTGGCGAGTTGGGCGATTACATATAAGCTTATGATATGTAATCGCTAAATGAGCCGTGCGTGTGCTAAGAGTCATTAAATGGATTGTGTTGTTTTTACCCGCTTCAATTTGGCTGGTGGCAAGGCAATATCATGATATTTGGTGGGCGGAGAATCTAACCTCGATTCCCGCTCTCCTTTTATTCGTCTACCTAGGGCTTACTCTGGTACTTTTGGTTTGTCGTCTCTGGGCGAAAGCCATTTTCTCTGCTTTAATCGGCTTCGCTTCTATTGCGTTTCTCTTACCCACTCAAATCACAAACAATCAAACTTGCGAAAATCCGCTGACGATCGTCCAATTCAACCTGTTCTACGAAAATCCGGACATCAATCAGTTCATCAATTACTTGCTTAAACACCCTGCGGATTTGGTGGTGATGCAAGAGCTCTCGCCTCAAGTGGGGGAGAAGCTTCATCTTCTCGACGATATTTATCCTTTCTATTATGGCGGCCAGCGCGGCGTTGGTTACCCGTCAAATCAGATGATTTTGAGCCGTTATCCTTTGGAGCCAGTTTCGATTTATCACACTCCAGATGGTCAAGAGGTGATTCGAGCAACATGGCAAGTGGACAACCCTATTACTTTACTGACGGCGCATCCTCCCTCGCCAAGAACAGAGCCGTTATGGCAACGCCGCAATGCACTGATTCGAACCATAGAAACTCTTACTGATTTGTACCCAACACCAGAAATGATCGTGATAGGGGATTTCAATCTTTCTGCTGCAAGCCCTAGGTTTAATGGGCTGTTTTCTCGTTTCCAAACTCAACCTGTTGCCAGTTGGCCAACATCAGTGAAAGGCTTGCCGGTTCCTGCTTTCGCCATGATAGGGATTGATCACCTCTGGCTTAAGTCAGAACGCTCAAATCGGATGATCTGCTCAAGAACATCGACAAATCAACCGAATGGCTCTGATCACAGGTTGGTGACGACTCTAATCGGGCAATGAGTTAGTGCTTTCTATTGGCAAAGTGTCTAGTTATTTAGAATTAGGTTAAATCGAGGTGTGGCTTGTCATGGAATTGACGGACTCTGACCTTAAGTTGTTATTTGGGTGAATTCTTTAACCTAAACTCCATCCGCTTCCTATACTGAGAATATAGAGAAAAGCAGAAATTCATAATGATAAGAGGCAACTTGTATGACAAGAACTACCTCAGCAGTGTTAATACTTATTTTAATGAGCGCCTATTTTGCCTATAACCGTTTTTACGTTTATCCGCAAAAGCTAGAAACACAGGCGGAATCGATGCTGATCCAAATGGCCAACCGTGAAGAGTGGCTTGACGTACATGAGATGATGGAACGTGTAGAAGCGCACAAGGCGCATCTGGAGTTGAACGCAGATATCACCTCAACCAGCGGTAAACGTGCATACAGCGAAGGTTACATTACCTATAGCGACCGCAGTCGAAATGTATGCAAACAAGTGGTTTTCAACTTCAAAATCAATTCGCTAAGAAGTTATAGCATTTCAGACCTGCATGATTGTTCTCTGGGTGAGTACTACTGATCTCGCTACGATAAACTATGATTCAATAAAAACGCCTCCAAATCCGGAGGCGTTTTTAGTTTTGGAATCTGATGGGTTAATCGAGTGATTTTTTGAAGCGTAAAGACGCAACAACTAAACCTATCACCGTAAAGCCCAGTAGCCAGACTGTATCTCGCCATAACTCCATTAAGTCTGCACCGCGCAACACCACACCACGAATAATGCGCATAAAGTGGGTGGCAGGCAGGGCTTCTGATATCCATTGTGCCGCGACGGGCATTCCTTCATAAGGGAACATAAATCCGGATAGAAGAATCGACGGCAAAAGAATAAACACCGTCATCTGCATTGCCTGTAGCTGTGTCGTCGCAATGGTGGATATCACCAAACCTAAAGTTAAACTCGCGGCAATAAACAACAGTGTGCCAAACAGTATCTGACTAATGGCGCCGTTTATCGGCACGCCAAATATCCAGTGACCCAAGCCTAAAATGATAAACACCTGTATCAGACCAACAAAGATGTAGGGAATGATCTTCGCCACCATGAGCTCGATGGAGTGGATTGGCGTAGTAATCAGTAACTCCAAATTGCCGCGTTCCCGTTCTCGAACAATGGCTGCACTGGTGAACAAGATCATCGTCATGGTCAGAATCACGCCCAATAAACCGGGGACAATGTTCACCGCCGAGCGCCGACTCGGGTTGTAATACAGCGCAACTTCAAAGGTTTTGGTTGGGGCAGGGCGTATCTCAAAATCAAAATCCGTTAACGGCATGGTTTGTAGTGAGAGAATCGCTGAGCTGATCATGGTGTCTGAACCATCCACAATCCACTGTCCAAGCTCTCGACCTTGCACCATACGTTGGGTTAAGTCGCTAGGTAGAATTAAAGCGGCTCGCACCAAGCCGTCTTGAATGGCTTGCTCGGCTTCTGATGCGGTAGCGAAGGTTTCGACCACATCGACCACTTGCGTCACTTTAACGGACTCGGTAATCACGCGTCCGGCGGTGCTGCCACTTTGATCGACGACGCCAACGGGAATATTGCGAATATCGGTATTAATGGCAAAGCCGAAGAGCAAAAGCTGAATCAACGGGATCATCACGACCATGCCAAAGGTAATGCGGTCACGTGAAAGCTGACGGATTTCTTTGATCATCACCGCTTTCATACGGGCAATAGATTTCATCATTGGCGACCTTCTCCCGTAACGCTGACAAACACATCTTCCAAGCTCGGGCGGGCAATGTTCATCTCGCAGCCTTCAAGCTCAGGAAAGGTTTGGGTTAACCATTCGATCGGTTTTTCGATGTGCTGGTGGATCAAAATGCGTAAGCGAATGCCTAGCTGTGCGGCAGAACGGACTTCTTCGCGTCGAATGACTTTCTCTTTTAACTCGCGTAAGTTATCCGCTTTGACTTCGACGATGTTAACGCCCATTTGCGCCATGAGTTCTTCTGGCTCACCATCGGCGCGGATTTCGCCCGCTTCCATAATCGCCAGACGATGGCAGCGCTCTGCTTCATCCATGTAATGCGTAGTGACCAAAATCGTCGTACCTTGGTCAGAGAGATCAAACAATTGCTCCCAGAAATCGCGTCGGTTCTCTGGGTCAACCGCAGACGTGGGTTCATCGAGAAACAACAGTTCTGGTTTGTGCATGGTCGCTGCCGCGAGAGACAAGCGCTGCTTCTGGCCGCCACTCATTCCGCCCACGCGCTGTTTACGCAGTTGGTCGAGACCGTAGGTGGCTAGTTGTTCTTCGATGCGAGCTTTCAGGGCCTTGGTTTCCATACCAAAGATTTGTCCAATAAACTCAAGATTCTCTTGAACCGTCAGGTCATCATAAAGCGAGAACTTTTGGGTCATGTAGCCAATCTTGAGGCGCAGAAGCTCAGATTGCTTTGGGATCTCTAGCCCGAGTACATCGACATTGCCCTCGCTTGGGCTAAGCAAGCCAGTCAACACACGAATGGTTGTCGATTTACCGCAACCGTTAGGGCCAAGAAAACCATAAATACTGCCTTTGGGCACATTAAGCGTGATGTTGTTGATGGCGGTGAAGTCACCAAACTTTTTCACTACATTTTTAGCTTGAATCGCGTATTCGGTCATTGGCTTACTCCACCAAATCCACTTGCGCTGGAATACCTGAAGGCAAGGATTGCGCTGAGTCTTGAAGGTCGACTTCTGCTAAGTACATCAAACGCGAGCGTTCTTCCTCGGTAAGCGCGAAATAAGGCGTAAATGAAGGCTCAGTCGCTACCCAACGAACGGTGCCGCTATATGGTTGATCAACGCCATCTACATGCACGTTAACCGTTTTACCCGGAACAAAGTCGACTCGGTAGTTGGCAGGAACGTAAACGCGAGCGTATGGGACGCGACTGGCTTGTATTACAGCAACCACGCCATTCACAGGAACGCGTTCGCCAAGGTTAAACGGTAGGTTATCGAGTAAGCCGTCACGCGTGGCCGTGATGGTGAGTTCTGCCAGTTTCTGTTCTTGCAGTGCCACATCGGCTTTTGCTGCCATGAGTGCGGCTTTCGCTTGTTCAATATCTTCAGGACGAGAGCCTGCCGTCAATTTGCTGAACTCTTCTTGTGAGGAGTCTAGCTCTGCACGGGCAGAATCTCTGGCTGCTAAAGCGGTGTCTTTTTCTGATTGGCTGATGAGTTTCTTGCGAACTAACTCCGCTTTACGTTGGTAGTTCTTTTGCGCTTCAACCAATTGAGCTTCCGCTCTGGCAACGCGTGCTTGCGCTGCGGAAATGTCTTCTGGTCGCTCACCATTGGTCAATTTCAAAAGATAAGCGTCAGCCTTGGCTTGTTCGGCTACGGCGTGAGCTAAAACGGCTTCTTGGTTCTTTGTATCGAGCTGAACCAGCACTTCTCCTTCGGTGACTTGGCTGCCTTCCTTGATGGGTAGGGCTCGAATTATCTCGCTAGAGGTTGCAGTAAAGGTTACGCGGTCACGCTCTAGTGTGCCAAGGGCTTGCTGTCCGTCATCTTTGGAACAGGCAGTTAAAAGAGTCAGGGCTAGGGTGCCAAGAATGATTCGCTTCATCATGCGACGCTTCCTCTAAGAAGGTGAGCTCGAACTCGTATCAAGCTATAGAAGAGTGTGGGACTGCATTCAGTGTAACGTGAGTCAGTTTTGTCCGGCTAGGAAGTTAATTCCTTCAATATTCATCAATTGATTAATTATTGAAACTGGCCTCACCTTTGAATGGGTCTCTAAGAATATTCTCATTCAAATATAGTGGGTTACCGTGATGTTGGTGGGATTAGGAAAGATAAATTGAAGAATCGAGACAAGGATCAGGTTTACCGTGCACGCGTAAAGAAACGGCTAGATAAAGCAAAGCCCGATGGTTGAGCATCGGGCTTTACAGAGCGCGCTAGGACAAAGTTAACGCAACCTTTAATGGCTGTTTAAGCCGTTTTAAACTGACTGACGATTTCTTGTAGACCAACCGCCAGTTCACTTAAGTCTCGGCACGCAATCGCGGTTTGACGAGAGCCTGTTGCGACTTCACTAGAGAACTGGTTGATGTGTTCGACATTGCGATGCAGCTCTTCAGTCACAGAGCTCTGCTCACTGCACGCACTCGCGATTTGGATGCTCTTTTCAGCGATGTTGTCAGCGCTTTGTTCAATGTGACCAATCGTCGTACCTGCTCGCTGAGCTTGTTCAACGCACACTTGAATCAAATCGCTGCTGTTATTTGTAGCCGATACGGCGGTTTTCGAGCAGTTCTGAAGCTTACTGATGATGGCAATGATTTCTTCTGTCGATGCTTGTGTGCGGCTCGCTAGCGTACGAACTTCATCAGCTACAACGGCAAATCCGCGGCCTTGTTCACCCGCGCGGGCAGCCTCAATTGCGGCATTGAGAGCAAGTAGGTTAGTTTGCTCTGCGATGTCTTGAATCACGTCAACCACCACGCTGATGTTCGATGCGTCTTGCTCTAGCTCGCTTACCATGGTGCCAACAGATTGAATCGCGACCGAGGCTTCGTTGATCTGCTCGATACATTCTTGAACCACTTCTAAGCCTTCTTTGGCTTCTTGAGAGGCACTGTTTGCAGTTTCTGAAGCGGCTTCCGTGTTGCTTGCAACATCATGCACCGTTGCTTGCATTTCGTTCATGGCAGTCGCAATCAGGTTAAGTTGTTGCTGTTGCTCATCCATGCCTGAAGAGGTTTGTTCTGAAATGGCGCTCACTTCCTCGGTAGCGGTGCTCACCTGAGCGGTAGTAGAAGAGATGCTATCGACCAGACTCAGCAGCTTGGCTTGCATATCTTCACAGGCGTCTGCCAATAAACCGAGCTCGTCGTTACCAATTTTATTGCGTGGAAGTTTGTAGGTTAGATCGCCGGAAGCAATCTTAGAGGCCATTTCAACCACGTATTGCAGTGGGGAACAGATTTGTTTTGTGAGGAATAGGCCGAGTACAAAGCTCAATGCCAATAAAGCAACAATCGCGATAATGCTATAAGTGATGGCGTCTGCAACCACATCGTGAGTGCTGTTGATGTCTTCTTTGATGAAGGTTTGGTTTAACTCAACCAGATCTTTAATCGAGCTAGAAAGTGCTTGGAACGTTGAAAAACCATCCAACAGCATAGCGTTGGCTTCATCAATGCGTTTCGTGGTTAGTAGCTCTGAATATTTGTCGTTGAAGCTACGGTATTTTGACCACGCACTCGATACCTCATTATAAGCATCACGGTCGCGCTGATCCCAAAGTGATTTACCGTATTGTTCAATATAGTTGTCGATTTTATTTTCTGATTCATCCAAACCTTTAAGCCAAGTGTTAAATTCAGCATGGTTTACATTAGTCAGCAAAGAGAATTCGTCTTTTCTTAAGGTGCCAATTTCGATTTCAATATTTTTTACCAATAAAATACTTGGCACTGTGGTGTCAGAAAATTCTGTCATCTTGCCATCAATAAGTTTTATTTGAGAGGTAAAGAAGAAAGATAACGCAATGACGGCAGCGGAGATAACAAGTATCAACGCACTGATTTTACTTTTAATACTTAGGTTAGAAAGTTTCATAGACTCACTGAAAATTGGGGGGCTGAAAGGCTCGGAGTCTATTCCTGAGATTTGAAATTTAGTGTGATGAAAGTCTCAAATAGTTTTATCGGAAACCAAAATAAAATGGAAACTTAATGTTCATATTTCGTTTGAAAATAAGTTAATAGTTAATCAATATTGATGGGGAAAATAATTAATTAACTTATAAATTATTTCGAGTACGAATTGGTATTAATCTTGATAACCTTACATTCAATCAGAATTTTCTTATTGATGAATTTCGTTATTTATGTGTTAGCAAGTTTTCCTAAATATTAAAACAAGACATCGTACCGAATTGAAGTATTATTTCGGTAAAATAAAAGCCCGATGCTGAACATCGGGCTTCATTGTTTGAGTTTTATAGCCAAGACTTAAGGCATCTAAATTACGTTGGTTTAATCACCAAGAGGCTGTCTTTCCAAACCGCCACGATAAGAATCGAGAGCAACTTTGAGTCGACGAAGTTTATCGCGCGAGCGTCGCTTATGATTAACGGCCAACGCCATGGAAAGTACATCAACCAACGCCAGCATCGCGTAACGAGAAGCCGATGGCTTGTAGATGAAATCCGTCTCTTGGTGCTCAATAGGCAGAACCAAATCGGCTTGCTCAGTCAAAGGTGTGTCTTTCGGAGTAATCACAATGACTTTCACGCCGTACTGCTTGGCTAATTGTGCGGTTTCTATGATGGCAGGGGTATAGCCAGTAGCTGAGATCATCACTAACACATCGTTCGCGTCTGCCGTCGCCGCAATCATGCGCGATAACAAGCCATCGTTGTACGCCACAACAGGATAGCCCAGACGGAACAAACGATGCTGCATCTCTTGTGCTGCAATGGTTGAGCCACCACCCATACCAATACAGATCACTTGTCTTGCGTTGTGCAGCCAGTTCACAGCAGTGTCGATATCTTCTTCAACAATCAAACTGCGGTTTACATCAAGGGATTGCTTGATCGACTCATAGATGCCTTGGTAGCCACTTTGATCAGGCGGTTCAAGGATGAATCGTTGTCCAACCGTTAAGGTTTGTGCCAGTTTGATCTTCATATCACGCACGTTTTTACAGCCAACAGCTTTAGCAAAACGGGTGATGGTGGCTTCACTCACTTCTGCACTTTCTGCCAGTTCAGTAATGCTGGCGTTGGCGGCAGTTTGAATGTCGTCCATGATCAACTTTGCGACCTTCTTTTCGGCATCGCGCAGCGCACTGAAACGTTCAGTGATTTGAGAGATAATATCGACTTCTAAACTCAAGCTGTGTTCCTATCTTTTGCATGGAGACGATTGTGCCGCCTCCACTGGTTTGGCATGAAGTATAACGAAAAGCCTCACTAAGCTCATCATCAGAAACGGGTTTTCACCCAATGAGTAACTTGATACTCATCATCACAAACCGCCACGGCACGCCACTTATCAAACGTTAAACATGGATGAGAGGTTGAGAAGGCAATCATATCACCCACTTGAAGGTCGCTGTTTGCGTCTACTTCGATGAACGCATGCTGATCCATCACTGCGGTCGTTACCGCACTTTCAATAGAGATTGACTCACCATCGCGGTAAGCGCGCTCGGGGATTGGCAATCCAGCATCAAACGCCACGTCACGTTTACCAAAGCCGGCAACTAGCTTGGTTGGCTCGGGGCGAGAAATCACATAAGCCCAAAGCTCTAGTGCTGATTCCAAGTCACCACCTAAGTCACACGCTGCGCTTTGATTGTTTTCAGCGCGCTGCATGACTTTGTTTTGGGCATCTAGGTAAATGCCTGTGTCATGAATCGCGTAGCAACCTGGGCGAATGACGGCATCAAAATCCTCTAGGTTGGCAAAGCATTCAGAAACTACGTCATACCAAGCAGAGCCAGCGCCTGTGACCAGAGGTTTAGACTCAATCAACTTGTCGTTTTGTAGTTGGGCTGCGATTTCTAATGTGGTGTTGAGGAAGTCACGGATGTCCTGCTCAGCATTGTCACCATGAATGACACCTTCGTAAACCTCGATACCTTTGAGCGTAAGGTGAGGTTGCTGGTGGATGAGTGTGGCGAGCTCAACCACATCTTGTTGGTTTCGGCATCCACAGCGACCGCCTTCAACACCAAACTCGATCAGTACATTAAGCGGCAATTGATGTTCAGCGAAGGCACGCTCTAGCGCTTTGACGTTTCGGCTTGAGTCCACGCAGCAATAGAAGTTGACCCCGTGGGTTTCAATCAAGTTGGCGATGATGGTCATGTTAGCGCGCCCGACTAGTTGGTTCGCCATGATGATGTTTTTCGCTCCGCCTAGCGCCGCAATCTCTGCCTGAGCCGGCGTTGCGACGGTAATGCCCCAAGCGCCGTTTTCTAATTGCTGCTGGAAGAAAGCGGGAGTCATGGTGGTTTTACCGTGTGGTGACAACTTCACTTTGTGCTGATTGGCAAAACGCTGCATCCAATCGAGGTTGTTCTTCAATGAAGAAGATTTGATCACCGCAGCGGGCAGGGTGATCTCTTCATGGATCAAACTGTGTAACCCATCGGAATTGCACGCAACAGGTTGAGCCTTTTCTCCGTAACCTGGCGTGGTAACACACTCATTATGATAGTTTTTATCACACTTTTGGCGATTGTCTTTCATGGCGCACCTACTTCTAACATGGTCTAAGTGATTGATATTAAGTGTTTGTTGCTAACTACCATAAATAATATGTTAGAAAGTATCAAACAAATCTGAGTTTTTTGTGTGTTTCTTCACTGTTTAAATTTCAAGAATTATTAAGATGGAATCATGTTAACGACGGACGAAGAGAGTGAAGTATGTTGTTCGATACCATTATCAAAAGCGTAGAGGTATTTGACGGTACGGGTGCAGCACCATTCATTGCTGATGTTGCGATTCGTCAAGATCGTATTGAGCAAGTAGGGCAGCTAGACGAGCTTTCTGCAAAGAAGGTTATCAACGGTCAGGGTCTTGCGTTGGCTCCGGGATTTATTGATGTGCACACGCACGATGACACCAATGTGATTCGTTACCCTGACTGCTTGCCAAAGATCAGCCAAGGCGTGACGACGGTAATCGTAGGCAATTGCGGAATTAGCGCAAGTCCTGCGGTACTCAGTGATACTCCGCCAGACCCAATGAACCTATTGGGCAAGCAGGAAGACTTCAAATACCCAACTTTTGCGGAGTATGCGAAGGCGGTACAAGCGGCGAACCCTGCGGTCAACGTTGCAGCGTTAGTCGGTCACACAACTTTACGTAACAACGTAATGGACGACTTACTGCGCACGGCTACCGATGAAGAAATCGACCAAATGCGTCAAACACTGGCACAAGCGATGGAAGAGGGTGCGTTGGGTTTGAGCTCGGGTCTTGCTTATGCGAGTGCCAAGCAAGCGAACGCGGATGAAGTCATGCGCCTAGCGGAAATTCTCGGTCATCACGGTGGTATCTACACCACGCACATGCGCACCGAGTTTGAAGAAATCATCAGCGCAATGGAAGAAGCCTTTGAAACTGGGCAGTACGCCAAAGTGCCAGTGGTGATTTCTCATCTTAAGTGTGCAGGCGCAGGCAACTGGGGACGCACGGTAGAAGTGCTGGATTTGATGGATAAGGTTTCTGAGCATCAAGACGTGTCTTGCGATTGCTACCCATATTCTGCCAGTTCTTCAACGCTGGATTTAAAACAGGTGACGGATGAAATCGACATCTTCATCACTTGGTCTGAAAGTAAACCTGAACACGCTGGCAAGATGCTGAAAGACATTGCTGACGAGATGCAACTGCCTCTTATGGAAGCTGCAAAAGCGTTGCAACCTGCGGGTGCGGTTTATCACTGCATGGATGAAAACGACGTCAAACGAGTCCTTAAGTATAAGTTGACCATGGTGGGCTCGGACGGATTACCAAACGACCCGCACCCACATCCACGTTTGTGGGGCACATTCCCGAAAGTCTTGGGGCATTACTGTCGTGAAGAGCAGCTTTTCCCATTGGCAGAAGCGATTCACAAGATGACGGGGATGTCAGCAACACGCTACCAATTGAAAGATCGTGGGGAAATAAAAACAGGCGCTTACGCAGACTTGGTTTTATTTAACCCAAATACAATTAAAGATACTGCAACGTTCGAAAATCCAATTTCCGTCGCGCAAGGTATTGAATCTGTATTTGTAAATGGCGAACTATCTTATTTAAAAGATAAAGTCACCGAAAATAGAAATGGCGTATTTATTTATAGAAATAATACCCATCAATAACTTATTAAATTAATTAATTTTATAGATTAAGCATTATCACTGGAGAATATTATGTCAATTAAACGTTATGGTGTAGAAGGCGGCGTAGGTACTGGCGGTCAACATTTACCATTTGCACGTGCAACAGAAGCGGGCGGCTTCTTATACGTCTCGGGTCAAACACCAATGACTGACGGCGAAGTGGTAGAAGGCGGTATCATTGACCAGTCTCGCCTAGCGATTCAAAACTGTGTCGATATCATGGAAGAAGCAGGCTACACGCTAGCTGACGTGGTGCACGTAAAAGTGGTACTAACGGATTCTCGTTACTTCCAATCGTTCAATAAAGTGTTTAGAGAGTTCTTTGGCGACCACCCACCTGCACGTATTTGCATGGTGTGTGATCTCGTGGTGGACGTGAAAGTCGAAGTCGATGTGACTTGCTACCGCGAAGATCGCCGATAGAAATCACACTTTACCTAATTAAATAAAATAGAGTGCCGGAAATAATTACTTTCCTGTTATTATCTTTTTGGCACTCTCACTCCCTACATAAATATAATTTCATAAAGCAGTAGTGCCTAATATATTTAGCAAAAGCTATAAAAATAAAATTAGATAATTTCTGGAATAAAATCTAATACTTGCTGCTGGAATTATATCAATCTGAAAGATGGATTTTGATATGAGAGGTGTTCAATGAACAGTACACTTTTTCTTACCGGCTTCGGTGCGTATGTCTTATTTTTAATTTGGTTGGGATGGTTTGTCTCTCGCAACCAAAAATCAGGTGAAGACTTTCTACTCGGTGGTCGAGGCTTACCTCTGTTCCTCGTATTAGGTACCACGGTAGCAACCATGGTTGGCACGGGCTCAAGTATGGGTGCGGTTGGCTTTGGTTACTCAAACGGTTGGGCTGGTGCGCTTTATGGCATTGGCGGCGCAATTGGTATCTTGTTATTGGCACTGTGGTTCGCGCCAGTTCGTAAACTCAACTTTATGACCATGAGTGAAGAACTCGCATACTACGTAGGTGCAAACCGCATCGTGAAGAACGTGGTTGGTCTGCTTATCTTTATCGCTTCTATTGGCTGGTTAGGCGCACACATCCTTGGTGGTGGTATGTACCTAGCGTGGATTGCCGATATTGAGCTGAGCACTGCGAAGATGATTATCGCAGCAGCGTTTACTATTTACGTGGTTATTGGCGGCTACACTGCGGTGGTTTGGACAGACACCATTCAAGCTATCATCTTATTTGTTGGCTTCATCCTGATGGCGGTACTGTCTGTGCAACACATTGGCGGCTTGGATAACCTGTACTCTGCCATGGACCCAGAAGCGGTTAGCTTCCTTGCTATTGATAAGCTTGGTTTAATCCCTGCGGTTTCTCTTGCTGTTGTGATTGGTGTAGGTGTACTTGCAACGCCTTCATTCCGCCAACGCATCTACTCAGGCAAAGATGTATCAACCATCCGCCGTTCGTTCGTGGCTTCTGGTGTGCTGTACTTGTTCTTCTCCATCATCCCAGCAGTCATCGGTATGGCGGCGCATGCGATTGACCCTGAACTGAACAACGCGAACTTTGCTTTCCCATACATCGCGGCAACGGTATTGCCAGTAGGTGTTGGTCTTATCGTTCTGATTGCTGGTCTATCAGCAACCATGTCGAGTGCGAGCTCCGATGCGATTGCGGGCGTTTCTATCCTACTGCGTGATGTTTACGTCATGTTCACCGGTCGCGTGCCAAACAAAGAATCCATGTTGAATTACTCTCGCTTGGCTTTGGTTGTGGTGATCGGTTGTGCATTGCTATTCGCGCTAACTTCTAACGACATCATCGGCTACATCACTAAGATGATCTCGACAGTCATGTCTGGCATGTTCGTGTGCGGTATGTTGGGTCGCTTCTGGAAGCGTTACAACTGGCAAGGTGCGTTGGCAACATTGGCAGGTGCGTCTATTGCTTCATTTGCAGTAATGCTGAGCCCTGACCTGACCGCTTTCTGGGGCAACCCAGTGATTCCATCTTGCTTGTTTGCTCTAACTGCTGGTGTGGCAGTGAGCCTAGTGACTCCAGCTAACCAAGTATCACCAGAAATGGCACGAGCAATCCTTGATGATGAGCGTGCTCTAATGGAAATGGAACTGTCTGACAAAGGTGTTCTGGAAGAAGACGCTTCTCTACAAAATCGCGCAACGGCGGCAAATCAAAACGCTTAACAGCAGAGAGTTTCCGGCTCGAACAGAAACTCGCTCATAAGCTCCTGACAAACTGGTGGCTCCCCCGAGCCACCATTCTAAATTTATCCAAAGTAGGTGAACGATGACCGATTCATCCCAGACTAAAATTGCTTTCTTTGGCGAATGCATGATTGAACTGAGCGGCGACCCAATTCGCAAAGGCTTTGGTGGCGACACGCTCAATACCGCACTTTACCTCTCTCGACTAACGGCTCAGCAGCCTGTCCAAGTGTCTTATGCGACCGGTCTTGGGGAGGACGTACTTTCTCAAGAGCTTCTGGAAAACTGGCAACAAGAGGGCATTGCGACTGACCTTGTCGAAATATTCCCAGCTCAGCTTCCGGGTTTGTACATGGTGCAGACCGACCAAGAAGGCGAACGCAGCTTTCTTTATTGGCGTGACAGTGCAGCCGTTAAAAGCTACTTCTCTACCTCTTCGCTCAACAAATTAGAAGCTGCGATTGCGAACCGAGAGCTGGATTACCTCTACCTAAGTGGCATCAGCGTCGCGATTCTAAATGACGATAGCAAAGTAAGGCTTAAAAAAGCGTTAAGTCAGTTCTCACAAGCTGGAGGCAAGGTTATCTTCGATAATAACTTCCGTCCTCAACTTTGGTCTGCACAAGAGGCAAAGCATTGGTACAGCCAAATTCTACCTTTAGTCGACATTGCGCTTATCACTGAAGACGATGATGTCTTGGTATGGGGTGAAGAGGAAAGTGCCGAGCAGCGCTGCCTTCGCTTTGGTTGCCAAGAAATCGTGATTAAACGTGGCTGTGAGCCTTGCAAATTGGTTTGGTCGCATGGTGATGACAAGCAAACCGCTTACGTAGCCGCCGAGAAGGTCATCAAAGTGATCGACACTTGTGCCGCCGGCGATTCATTTGCTGCTGGTTACCTTGCAGGTCGATTGACCGGGCAAAGCTGTGAGCAGTCTGCCCAACTCGGTCACGCACTAGCAGCAACCGTTATTCAATATCCTGGCGCGATCATTCCAAACGACGCCATGACTCATCTAATTCGATAATTTCCGAGAACGTATTATGTCCCAAGCAATGATTCAGCAACTTCAGCAATTCAAAGTTATTCCTGTTATTCAAATCAATAAGGTTGAGCACGCGATTCCATTGGCAAAAGTGCTAGTAGAAAACGGTCTGCCAGTCGCGGAAGTGACGTTTCGAACAGAAGCCGCTGCCGATGCGATTAAAGCCATGCGTGATGCTTACCCGCAAATGTGCATCGGTGCTGGCACGGTACTGACGCCAGAGCAAATTGCCCAAGCGAAAGACGCGGGTGCAGAGTTTATTGTCGCGCCGGGGTTGAACCCAAATACCGTGCGTCGCTGCCAAGAAATCAACATGCCAATCGTACCCGGCGTCAATAACCCAAGTCAGGTTGAGCAAGCACTAGAGCTGGGTTTGAACTTCCTCAAATTCTTCCCGGCAGAAGCGAGCGGCGGTATAGCGATGGTGAAGTCGCTACTCGCACCTTATGTTGATGTGAGTCTGATGCCTACAGGCGGTATCGGTAAAAGCAACGTCAATGATTACCTAGCTATCGACCGTGTGGTTTGCTGCGGTGGTACTTGGATGGTGGCACCGAGCTTAATTGAAAACGAGCAGTGGGATGAAATTGGCAAGCTGGTTCGTGAAGCAGTAGAGCTGGTTGCGTAACTCAAACTGAGCTCTTTTACCCAAGTCACCAGACCCCACTAAAAAGCGTGACTTGGGTTGAACAATAATAACAACGACAGGATGGCGCGGATGAACAAAGGTACATTAGCACTACTCATTTCAGGCTTAATCACAATTCCAACGGCAGCGATGACGATGACTCCCAACACCGATCTTAACCTAATGCCTTACCCACAAAATGTAGAGTTGGGGCAGGGTAAAATCACACTGGATAAATCCTTCAGCATTTACATCAAAGGCTACGACTCACCGCGCGTGCAGTTCAACGCCAAGCGCACCATGGGTCGTCTATATCGTCAAACCGGCTTACCAATGTTGAACTGGCATGCTGAGTCGGAAAAAGATGCGACCTTGGTGATTGATATTCGTAATGCGTCCAATTCAGAGGTGCAAGACATTAACAGTGATGAATCGTATCAACTTGAATCGCGTAATGGTCAGATCATTATTCGCTCCGAACGCCCTTACGGTGCTTTCCATGGTTTAGAAACCTTCTTGCAGTTGGTGACTACGGACGCGACTGGCTACTTTGTGCCTGCTGTGTCGATTCAAGATGAGCCGCGCTTTCCTTGGCGTGGTGTTTCTTATGATACTTCCCGTCACTTTATCGAACTTGATGTGATCCTTCGCCAACTCGATGCGATGGCATCAGCAAAAATGAACGTCTTCCATTGGCATATTTGGGATGACCAAGCGATTCGTATCCAGCTCGATAATTACCAAAAGCTTTGGCAAAACACCGCAGATGGTGATTACTACACCAAAGATGAAATCCGTTATGTGGTGAATTACGCGCGTAACCTTGGGATTCGAGTTATCCCTGAAATTTCTTTGCCGGGACATGCTTCAGCAGTGGCACACGCTTACCCTGAATTAATGTCTGGTATGGGCGAGCAATCTTATCCGCATCAACGTGGCTGGGGTGTGTTTGAGCCGTTAATGGATCCGACCAATCCCGAACTCTACAAGATGCTGGCGAGCGTGTTTGACGAAGTGGTTGAGCTTTTCCCTGATGAGTATTTCCATATCGGCGGTGATGAACCAAATTACCAACAGTGGAAAGATAACCCGAAGATTCAACAATTCATCAAAGACAACAATCTGGATGGAGAGCGTGGTCTGCAATCGTATTTGAACACCAAGGTCGAACAGATGTTGGAACAGCGCGGCAAGAAGATGACTGGCTGGGATGAAATCTGGCACAAAGACCTTCCAACCTCGATTGTGATTCAAAGTTGGCAAGGGCACGACAGTATAGGTCGAGCAGCAAAAGAGGGCTATCAAGGCATTCTCTCAACAGGCTATTACCTAGACCAGCCACAACCAACCAGTTATCACTATCGCAATGACCCAATGCCGAAAGGAATCACGGTTGATGACCAACTTCATCAAGGTGAGAAATTCGCGACTTATGATTGGGTGAAATCACGCAACAAAGGTGGTCCACGTACTGGTAATCTAACCATTATTGAAGCGACAGACGGCAGCTACCGTGCGTTTACCGATTACAACGGTAAGTCTCGTGAAGAGGTGTTCATCATCGAGTACGTGCCGGGTGTGAAGTTTAAAGGGCATTTCGATAACTTTATGTCTTACACCGAATTCAACTATGACTTTGCTGATGGCAAGTTGAAAGACAGCAGTTACCAATTGATTGGTAATGTGCGTTGGCCTGCGACTGGAGAATTGGTCGCGAGCAGTGCTATGGCAGGGAGTGTCATTCCTGAGCCGAATGGCGGCTATCCGGCTGAGCTGACCGAGAAAGAACAGCAGTTAATTTTAGGTGGAGAAATCACCATTTGGGGTGAGAACCTCGATTCAATGACCATCGAGCAACGCTTATGGCCGAGAAGCTACGCAATTGCTGAGCGCCTATGGTCGAGCCAAGACCTGACCGATGAGCGCAGCATGTACAAGCGCATGAAGGTGATGGATACATGGTCTGAGATTTCGCTTGGTCTACGTCATCATGCCGATGCCAATATGATGTTGAAACGTCTTGCTAATGGTGCAGATGAAACGCCGCTACAAACATTAGCGAAGTACATCGAGCCGGCTCAATACTACGCTCGTCATTGGGAGAAGTGGATCTCTACGCCAAACGAAGGCGATTTATACAACCAGTATGAGCGACTAAACCGCTTTGCGGATGCATTGCCAGTAGAAAGCCTAGCAGTGTACGAGATGAAAGATTTGGTCGCAGCTTATGCTCAAGGTGATAAAACCGTGTTGGATGCGTTAGCGATGCATTATCAAAGCGTTAAGTTAGCGGCGCAGCAAGCCAAACCTATTTTCGCGGCCAACGTGGCGTCGGTAGAAACGGTGCCAGTTGCAGAAGCCGCAATCAAAGTTGCCGATTTAGGTTTAACCTTGATTGAGCGTGCTAAGCAGGGTAGTGGTTTTGACCAATCTGATGCTGAAGCGTACCAACGCACCATCGATGAAAATGCGATTATTTTTGATGAAACGATTGTCGCCATCGTAGTACCAACCGAGCGGTTGCTTCACACTTTAACTGATTGATAACTAAAAGGGATTGCCGTCTGGTAACGCAGGCGGCATCTTATCGGTTAAGCACTCTTTTATCTCCTAAAGGTTTCCCATGATAGTAAATGGTCACTTACATTTTTATGTAGGCACCTATACCGATTCACCAAGCCAAAGTCAGGGCATTGCGTGTGTTTCTCTCGATACTGCTACTGGCGCATTAACGCTCACCAATGAACATGTTCCAGAAGCGGTAAAAACGATTCGTAACCCTTCTTACCTTGCGCTCAAAGGAGAGGATTTATATACCTTTAATGAAGTCGACCGCTTGGCAGGTGCAGAGCTGATATTTGCTGAAAAAACAGACAGCTATGCATTGCCAATTGAAGGTGATTACCCTTGCCATATCGACATTAAAGAAGAGTTACTCGCTGTTGCAAACTACGGTTCCGGCAATGTAAGTGTTTACCAACTTTATGAGCAAGGTAAGCCATTGAAATCCATTGCAGAATTGTATGTAGAAGGCAATGGACCCAATATTGACCGTCAAACTTCGCCTCATGCCCACCAAGTCACTTTTCTAAAACACTCCGCTCAATTGGCTGTGGTCGATTTAGGCACAGACAGTGTTCACTTTTATGACTACGACAATGATGGTGAGACAGTTAAGTTTCCACTTTCTCAAAGTGTCGCTATGCCTGCTGGCTCAGGACCTCGTCATTTGGTCTTCAATCGTGATGAATCCGTCGCGTACGTTGTTTGCGAATTGTCTGAAACGCTGGTGGTACTTCGTAAGCACGACGAGCAATGGAATCTGGTTCAGCAAGTTAAACTGCTAGCCGATGAAGAGAACAAAGAAGCGGCGTCTGCGATTCGTCTCTCTGCGGATGAGCGCTTTGTCTATGTCTCATGCCGTGCGCAAAATTTGATCAGCACATTTGATGTAACGAGTAATACTCCGGTTCAAATTGCCGCGTCCGATTGTGGCGGTGCGTTTCCAAGAGATTTCGTTTTATCCCGTGACGGGCAGTGGATGCTCGTTGCTAATCAACATTCACATAATGTCGCTAGCTTTCATAGGAATCAGGAAACTGGCGTTATCACTCCAACCGGATACTCATGCGACATCGGTGCGCCTGTGTGTTTGGTTGAGAAGTCGTAATTAAGAGAAATAACATGACAATTCATCGTATTAATCCATGCAAACGTTGGTCAGATGTAACGGTATTCAATGGCATCGCCAACTTTGTTGAAGTGGCGGAAGCTGACACCACTGCGGATATGAAAGGGCAAGTACAACAGATTTTCGACCAAGCCGAGCAAATGCTAGCCAGTGTTGATAGCGACAAGTCGCGCATTCTATCTGTGACGATTTACGTGACGGATTTTGCTAACTTCGATGCCCTTAACGAAGTATGGGATGTGTGGTTCCCTGAAGGCTGTGCACCAAGCCGTGCTTGCGTCAAAGTTGAATTGGCGAACCCAGAACTGTTGGTAGAAATGGCGTTCGTTGCTGCTGCGGGTGAGAAGTTCCAGTAGCTCGACATCACTCTACTTAAACCATCAAGCCCAGCGTTATCCTCAGCCCAGCGTTATGTTGTTCAATAACGCTGGGCTTTGTTTTATTGGGCTAATCAGCATAAACCAAATAGCTCGTAGATAAGCACGAATTTAAAAATATTACAAAAAGTATCACCGATTAGCTTGAAATGACCTATATTGATACTTAATGAGGGGTTGCTATTTCTTTTGGGGCATACACTTATCCCGAACTTAAGAAATAGGAGCATCATCATGAAAGCAATCACTACATCGGTTTTGGCGTTAAGCTTATTGGCAGTGGGTTCAGCTCAAGCATTTGAGTTAACCAGTAAAGATATCCAAGAAGGTCATCCTATGGCGAAGACCTTCGAATACAACAGCTGGGGCTGTAATGGTGGCAACCAATCTCCACAATTGATGTGGAAGGATGCGCCAGCAGGAACTAAGAGCTTTGCAATCACGGCTTATGACCCTGATGCGCCAACTGGCAGTGGTTTCTGGCACTGGGTTGCGTTTAACATTCCTGCTTCAGTTAGCGAACTGCCACGCGCAGTGAACATTGAAAAATTGGGCGGTAAAGAGTCGCGTATTGACTACGGAACGGTTGGTTTTGGTGGCGTTTGCCCACCAGAAGCTGACGGCATGCACCGCTACCAATTTACGGTTTGGGCATTGCCAACAGAGAAACTAAACCTAGATGAAAACACACCGGCTGCTGTGGTTGGTTTTACGCTTAATAGCATGGCATTAGACAAAGCAAAACTGACGGCGACGTACACACGTTAAACCGTAATGGGTAGATGATAAAAAACGAGGGGAATAGATGAGCCATCAATATCGAGTCACGTTGTTTCGTGCCGAGCAGTTACAGAAACTGCGTAATGTGAAGATCCATTCCCCAAGTATCATTCAGATCATCACGGGCAGTAAGCGTCTTTTCTGGAAGGAATCGGCACTGGATCTTTCCCATTCTGATTTGCTGCTTTGTGAGGCTTCCGCATCACTGAGTTTTGAGAACTTACCGCAAAAAGGTAAGTTTCTCTCTAGAATGTTTAGCTTTCATTGTTTGCCGTCAGAAGCAATGCTTGAACTTAGCGCGAGCATTGACGGTGGTGAAGAAAAGCCGACATTAGAAGCCGATAAAGCCTTGGAAGACACGCTCAATGCTTTGTTTTCGTTTGACCAACAAACCATGAGCAAAGAGACCCAAACCTTCTGGGTAATGGGGTTGTATCAACAACTTGCTGAGCGTGGCGTGTTGCATCACTTGTTTGCGAGTGCGAACACAACATTCAGCCAGAAGCTGAGCCGTTATTTGTCGCATTCTCCAGGAGAGGAACACCCACTAGAGCTGGTGGCTGAACGTTTTGCCATGAGCCGTGCGACCATGATTCGCAAGCTCAAGCAAGAGGGCACTCAGTATCGGGAAGTGCTGGCGGAAGTGCGCTTAAATCATGCCTTGTATTTGATGCAGAATGGCCATTACAACGTCGCGCTGTTGGCTCAGTCTTGCGGCTATCAATCCGAGGGGCGTTTTAGTCAACGCTTTAAAGGCAAATTCGGATTGACTCCGAGTGACTACATCAAAACGGTTGTGGTCAGTTAGCGCTAGCGAAAAATTGCTTGTGCGCGTTTAATCGCTTACGCGCGTTTTACCGAGTGCAACGCAGTTGGTGCTTTCGAATCTGCAATCGCCAAATCAGACAAAAGCTGTTGCAATAATTCTGCAGCGTGGACGTTCGCTTTTACTTTATCAACGTCACTCCAGCTCGTACTGTTTTCTTCTTCAAGGTATTTAATTGTCTGTTGTGAAAGCTTGAGAACAGCATGCCACTTCAGTTTTTTATATTCTAAATTCATACTCAAACTCCTATGTGAATGATTAATTTAAAACATTGTTCAAAACTTTGAGTTAGCAAATAGGAATTTGTTGATAAGCCTATGCCTAGAGCGGATATAAAAAAGCGCCCATCGCTTTAACGACGGGCGCTTTCAAGTCACTATAACCTTTGGTTATTTGTAGTATTTCTTCTTCATTTTGAGTGCTACGTTCACCAAAGCAATCAATACAGGCACTTCGATCAGTGGACCAATGACACCAGCAAAAGCTTGGTCTGAGTTTAGGCCAAACACCGCGATAGAAACCGCAATTGCCAATTCAAAGTTGTTACCTGTTGCTGTGAAGGCAATCGACGCATTTTTGTCGTAGTCGATGCCCATTTTCTTACCAACGAAGAAGCTGACAAAGAACATCAACACGAAGTAGATAGCCAGTGGAATTGCTACACGGAATACATCCATTGGCAGTTCAAGAATCATTTCACCTTTCAAGCTGAACATCAGTACGATGGTCGCAAGCAGGGCGATAAGCGTAATTGGTGAAATGCGTGGGATGAACACGTCGTTGTACCATTGTTCACCTTTCGCAGCGACCAGCCATTTGCGGCTTAGGAAGCCCGCTAGGAATGGGATACCAAGGTAAATAAGAACGCTTTCCGCGATGTCCATCATCGAGATATCAACCACGAAACCTTCGTAACCAAAGACTGGTGGCAACACAGTGATGAATAGCCATGCCATCACACTGTAAGTCACGATTTGGAAAGCGCTGTTTAGTGCAACTAGGGCTGCGCCGTATTCTTTGTTACCGCCACCGATATCGTTCCATACCAGTACCATTGCAATACAACGAGCAAGACCGATCAGAATGATACCAACCATGTAACCCGGATGATCACCTAGGAAAGTCAATGCAAGGATGAACATCAAAATAGGGCCGACAATCCAGTTCATGACCAAAGACAGCGTGATTGCTTTTTTATCTTTCGTCACTGTACCTAGCAGGTTGTAGTTCACCTTTGCGAGTGGCGGGTACATCATCAAAATCAAACCAATCGCTAGCGGTACGTTTGTGCTACCAACTGACATTGACTCGTTCCACTCAGCTACTTGAGGGAATGCTGCGCCAATACCTACACCGATTGCCATTGCAACAAAAATCCACACCGTTAGGTAACGGTCCAAGAAGCTCATTTTGTCGCTGGCACTATTTAAAACTTGAGTAGTCATAGTGTTCTCTTATTCGTTTATCGTCGAAAGGCGATAGTTAAAGGTATAGTTTATCTCTGCACGCCTGACCAGCGTGCAAAGGGAATTAATCAAATAACTTGGAAAATCCTAGATTGAACTGATCAAACGCGTCGCGTTGAATGCGGTAACACACCTTAGGTGGGTTTGGCTCGGCGCTGATAAAGCCAGCTTGCTTTAGAATGCGCAAGTGCTCGGAAACAGTAGATTGCGCAAGACCCAGTTCAGAAACCAAATCACTGTTCAAACAACCACCCATGGTATCGAGCGTGTGCAAGATATGCAGAATGCGCAAACGTGCTGGATGCGACAAAGCTTTTGCTTGTGCTGCTAGAGTTTGTTCTTTCTCGAGCTGTTGTTGGGTTGTCTGAAAAACAACTTCGCACGTGTCGTTGCACTTATCACTCATTCGCTGGCCTTAATAGTTAATCGTCGAATTGCGATAAAGTGTACGCCTGCTCTGTGGAAGATGCAACAACTCGATGAAAAAATTAATCGGGAAATAACGATGAATAAAAAATTGAAAAAAATATCTCTTTTAAAAACAGTGATATAATAAAAAATTAAGTAGGTTACTAAAAGTTAACTAATTGCACTATATTTCTAGGTTACCATAATAAACCACATCCGACGCACAATGGTTATTGCGTCATCTTGTGAACTTATTTAAAGGTAATCCCATGAGCAACGTACTGATCATCAACGCACACGAACCATCACCATACTCAGAAGGTCGTCTAAACGCTTCTCTTGTCGACAAAGCACAGACGCTTCTGCAAGCAAAAGGCCATCAGGTTCGCGTTGTGACAATGCAAGATGAGATCAACGTAGATGAGCAACTCGCACACTTTGAATGGGCTGATCGCGTGATCATCCAAAGCCCAATCAACTGGATGTCTGTGCCTTGGTCATTCAAAAAATACATGGACGACGTGTTTACTGCGGGTATGGGCGGCGCACTGTGTGCATTTGATGGTCGTAGCGCAGAAGAACCAAAGAAAAACTATGGTACAGGCGGTACTCAAACCAACAGTAAATACATGCTGTCACTGACATTCAACGCGCCAGAAGAATCGTTTGATGATGAGAACGAATACCTATTCCAAGGTAAAGGCGTGGACGATTTGATGTTCCACATGCACGCTAACTTCCGCTTCTTTGGTATGTCAGCACTGCCTACATTCGCTTGTTACGACGTGATGAAGAACGCAGATATCGAAAACGATTTTGTTCGTTTCGAAGCGCACATTAACGAAAACTTCTAATCCTTTTAGAAACATAGTGCGAACTGAATGATGAATTGAGATGGACTGCTGCATGCGGTCCATTTTTATTTGTTTGCGGCGAGGTGACGTTTTTATTACTCTAAAGCACTAAATGTATCTAGCTTACTTTTCGTTACCTAGATTAGGTGCGTATCTTGAGGTGTATTGTGGAAAGCAGAATCAGTGTAGATAGCAAAGGTCGTAAGTCAGTGGCGAACGTATGTGCGGAGCCATGTGCTATCGAGAAAGGGATGCGTCTAATTGGTGGTAAATGGAAAGGCTCTTTGATTTTTCATTTGAAAGATGGCCCAGTTCGCTTCAATGACTTAGCACGCATGCTAGGCGGCGCAAGCAAAAAGATGATCGACCAACGCCTTAAAGAGCTAGAAGCTGAAGGTATGGTGGTGCGCAAAGTGATCAGCGATCGCCCAATTGCAGTAAGCTATGAGCTAACCGAGTTCGGCCGAACCGCACTTAAGATTCTTGATGATTTGCGAATCTGGTCTGAGACTCACCAGATTGAGCTGCGTAAATAACGCGGTCTCTTGTATCTCACCATCGCTTAACGGTTTAAGCCAATAAAAATGCCAGCATATCGCTGGCATTTTTTATGTTTGATTGTTGTCTGAGACTGATTGGGCGTAAGCCGCTTAGTAGTCCAACGTACCACGGATAGGGTAGTTGTTGTCTGGATTACGAATCCAAGCCAAACCACGTGATAGCGCGCCAAGCTCAGGGCGAACAAACGGGTTGTTTGAAATATCCACCACGTGCAAGTTGCCGTGTTCATTCACCACAAACAGACCTGGTTCTGCGAAGTTATGGTCAGTTTCTTGTTCTGAACGAGGCAGTGAAATGTACAGACCTAATGTTTTCATTTGTTCTTCGGTTAGGCCGTAAGCAATCGGGAAGCTGATTTCGAGTTTCTCTAAATGTCCCTCAAGCTGCTCTTTTGAATCGCCTGAAACCGCAAGAATATCAACGCCTGCTTCTGCGAAAGCTTGTTTGTAGCCCTCTAACTCATTGAGGTATTTGGTACAAAGAGGACAGTGTTTACCACGATAAACGAATACGGCTTGCCAAGTCGCATCACCTTGCGGCTGACCTAACGTCACGCTTGAACCATCTAGCAAGGTTGCTTGAAGAGAAGGGAAGCTGTCGCCCGCTTTAAGTTTCACTGAAGTTGCCATAATGACTCCCGATTTGGTGGTATATATCCATGGATTCCCCTTCTCAATAAAAGCGATTGTGTAGGGGGTGAGACTTCAATGTAGACCCAGTTTTACGGCATTTCAACTAGTTAACTTTTGGTAACCTAGATAATGAATGGCAAGAAAAAGAGACAGTTAGAAGAGGAAAGCAGAACTTAAAGATACAACGAAGTGGGGGTGTAGTATCAGGAGCTAAGTTCTGCTTAAGGTTCGTTTACCAGTTGAAGAAATCGTTCATTGTTACCAGAGCCATTACTTCAAGCTTGTTGTCCGAATGCGCAACGCGCTCTCGGAAATAGGTTGCCATTGTCGGCATGTCTTTCGCTGATCGAATTTGGAATCGCATAGTGTTTCCTCCTTGTTGCTGACAGGGTCAGTATGCAAAGAAAAGAGGAGCTGAAAAAGAGAGTAGATTTCTGTGGTTTATTCCTAGTTAGCCCAAGAAGGTGCGCTAACTCACCGATTTTTGCTTTCGTGAGGGTAAAAAGGGGAACAAAGTGTTTGGAAGTTTTCTTATTTTCTCTCGGATAAGTTGAGTAAAATAAACCTATATCCACTTTTTGAGGGCGCGCGGTGTCTGATCTCAACTTGTTCCGCTACTACCAACGACTCACTCCCTTTGGCGTGGGAAGTGAAGCCAAAACCACATTGCAGGAAGTCGCTGACTTGCTGTTCACCTCTCCTCGCCATGCACGCAGCTTACTGTCGCAAATGCAGGAGCAAGCGTGGTTGAGTTGGCTGCCAAAAGCGGGACGTAATCAGCGTTCAACGTTATTGCTGAACATCGAGTTGAGTGCCTTAAAAGAAAGCCTCGCACTGGAGCGGATCAAGCTGGGTAAATACGAAAAAGCGTTGGCGATTCTCGATGAAGATGAAGCTGCGTTTGGACGTTTGCTCAAAACGACTTCAGGGGCGTCTGTTCAAGAAGGTCGACTCAACATTCAGCTCACCTACAAACGTATGTTTGAGCGTATTGTTCCTCATCAACTGCATCGAAGCAGTGAGCGCTTCTTCTTGCGTCAAATCTACTGTTGTTTGGTATCCAGTGACTACAACGGAGTGGTGAAGCCAGAACTTGCTCATCATTGGCGTTATGACGAGAAAAGTTACGAATGGACCTTTTACCTGCGCCCGGGCTTAACCTTTCACAATGGTGCACCGATTGATGCCGATACCGTTGTTAGCCTGTTTGCCAAACTCAGTTCTCTTGAGTTGTATGAGAAAGAGTTAGCTCATGTCGATAACATTACCGCGCCAAATCCACTCAAGGTTGTGTTTACCCTCAGCAAGCCAGATTTGGGTTTTGCTGGGCTTATTTCTGGCGTGAAGTACGGTATCCAACCTGTTAGCCAAGTGAACGTTGCCAATAACAATTTGGTCGTTGGCAGTGGCCCTTTCTCTGTGATTGAACACAGTGCTCATCGATTAAAACTGCAAGCTTTTGACGGCTATTACGCCTGTCGAGTACTGACCGACATGGTGACAATCTGGATCGTCAATGATGAGAAAATGGAGAACCCATCCCTAGCCGCAAACACTCCACCTAAGCAGGTAGAAAAAGCGGACGACGAGCTTGCCGACAGCATGTGCGGGCATTACATGTCGACACAAGATGCCGAGACTGCACCGGCGAGTCAGCACAGTCGCACCGAGGACGGTTGCTTGTTCGCCTTGTTTAATCAACATGCCAAGTATCCTCTGTCTCAAGCGCAGCGTCGCTACATTGCTGAGTTGATTCAACCGGAACGACTTGCAGATGTGATGCGCAAAGAAAAGATCGTGTTTGGCAGTGTACCGGCTTACAACATGCTGCCAACGTGGAAGCCCGTACTAAGACCGTTTGGTGAAGAAAGCAAACTGCCTAAACATATCACCATCGCAGGATACAACTACACAGCATTGAGACGATGTGCGCGTGCAATCGCTAACTTACTAGAAGGGACAGGAAGCAAAGTCGGCATTGTGATGTACTCCTACCGAGAGCTAAGTGAAAAAGCCAAAAACGGCACGCTAGATGAAACCTTGGTGGTGACGAACATCAACTTGGATGATAACCGCCATGCATCGGCGTTTACCAACTTCTTTAGCAATACCGTGTTGCACCACACCTTGGGTGAAGAGAATGCGACTTGGTTGGATGAGCAACTAGAGAAAGTGCGCGCGTATACCTCGCTAGAAGGCTATCTCAAAGCGCTTGAACCTATTGCTTCCACACTCGTCAGCGAATACTGGATTGCACCTATGTTCCACCATACGCAAACTTTGCGCTTCCAAGGTGTGTTAGAAGACGTTGCTTTAACCAATTGGGGTTGGCCAGATATTCGCTCGGTGTGGTCTGCGGATTAACTGCCTCAGTTATTTAGCAAAGTGCTGCTTCACGAATTCAATGAAGGCTTTGGTTTTCGCCGATTGATAGATAAGTTGCGGATACACCAAGTAAACCGCGTTGTGCTGGTGGTCAGTTTCTTCCGATAGAACCTGCACTAGTCGGCCATTTTCAACGTCTTGCTCGACAAAGTAACTTGCTAATCGTGCAATGCCATTGCCAGACAGGGCTGATTCTTTGAGTAAGCGGTTTTCATTGCTTGAAAGCCAACCTTGGGTTTGAACTGTTCCCGTTTTTAACGGCCACTCTTTTTGATGCAATGTGGTTAAGCATTGATGCTGTTTTAAATCCGCTAACGTCTCCGGCGTGCCTTCTTCTTGCAGATACTGAGGAGAAGCAACCAGCCAGTGGTAGTAGTCCAAAAGGTGATGCGCAATCATATTCTCAGGTGGCGTTCTTGTCGCTCGAAACGCAAAATCAACGCTGGTTTCCGTCAGATTAAAAGCTTGATAGCTAGAAAGGATCTCGAACTCTACGTTTGGATGTAGAGCGCGAAACGCCACACATAAATCATGCAGCACCGCTTCAGCAAACATCTTGGGAGCGGTAAGCCGAATCAGACCATCTATTTGCTCAGATTGCTGACTTAAACTCTTTTCCATTTCCATTACGCGGCGTTTGAGATCTTCCGCTTGTGCGAAGATCGATTCACCTTCTGCTGTTAGTCTCACGCTGCGTGTGGTTCGAACGATCAAAGGCGTGGCGAGCTCCGATTCCAATCGCTTGATTTGTTCCGACAGGTAGCTTTTAGAAATGCCAAGTTGCTCCGCTGCTCTAGAAAAATTGAGTGTTTGAGCCACTTCGGCAAACAGCATCAGTTTTTCAATTCTTTTGTAATCTGTCATCTCGATTGTTCGCTAGCGAGGATAATGAATTCGATTTTACGGTATTAAACTAATTTTTACGAACGGTAAGATGGTTCGAGTTAACTTCAGAAGTTGAAAATGCAGAAATCGGAAAAGTGAGAATAACGATGAACAATCCAACACTACCGCTCGCCAAAACCTTACCTAACGTTAGCCGCTTGGTCTTCGGCTGCATGGGGCTTGGAGGGGAGTGGAATCGCAACCCGTTAACCGCCCAAGATGAAAACCAAGCTTATGCCGCAGTAGAGGTAGCATTAGAGGTTGGCATCAATCTCTTTGATCATGCGGATATCTACAAATTCGGTAAGGCAGAAGAAGTGTTTGGGCGCATCTTAGCCAATGACTCAACGTTACGAGAACGAATTTATCTGCAATCCAAGTGCGGCATTCGTCTTGGTGATGAACAAGGTGTTAAGCAGTATGACTTTTCTGCTAAATGGGTGACGGCTTCTGTTGAGGGCATTCTTGAGCGCCTCGGCGTGGAGAATCTTGATGTTTTGATGCTGCATCGTCCTGATCCTTTGGTTGAATTTGAAGAACTGGGCACAGCGCTCCAAGCACTGAAACAAGCTGGCAAAGTTAACCATTTCGGTGTCTCTAACATGAACAGTGCTCAAATTGATCTTCTTCAACAAGCAACGGGCGAAGTTATTGTGGCGAACCAGTTAGAAATGAGTCTGGCTAAGCCTGACTTCATCAAGCAAGGCATGGGGCTTCCTTCGTCTGCATCTGACTACGTTGCGGGAACACTGGAACATGCCCGTAAGCACAATATCCAACTGCAAGGGTGGGGCAGTATGGCGCAAGGAAGATTCTCAGAGCGTGGCTTACATTCTGATGATCACAATACCAGACAGACTGCGGAGATGGTGATGGCGCTAGCAGCTGAATATGGCGTGTCGTCTGAGGCGATTGTTTTAGCCTTCCTAATGCGTCATCCAAACCAAATTCAGCCTGTTATTGGTACTGCAAACCCACAGCGTATTCGCGCTTGTGCTCAAGTAGAGAACGTCACGCTGTCGCGCAGTCATTGGTATGGCTTGTTTGAGAAAACCCTTGGTCATGAGATCCCGTAGGAGAGAAAAATGAAATACGTACAAGTTCAAACTCTGATTCAAACGGCATTGGAAATTGCTGCTGCTCGTAAGCAAAACATTGCGGTTGCCGTGGTTGATACGCATGGCGAATTGCTCGGTTTTGCCCGAATGGATGATGTGAGCGTGCAAGCAGGTTTGTTGGCACAAAACAAAGCCTACACCTCGGCTAGAGACCGTCAGCCTAGTGGCAATTTGGGCGCTTGGGCTCGTGAAACAGGTAAGCAGTTGAGTTATTGGACTGACCCAAAGATCACGGGCTTTATGGGCGGAGTACCTGTAGAACAAGAAGGGAAAGTCGTCGGTGCAATTGGTATCAGTGGTTTAGCAGAGCAAGACGATGAAGCGCTTGCGATGGAAGTATTAAAAGCGCTGTAAACAAAAAATCCCACCAATGCTCTTCGCTAGACATTGGTGGGGATGGTCAAAATGATGGAGTTGACCACGAATATCAACGGTAAATGCCTGCTCGCCTTCGAAAAGCGTCATCGAAGTGGAGCGTGACAAGGTGGTTATTGCTGACCACTGACAAAATCAGCGCAAACCTAGGTTAGGAGCGTGCTTACTGGAGAACAGGAAGCCGCTATCCAATAAGCTGTCAGTTCATTTCGCCAATCAGTTAAAGGCGCGAGCTAAGGTGCCGTCACCTTGGCAAACGTACTTCACTGAGTTGCTGCAGACGAAAACCGATTCACCGGCTTTCAATGTGATGTGATCGTCTTGGCTAGAAACCGAGATTTCCCCTTCGATACAAAACAAAATCTCTGCGCTACGCACGAATTGAGTCGTTGCAGTGCCTTCAACAGCCATCACTTCAAAGCCGAAATCATCCACCGGAATTGGGTAACTAAGCTTGCCTTGCTTATGTACTGGTGCGAGCTTGATTTGTTCTGGGTCAATCGCTTTGAAGATGGTGTTGTCGATAAGCTCAGGAACGTCGATGTACTTAGGAGTTAAGCCAGCGCGCAGCACGTTGTCTGAGTTCGCCATGATCTCCAAACCTGTCCCTTGAACGTATGCGTGTGGCGTTTCTGCATGGAGGAACATTGCTTCGCCCGGAGCGAGTTCAATCGTGTTCAACATCAATGGCGAAAACAGACCAATATCGTCCGCGTAATGCTGACGGAAGTCTTGAATATAACCGTAAGCTTCTCGTGCCATAGCGGTTTTCGCAGGGCGCTCTAGGCTTGCGTATAGCTCATTCAAAGCGTGCTGTTTGCGTTCGCCTTCTAACGACATAAGTGCTGAGAAGAACACTTTTAGACCTTCACTGTTTGGTGTGGCTTTCAGTGCGTTGATTTCAGTCTCTAGAGCAGTGATGTTCGCTTGCTCAAACAGAGATAAGATCTGCTCAATTGGGCGGAAGCCGTTCATCGCTTTGTAAAATGTCAGCGCGTAAACCAGCTCCGGTTTATGGTTTGGATCTTTATAGTTACGGTTTGCAGCATTAAGCGGGATACCTTGGTCGTTTTCACGAGCAAAGCCAATTTCCGCTTTGTGCTTACTAGGGTGTACTTGAATGGACAGCGGTGTTTCAGCTGCCAGTACTTTGAATAGGAACGGCAGTTCACCAAAACGCGCCGCGGTGTAATCACCCAGCGATTGCGTTTTGTTTTGGTTGATGACTTCTGACAGCAGTTGTTTGGTGTCGGCAAGCTTTGAACAGCCGTTTGGATGAGCACCCATCCAGATTTCTGCTTGTGGCTCGTTTGCTGGATTGTCGATGCCGAATAAATCATGAATCGAGGTGTGGCTGCCCCAAGCGTAGTTTTGAATCACATTGTCCAGTTTGAATAGAGCGTGTTGCATGGCGATATTCTCTTGATTGGAACGAAAGAAGAGGAGAGGCTTGCTCCACGATGAGAGCAAGCCTGAGTCGGTTTGGACGGGTTATCTAGTTGATGACCTTATCCTGAGAACCGGATTAGAACTTCACTTGGAAAGATTTAACCTGACACGGTTTCAGCGTGCCGAACGATGCTGTCTCTACCTCATTTGGTAGCACTTTCTCGTCTAGCTGTGTTTCTTTCCATGACGTTACTTCTGAAGTAAACGCTACTGTGTCGTTAATCACTTCGCTCTCTGATGGGTTGTAGACGCGCAGGATGAGTGCATCCTCGTCTTCCGCTTTCTTCAGTACGCTCAGTACTGCGCCTTCTAGCGATTTGCTTAGCAAGCTGTGCGTTAGCGGTAGGTTTTGCTCGCCTACGTTCAGCTTCATCGCGTTGTAAGGGATCTTGTTGTAGCACTGGATTGGAGTCACGTTGTCACGCGCCGCCGCCATTACGTTTGCTTCGATGTGGTTGCCCGCGAAACCAAATAGTGCGAACTCACAAACGATCTTGCCGCGTACTTGTGAATCTGGCGTCGGGATCTTGATACCAGATGGACGACCCGGACGAAGCAACAACTCTTCTTTACCCAACACGCCGATACCACGCAGAAGGGTTAGGGCGAATGTGTCACGCTCTTCATTGCCTTGGCTTGAAATTACTTCAAACTCACGCAGACCGTTGCTCATCAGCGCCATACCACCTTGTGCGTTCTCAACCGCGGCAAAGTTCATTAGCTGGTAAACCGGCACTGGTGCTTCTTTCCAGCCGTCTGCTTCCCAGTTCGCCATTTCTGGATCGTTCGTTGGACGAGTGATCAAACCGAACTGGTTGTCTGCTACTACGGCTTCAGACACAAACGGTGTTGGTACTAATACGCGAACGCGGTGGTCGTCAGCTTGGTTATCTAGCTCCATACGAACTTCAATACGGCGTGTACCTTGTTTTAGAGCCACTTGGCAGTTCACGTCTAGGTAACCGTTTTGACCTGTGCGCTCTTCACGTTGTTGTAGGTTCTCAGGCAAGTTCATGCGCAGCTTGATGGTTGCCACAGATTGGAAACCTTCGTGCTTCACATTCACTTCTGCATCGAATTCGTCTGAGTACAGTAGCCACTCTTTACGAGAAGGTGAGTAGTCGTATTCGTCGCCATCGTCAGAGCCGTCTTCAATGCGCAGCGCTTGTTCGTAAAGGTGCTCTGTCTCTTTGTCGAAGATGTTCAGAGTGCCATTTGCATTTACGTTGATGCGGTAGAATTCGTTCTCCAGCAGGAACTCCTTCTGCTCAGCCACTTTTTGCGTGCCTTTCTCATTCGCTTGAATGTGTAGGGTAGTGAAACCCATCGCTGGCACAGTGTGCTTGATTTGAATGTCGTATTCGATGAACGGGTCGTAGTTACCGTAGTGAACGATTTGACGGTCAATCTTACCTGGGTCGATTACGCGTTGATCTTGGATGAAGTATTCAACTGGCGTGCCGTTTTCATCAAACAGGTTGAACTGTTCTGCACGGATAGTGATGGTGGTGTTTACCACTTCTTCACGAGTGTATGGCGATAGGTTGAATAGTGCTAGCTTGTCGCAACCTTCGCGTGCAGGCATGTGGTCAACAATCTTACGTTTGTAGAAGTTGATCAGGTTGGTCGCCATGTCGTCTGCAAGGATGTAACGGTTCAAGATCTCTGCGTGTACTTTGTCTGAACAGCAGCAGCCAATCGAGTCGTGAGCGTGGTTCTTCATGCTCTCTTTCCACATCTTCTCGATTAGACCGTGGTGGTATTCAAAGCCCAGTGTCCATGCGATAGACGCTAATGGCTCAAGAATGTTGACGATCTTGTTTTCTACTTCTGCGTGGATCAGTTTGATGTCCATACGCGTTGAAGAAATAGTACGGTGAACACGCATGTATTTACCGTCGTTGAACTCGCCTTTGATGGTATCAAGCTGATCGCGCTCGGCTTCAATACGCTCGAATACTTCTTCAAAGCGGCTCATTTTGAATTCTTTGTCTGGGTAGATTTCACGTAGCTTATCCATCACCTCGAAGATGTCTTTTTGGATAGGCATTTGGTCGTGACCGTTTGGTAGTAAGATGTCTTTTGTTACCGACGGCTTTTCTAGCACTGGGAAGTATTTATCTAGACGCGCGCGCAGACCTTCTTCGTCTTGCGGTAGGTATTTACCAATCGCGTAGCCCAGTGGCAGTACTTGCGCAGAGACTTCACTGCCATCATTTGATTGCCACAAGAATTCGGTTTTATCTGTGCCATGACGCTCTGAACAACCACGCCAGAACATGGCGCGATTGATACCGAAACCGTTGTAGATAGCTGGCAGCTGAGAGCTCATAGAGAATGAATCTGGCAGGTAACCAATCTTCATTGGCTCACCTAGCGCTAGACAGTCGCGCAATCCGTAAAGCATGTTACGTACGATTGATTCGCCAGATACTTGCATCGTATCCGTTTGAGAGTACCAAGGGCCAACAATCAGTTTGCCTGCTTGTACTAGCTCACGTACGCGCTCTTTGTTTTCTGGTTTGATTGCGAAGTAATCTTCCAGAACTGCGGTTTGACCGTCTAGAACGTAGTATTTGTAGTCTGGATCGTTTTCCAGACGAGTCATGATTTCTTCCATGTTGTTCACTAGCAGAATGCGAGACTCTTCTGTAGTGAAGTACCATTCACGATCCCAGTGCATGTGAGGAGTAATATGAACGCGAGATGTAGTCATAACTTTTACCGTCTTAGGCAATAATTGCCGTTAATTTGTTTTAAATTTGATTGTTTTCTATTCGTTTTTACGGCGTTTATGCTTGCCGACGAATATTTAGGGCGCAGAAATCCCACGCCCAAAGTTTGTGTTGAGCGAATCTATGAGTGATTCGGGTTATGGTTGAGCGGCAGCCTCAGTGGCAAATTTGCCCTTTTTTACTGCGTGTGCTCGCCACATGATGAGAGTGATGGTCGAGATAGTTGCACCAATCAGCGCAGCACCAAACCAGATTGCCGCAGCCGTGAATGCGCCTAGACCTGCATCGTGTAGTAGGAAGATTGAGAAGATACCTGCACCTGGAGTCGATAGACCTACGCCAGCAGCACCCACCATTGCGCCTGTTACGACAGAGCCAAGTAGGAACGAGCCAATAACGCGGATTGGATCTTCGATAGCCATTGGAATCGCACCTTCAGTGATGCCCGCTAGACCAAGCAACCAAGTTGATTTACCCGTCTCGATTTCGAAATCTTTAAACAGGCGAGGTGCAAGCATGGTTGAAGCCGTTACTGTGAACGCAGAGACCATTTTCACCGAACCGAAGATAGCGTATGGGCCGTAAACGCCGTTCGCCATTGCACCCAGACAGAATGCGTAAGCGGCTTTGTTGACAGGACCACCAAGGTCGAACGATACGAATAAACCAATTACTGCGCCTAGAAGTAGGGCGTTGGTGCCAGACATGCCGTTTAGCCAGTCCGTCAAACCTTGGTTTAGCCAAGCAACAGGTTTACCAATAACGAACAGCATCAGTGAGCCAGCAACCAAAGTACCGATAACCGGGTATAGGTAGAAGGTTAGGAAGCCGTTGAACGCAGGGTTTAGACGTACGTTTTCTTTTACCCAACGCATGACGTAACCAGCAATCAAACCACCGACAACACCACCAAGGAAGCCAGAGCCGATAAGGTTTGCTGCAATACCTGCGGCAAAGCCTGGACCAAGTGCCGGTTTATCTGCCAATGAGTAAGCGGTGTATGCCGCTAGTACAGGAACCATCAATGTACCCAGTAGACCACCACCTAGCTTGCGGTACATCCACAACCAAGAGCCTTCTTCTGCATACAAATCTTGTAGGTTGAACATTTGTGCCAATAGCACGGCAACAGCAAGTACGGTACCGCCAGCAACGATAAGAGGAACTGCGTAAGAGATACCTGATAGCAGTGCTTGTTTCAGTTCAGTTTTAAGTGGTAGCTTCTTCGGTTTGTCGTTGGTTGCAACTGCAGCACCAGCGCTTCGACCTGCTTTACCTGCTTCAACCGCTTCGTTAAGAATGCGCTCAGAGTGTTTGATTGGCTCAGCAACTGGCACTTCTACACGAGGAATACCGTCAAAACGCTCTAACTCTTTGATTGCCACTTCAGCCGCGAAGACGACCGCAGTTGCACTGTTGAGCTGTTCAGCAGTCAAACGATCTTCAATACCGTTTGCGCCTTGCTTTTCAACATGCACGTTATAACCCAGCTTCTTACCCGTCTTCTCTAGGTATTCTGCTGCCATGTAGGTGTGTGCAATACCCGCAGGGCAAGCCGTCACACAAACGATGGTTGGTGCATTTGTATCTAATTGGTCTTGTTTTTCTTCTTGCTCTGCTTGACCATCAAGCAAAGCGAAAATTTGTTCTACATTTGTAGCATTGAGCACTGCTTCACGAACATCGTCATCCACTAGCGTTGTGGTCAGTTCGGTCAACAGGTGCATGTGTGTTGAACCTGCTTCCGCATTTGGAATTGCGATTAGGAAGATCAGGTTTACGTCTTCGTCTTCATCCAGACCTTGCCACTTTAAGTCTTGTTTTAGTGTGGCTACGGCAAACGCCGCCTCTTTTACTGCATCTGTCTTACCGTGCGGTACTGCCAAGCCTTCGCCTAGCGCTGTCGGGCCTTGCTCTTCACGAGCAAACACTGCTTGTAGGTATTCTTCCTTGTTATGCAGTTTGCCTTGCTGGTCTAGCTGGTCGGCAAGTGCACGAATCGCTGCGTCACGACTTTCGAACGTCGTTTGTAGGTTTATCAGCGATGGGTTTGTAAGAGAGGTTAATTTCATAACTTTTGTCCCATTGTCACATTCGACATTGTTGTGCATTCAACAATGATGTGAATAATACCTTTTAAATACAAATGATCCGTGATCAGGATCGCAGTTGAATTAAAATATGTATTATTGTTGTATTGTTTTGGCTTGTTTTTGTATGCCGATATGCGAACAAGTGCTTGTCATGTTGACCTGAATTCGTATTATAGAGCTCATAAACCAAGTCTTTCTTGCAATGATAGTTCACTCCAGTGTGCTCGGTTCTTGAGTTGTCTCAAACAAGTTCACTTGAATGGTCATTTGTATTGTTTTTATAGAGGTAAACATGGCAAGACTGCCAATGTATCGCCAGATTGCGGACGCGATTCGCGAGAAGATCAGCGATGGCGAATACAAAGTAGGAACCGCTCTTCCTACCGAAGCTCAGTTACGCGAAGAATTTTCTTGTAGCCGAGTCACGGTTCGCCAAGCGTTAAAACTGCTGATTGAAAATGGTGAACTGGAAAGTGTGCAGGGTAGTGGTACCTATGTGAAAGAGAACAAGGTTAACTACGACATTTACCAGCAGACCAGTTTTGCAGAGAAATGGGCGCACCTAAATGCAGTGACGCACAGCGATGTGGTCGCGTTCGAGATTACTAAAGCATCGCTCACGATGGCTGATGCGCTGAACATTAATGAAGATGACAAAGTCTTTTACGTGAAACGCGTTCGTTACCTAGATGACAACCCAATCACAGTAGAAGAAACTTGGCTGCCGACAGACATGTTCCCTGATCTCACCTACCAAGTGATGCAAGGTTCTAAGTACCACTTTATTGAGAAAGAGAAGGGCATGGTGATTGATCGCAGTGAGCAAGAAATCATCCCGGTATTGCCACCGCAAGACATTGCAGAGTTGCTAGATATTGACCCGGCTGAGCCAATCATCGAAAAGCGCACGCGTGGTTTCTTGCAGGGGGATGTGGTTTTTGAATACAGCCGCAACTACTTCAAATCGACTGACTACAAGTTTACGCTGGTGGCAAAACGTCATAAGTCGTAAGCGCGATATTACGCATTTCATTTTAAACCCGCCACTCGGCGGGTTTTTTTGTCTTTTCTCTTCCGACCTTCTGTTCGCTCTATGCTGAAACTAAGCAACGTTTCGATTTCTTTTAGCAAACAAGTGTGATGATTATCCCTGTTTGAAACTCACTAGCGCCAAATTAGTGGAAAATGAAGTTTGAATTCAATCACGATAAATAGCGAGTCAAGAGTCGTAATGTGATCAAGATATATTATTGCGAATTTCTAGAAATGTTTGGATAGGTGCGGAGGTTCAAATTATGCCTATTGACATGTTGCTGAAAGAAAATTTGTTGCTAACTTTCTTTGTCTATTTTTGAGCTACGTTCATTAAAACAAATTGACAGCCATTTAATTGTGATTTGTTGCACAAAAGAGGCGTGCTTGCGCGGTTCTACGACTCTTATTGATAATTAACCCATCGATACCGAACTGTTGATAGGGTTTAAAAATGCTGTATGAATTAATCGACCACGAACTAGTAGATGTTATTAATGACCGCGCTTACCAATGGCAAGACGCAGTTAAAAAGACAACGCAATACCTAGAAGACAAAGGTTACGTTTCTCAGCAATACGCGGATGCCATCATCCAATCGACCGAAGAAAATGGTCCTTACTATGTGTTGTGCCCTGGACTGGCGATGCCACATGCTCGCCCAGAAACCGGTGTCCTAAAAACGGGCTTGGGCATTCATATTTTCCCTTCACCAGTTGATTTTGGTTCGGACCTTGGCCCTGCCAACATTCTAATTACCCTAGCTGCAAAAGACTCTGATACCCACATTGAGGTGATTCAAGCGCTGAGCGAGATGTTTGTGGACGAAGAGAACATTGCAAAACTGGCACAAGCTTCATCTAAGGAACAAGTGCTAGACATAATAAAAGCATACTAAAAGGAACATAACGTGAAAGCAAACATGCGAGCCAATGTGCAAGCCTTCGGGGGTCATTTGACCGCCATGGTGCTGCCAAATATCGGAGCCTTCATCGCTTGGGGCTTTATTACTGCACTCTTTATCCCAACAGGTTGGATGCCAAACGAAGCGTTTGGGGAACTTGTTGGTCCAATGATCACTTACTTATTACCACTGTTGATCGGTTATACCGGCGGTCAGATTGTTGGTGATAAACGCGGCGCGGTAGCCGGTGCCATTGGTACCATGGGTGTTATCGTTGGTGCGGACATCCCAATGTTCGTTGGCGCGATGATCATGGGCCCACTCAGTGCTTGGGTTGTGGTGCAAATGGATAAGCGAATCCAACACCGTATTCCTTCTGGTTTTGAGATGGTGGTGAACAACTTCTCACTAGGTATTGTGGGCATGATCCTGTGTCTGTTCGCCTACGAGATTGTTGGCCCTGCGGTAACTGCGGCAAACTTGTTTGTTAAATCAGGCATCGAAGCCTTGGTGGCGACGGGATTCCTTCCTCTGCTCGCTATCATAAACGAGCCTGCGAAAGTGCTGTTCCTCAACAACGCTATCGACCAAGGTATTTATTACCCACTAGGTCTGCAGGCGGCAGCTGAAACAGGTAAATCTATCTTCTTTATGGTGGCATCTAACCCAGGTCCGGGTCTTGGTATGCTGCTGGCTTACGCGAAGTTTGGTCAAGGTCTGTCTAAACGTTCTGCGCCAAGTGCCATCATCATTCACTTCTTCGGTGGTATTCATGAGCTGTACTTCCCTTACGTGCTAATGAAGCCAATCATGATATTGGCAATGATTGCGGGTGCAGCGACAGGTATCGCAACCTTCAACCTACTTGATGCGGGTTTGGTAGCTGGTCCAAGTCCAGGCTCAATCTTCTCTTACCTAGCACTAACACCGAAAGGCAGCTTCCTAGCGACCATCGCAGGCGTCACAACTGCAACGATTGTTTCCTTCCTTGTCGCAAGTGCGATTCTGAAGATGAGCAAAGCAGAAGACAAAGAAGACGAGTTTGAACAGTCAGTCTCTGATATGAAAGACATGAAAGCGGAAGGCGCAATCAAACCAGTTGCTGCTGCAACACAAGAAGTAAACAAACCAATTTCATTTGTCGCATTTGCTTGTGATGCGGGTATGGGCTCAAGCGCGATGGGCGCTTCAACCTTCAAACGCAAGTTAGTTCAAGCTGGGATTGATATTGAAGTGAAGAACTTCGCCATCGAAAAAGTCCCAAGTGAAGCCGACATTGTCGTGACACACGAAAGCTTAGAAAGTCGAGCCATTAAAGCAACAGGCTTGCCGGTGGTAACGATTAAGAACTTCCTCAATGACCCAGCGCTCAATGAGCTGATGGATACGATTAAGCAACAAGCGGTCGCGACTGAGCAACCAGCCTAACAATTCAGTATGGGGTGGCACCTACCACCCCATTTAGGAGAGAAATCATGGTACAAACAACGGCAGCGGTTATCTGTGGCGAGAAAGACGTTCAACTAAGAACCTTTGATTTGCCAAGCATTTCAGCCGATGAACTTCTGGTTAAAAACATTTCAAACAGCATTTGTCTGTCCACTTACAAAGCAGCATTGTTGGGTAGCAAACACAAACGCGTACCTGAGAACATTGATGAAGTGCCAGTGATGACGGGTCATGAATACGCAGGTGTGATTGTTGAAGTCGGTGAGAACCTAAAAGACCAATACAAAGCAGGCGATTACTTTGTACTGCAACCAGCAATGGGTTTGCCTAGTGGTTACTCGGCGGGTTACAGCTACGAAACCTTTGGCGGCAACGCAACGTATTCCATCATTCCTAAAATTGCTATCGACTTAGGCTGTGTGCTGCCTTACCACGGTGACTACTTTGCAGATGCGTCTTTGGCTGAGCCAATGTCATGCATCATCGGTGCTTACCATGCGAGTTACCACACTACGCAATACGTGTACGAGCATGATATGGGCATCAAAGAGGGCGGAACATTAGCGCTACTCGCGTGTGCTGGCCCTATGGGGATTGGTGCGATTGACTACGCGATTAACGGTCCGGTGAAGCCAAAACTGATTGTGGTGACAGACATCGACGCTGCGCGCTTAGACCGAGCAGAGTGCTTAATCCCGGTTGAAAAAGCAAAAGAACAAGGCGTTGAACTGCATTACGTAAATACCGCTCAAGTCGATGATCCTGTGACTTATCTGAAAGCGCTGAACGATGGCAAAGGCTACGACGATGTGATGGTGTATGCAGCAGTATCGCAAGTGCTAGAACAAGCCGATGAGCTGTTGGGCAACGATGGCTGCTTGAACTTCTTCGCAGGCCCTACCGATAAAAAATTCAAAGTACCGTTTAACTTCTACAACGTGCATTACGAATCAACGCACATTGTTGGCACATCTGGTGGCTCGACTGGCGACATGGTTGAATCTATCGACTTGTCTTCACAAGGTAAGATCAATCCATCGTTCATGATCACCCACGTTGGTGGTCTGCAAGCTGCGCCACATACGATTCTGAATCAGTTGGATATTCCGGGTGGTAAGAAGTTGATTTACCCGCACATTGACCTGCCATTGACCGCAATTGATGATTTCTTATCGTTGGCAGACCAAGACCCGTTCTTCGCCGAATTAGACGCAATTTTGAACGCGAATAACTATGTGTGGAACGCACATGCAGAAAAAGCGTTACTTGAGTTTTATGACGTGAGCTTAACGGTTTAGTTGCAACGAATTTGTGTGGTAGCCTTTGCGCTGCCACATAATGGAGAGGTCATAATACGTTGTCACGTGAAGACGAATTACTGGAGAAACTGGACGAGTGCGAAAATGCCACGGCGTTTCTTCAGGTTTCTAACAAAATAATTAACCTCAAGTTAAAAGCATTACTTCCGAGCGTGTTCGTCCAAGACGATCTAGTGAAGGAGTATGCTGTGGATCCTTTATTGAAAGAAGATGGTCCGTTGGTGACGACCGATGTGGTATCGAAGCTGATGTTTGCGATGGGCAAAATCTCATTGGAAACTTACGCCGATATCGGATTGTACGATCAGGTCTTGGAGTACGTGGTTAGCCAACCGGAGAAAGTCGAATTTGCGGATGACGTAATTTACGACTTCATCAAAAACCAAGCGGTACTCTCTTCTCAGCAAGACAGCTTTTATCTTGAGTCGATCAATCAGCTTAAGTTCTCTTCGTTTGAGTCCTTTTCGCAAATGAGATACGAATCTCTCATCAAAACAGTGTTGAAGCTGTCGTGTGAAATGTTGATAGAAAGAATCGAAGGGGAGATCAATCAATAAGGGTTCACCATGAAAGTGAATTTAAACGTCAGTGGTTTTGAAACCGAAGCTACCTTTCCCGATGCCGACGTAAAGCGAATCCATCAACCTCTTATCGAAAAATTTACCCGTCTTTGTCATGAGAAGCAGGAACGCATTGTTGTGTTCTTGTGTGCCCCTCCGGGCAGCGGTAAGTCGACCCTAGCTGCGTTCTGGGAACACCTCTCTGAACAAGATGAAAACCAAGAGCCACTTCAGGTTCTGCCTTTTGATGGTTTTCACTACCCGAACGAAATCCTCGACAGCAACACCATTGAACGTAATGGTGAAATTGTTCCTCTGCGCAGCATTAAAGGCTCTTACGAGACGTTCAATCTCACCGAGCTTATCGACAAGCTGAAACAGCTTAAAGTGAAAGACAGCAAATGGCCTTACTACGACCGCAACTTACATGATCCGGTTGATGATGCCATTCAGGTTAACCGCAATATTGTCGTCGTCGAGGGCAACTGGTTGTTGCTAGATGAACCAGTATGGAAAGAGCTGCATCGCTTGGCCGATTTTACGGTGTTTATTGATACTCAAGCGGAGTTTCTACAAGAGCGTTTAGTCAATCGTAAGATTCGTGGTGGCACAGACCCAGAAGCCGCCTTGGAGTTCTACTTACGCTCCGATGCGGTCAACGTTGATAAAGTGTTGAATCATTCGATTCCTGCTGACTTATCATTGTTTCTCAATCAAAACGGTTCGTTCGAAATTCGATAGTTCGTCCACAATCTCAGGAGGTCACCATGGATATCGTGATTGATAGCCACACCCATACTATTGCCAGTGGACACGCTTACAGCACCATTCTAGAGAACGCATTGTCTGCCAAGAATAAGGGGCTAAAACTTCTTTGTACCACCGATCATGCTCCCGAGATGCCAGGAGCCCCTCACTACTGGTATTTCAACAATCAAAGAATTTTGCCCCGCTTTTTACACGATGTAGGTATTCTCCGTGGCGTAGAAGCCAACACGCTGAATGTGAAAGGGGAGATAGACTTACCAGCGTCCTCTGACCAACATCTTGACTGGGTGATTGCGAGTTTCCATGAACCCGTATTCAAGCCCGCGACTGAAGCTGAACATACCGCTGCCCTGATAAATGTGATTAAAAGCGACAGAGTGGATGTTCTGGGCCACTTGGGTAATCCGAACTATCCATTCGATATGGAGCAAGTGTTGCGCTGTGCCAAAGAACACAATGTCGCAATTGAAGTTAACAATACATCTTTGACAGGCAAAAGCCGCAAGGGCAGTGATTCCCGTTGTGATCGCATTGTCGAGCTTGGCAAAGAGATTGGCGTTTACTTCAGTACAGGGTCGGATGCTCACTTCTGTGAAGAGATCTCCAAGTTAGATTTGGCGATTGCTTTGTTGGAGAAACACAATGTGGATGAAGAGAAGATACTCACTACGTCGACGAGCCGATTTTTGAACTTCTTATTACTGAGAGGTAAAGCGAGGATTCCAGAGTTCGAAGCACTCTATTGAAAAGCGAGTAACTCAAACGGCTATCTACAAACAAACATAAACCCGCAGCGTGCGGGTTTAGTTCGTTTAAGGGGGCACATAAAGCACTACAGCGGTGATTCCACTACAACAAACTTACGCTCGGCTCTGAGTGGCGCAAACCACGTATTTTTGTATTTGAAATAGCTCTGTCCATCGACGACGACCGTTTCTTTCGTGTGAGGCAGTGAATCTACGATCTCTCCGAGTTTGTAAGGGCTAGGTTCAGGTTTTGTCGCCGGAACCACATGGGTGACTCGCGGCGTGTTCGAACTTGGCGAAGAAGACACAATTTGCCCTGATGATGGCGCATAGCTTGACGACGTTGAGGAAGACGTCGTGATGGTGTTTCCATTCACAATCGTGTAGTTACCGCTTGGTGGGTAACGGACGTAATCATAGCGGTCTCCATTCCTGCGGTAATACGAGTCTTGAACGATGGCGTAGGTGATGCCGGCAAAGATGGCGAAGGTCGCTATGCCTACGAGATCGCTATGATAATAGTAATAACGTCCGCGATAGGGTGGATACCAATAACCCGGTCTTACATAGATAAACGACGAATGATAGCGCGGTGGCCTAACGACATATGGCGGTCGATGGTAATAGGGTGGTCTGTAGTAGGGCGGGCGGTAATAAGGTGGCCGATTATAGTGGGGCGGCTTGATGGGCCTATGAGGGCGATTCACAGGACGCAAATCGTGTTTGTTACCCGGCTGCGTGATCGGCTTTACCGCGGGTTTCACTTGCGGTTGTGCAGACAGACTTGTTGCTCCCAGCAAGCAGAGAATGGCGGTGATCATGACCCAGATGCTTCTCATAATGCTTTCCCCCATGGTTGGAGTACCGAAGCTCTAATCTTTAAGTTTAGCTCACCATAGCTTTGTTTGACTGAGGAGTCTAGGGCACGGCTTTATGTTCTCGTTGAGCTTTTGCTTTCGTTAGCTTTCTGTTCTAACACCAAGAAGATCAGCTTAGTCAGCATGGATTGTGCCTCTGGTGACAGTAATCTCGCTGCTGAGGCAACATCGCTTGCAGAGATGTTACCGACCCCTCTAGCATCAAGGGCTACATCCAAATCTGTTAGGTTAAGAGCACGCAGAATGGAGCGATATTGGGAGAGTTTTAAATCCGATTCGCCTCTCTCAATTCTTTGATAAGTCTTTTCGCTCATCCCTGCGACTTTTGCCATTTGCTCACGCGACATACCTCTCTCTTTGCGTCGAGCAATCAGTACTTCAATCAGTGGGTCTACATGCATAGGCGCTCCTTAAAGGACAGTTTTGTCCTGAAGCACGCAATATCCGGACCAGTTTAACCACCTCGTATTTACCCAAGTTGATATAGCGATAAGAATGACGTTCCACAAAAAAATTACTAAATTTCAGTCAGTTTCAGAAAATGGAAAAATATCAGCTTTATAAATCAATTTCTGGTGAAGTAAGTATTCGCAAAATGCAACGCGTTTTAGAACAATTGCTTGATGAAATTCGCAATCGCAGCCGTGATAGTCGCTTGGATATGACATGGTTAACCCGAGAATCACAGAAAAGGTTGATGAAGTATAAAGAGCTGTTTTTGCATCGATGCGATCTTGACCAGACTGAGCTGAATCAAACCTATGAGAATTTGAGCCTGATAGAGCGCTCAGTGGCAGACATGGGTGTTGCAGCACTCACTTACATCATTGACGCACTAGACAAGGAAATGTAATTGGTTGAAAGCGTTGCTCGTTGTAAAGCATGGATAACTGTAAAGTATGGAGAGCTGTAACAACATGAACGAGAGCAGTAAAAGCATGAACGAGCGAAATCCCACAAAGCCAATTGTGTGAAATAAAAGCACTGAAGGAATTTAAAGAAAGGATGCAAATGCTGGGGAACCAAACCCAGCATTCGGAACACTCATTTACCTATATTTTCGAACCGTAAATCAGTGTTTAGAGGTATGTGAACCGAAACGTATCGGTACGGAGCGAATAATAACGATATTGCTGAATCTAGGCTATGTTCCGGGTTTCTAACACCTCTCAACAAAGTGTACATTTTCATGTACACCTCAAAAATTGAGCACCAAAGCCCACTTCTTAAGCTTTATAACAACAAAAGGCTAAATAATCGGCGGTTTTACAACATATCTGTTGCATCAACTGATAGTTGTTAAAATATATGGCTATAAGATGGAGCTTTTGCTTTTCAATCGTCCTATTTATGCCTTACAATCCTTTCGAACCAAATCCATTCAGCAGAGAATGGGATTGACGAAAAAGGATGCGCTGATTTTGCTTCGAACCCAAAGTGAGACATTCCGTTAGTCGAACTCTGCCCGGAAATGATTCCCTACATCCCCAATATACTCAGACAGGATAGATCCGTCTTGAGTCTAGGCTTCTTGCATCCTGAATTGCTGTTTAGCATCGAATTCATTGGCTGCAAAGTAGGGCGTTTCCGTAGATCGTGCTTCGAACCAAAAGCACGATAAGTCAAAACAAAACGGATTAAATTTAGAGGTATTAACCGTGAACCTAAAACTTGTCGGCAGCTCCCTGATCGTTGCAGGTACTGCTCTTGGCGCTGGTATGCTTGCTATACCAATGGTGCTTGCTCAATTCGGCCTCCTTTGGGGCACTCTTCTTATGCTGTTCATCTGGGCGGGTACAACTTACGCTGCACTTCTTCTATTGGAAGCAAGCTGTAAAGTAGGTGGTGGCGTTAGCATGAACGCGATTGCTCGTGAAACCCTGGGCAAAGGCGGTCAGTTTGTTACTAACGGTCTTTTGTACGCGCTGCTTGTTTGTCTTTTGATGGCGTACATCATCGGTGCTGGTGACTTGGTACAAAAAGTGACTGCGTCAATGGGCCTACCACTTTCTACTATCTCTAGCCAAGTTGGCTTTACCGTTTTGGTTGGTCTAATTGTATCGGCGGGTACCGGTGTGGTTGATAAGCTAAACCGTGGCTTATTCATCGGTATGATTGTCGCACTTGTTCTTACGCTATTCTCTCTTGCACCAAACGTATCGTTTGAAGGTCTAAGTGAAGTCGTGAACGCAGACAAAATGGCATTGATCAAGCAAAGCTCAGTTCTGTTCACAAGCTTTGGCTTCATGGTCGTGATTCCTTCTTTGGTGACTTACAACAAAGAAGCGAGCAAGACCCAACTGCGCAACATGATCATTGTTGGCTCGACGATTCCTCTTGTGTGTTACCTACTGTGGTTGTTTGCAGTAGTGGGTAACTTGCCACCACACGAACTTATCCAGTTCTCAAACGTGTCTGAATTGATCTCTGTTCTTGGTCAACAGTACACAGGTCTTGAGTTCATTCTGTCTATGTTTACTGGTTTGGCATTGCTGACGTCTTTCTTGGGTGTAGCAATGGCGCTTTACGACCAAAATGCAGACCTTCTAAAAGCAAGTAAGCCAGTGGTATTCGTGACGACGTTTATTCTGCCGTTGCTTGGCGCGGTATTTGCTCCAGAGCACTTCTTAGCGATCCTTAGCTACGCAGGCATCATCCTTGTATTCCTAGCGGTGTTTGTTCCACTATCGATGACCATGAAAGTACGTCGTGTTCCTGTAGAAGACAACAGTGTGTACGAAGCTGGTGGCGGTGCGATGGGTATGAGCATGATCTTCCTATTCGGTTGTTTCTTGCTGTTCGCTCAAGCGGTATAAATCGACTTTACGAACACACAAATTGAATCTAGAAAGCCGCTTGTCCATAACTGGGCAAGCGGCTTTTTTGTGCAGAATTGTTAGTGCTGCATCAGCGGCGTGTATGGCCTGACCGTTGCCTGATAAATCGTGATGATATTTGACCTTGAGGTGAAACTGTCTCGCCATAGGCTGACATGGCCTGCGACCACTCTCTTTATGATGACTAACAAGTTATAAAGTAAAGGGGAACCGAGTGTCGAAGCGATTTTCTTTCACAGTCGTTGGAATGATGCTTTCTTTGGGGATGTTCAGTGCTGAAGCAATGGCACACCCTAAACATCACCACAAACACGGACATCATCACGGGCATCACCACCATCATCATAAGCACAAACATAAGCATAAACACAAAAAGGTTGTGGTGGTGAAGCACAAGCGACCGAAGCATCACTACTACCATTACAAACACATTCCACCACGTAGCACCTATATTCAGATTGGCAATTTTACCTACCTAAAAGTGGATGACTTTTATTACAAGCGCTCGAAAGATCGCTATATACATGTGGTTTTATAAGCAAACAAAAAACAGCGAGCACTTTGGCTCGCTGTTTTACTTGTTGGGTGATGAAGTTTGTTCTGGGTTAAAGAGGAGAAGTTAGACCGTAAAGCGGTTTAGAATCTCGTCTTGCTTACGAACGTCTTCATGCTGTGCTTGCATTGCATCATTGGTGCGGTTCGCTGAATCAGCAACTTGGGTCGACAGATCTTTAATGTTAACCGTGTTGTTGTTGATTTCTTCCGCTACCAAGCTTTGTTCTTCTGCAGCAGATGCTATCTGCAAGTTCATGTCAGAGATACGTTGGATCGCATCGCGAATACGTTGCAGGGCGTCATTAGCGTGTTCTGCTTTCTCTACCGCTTCTACTGCGCTGCCTTTACTTTGGTGCATAGCGCTAGCCACAGAAGAGGCACCAGATTGAAGCTGTTCGATCATGCTGCGGATTTCGGTCGTGGATTCTTGAGTACGTTGCGCCAGAGTGCGAACTTCATCCGCTACGACTGCAAAGCCGCGACCAGATTCACCAGCACGCGCTGCTTCGATTGCTGCGTTCAGTGCCAGTAGGTTGGTTTGGTCTGCTATGTCGTTGATTACTTTTAGAATCGTTTCGATGTTTGCTGTCGCTGACTCAAGACCTTGCACTTCCTCAACCGCTTGATCGATGCTGTCTGAAAGCAGGTTAATCGTCTCTGTAGACTCATTCACAATCGAAGAACCTTGCACCGTTGCATCGTCTGCTTCTTTCGCTGCACTTGCCGCGCCTTGTGCGTTGTTCGCAACTTCTGTCGCAGTCACTGACATCTCGTGCATTGCGGTTGCGAGCTGTTCAAGTTCTTGCAGCTGAGTTTGAATCGCAGAAGCTGAATCACGAGCGCCTTCAGCGGTGATTTGCGTACCACTTAGGATCTGATCAGAAATGCTCTTCGATTCGATGATTTGATGCTGCAAGTTCTCCATAAAGGTATTGAAACCTTTTGCTAGCTCAGAGAATTCTTGATCGGTATTAGTGTCCAGACGTTGCGTCAAATCGCCTTTGCCTGATGCTACAGCTTGGATCGCTGTGTTTAGCTCATCAAGAGGGCGCATCAAGGTACGGATAAGGATAGTCAGCGCGATGATAGAGGCAATAACGGCAATCAATGAGTAGATGATTGCGCTATTACGCAGCTTACCTACCGCAGCATAAGCAATGCTCTCGTCTACAACCGCGCCCACATACCAGTTCTCGCTCGCGATGTGCGTTAGGCTGACCATATATTTGTCGCCATTCATCTCGATGTGCTGAGCACCAGACGTTAGTGATACTTGCGGTAGGTAGCTTGATAGCTTCTCGCCGTTGTATTTTGCTTCTGGGTGCGCAATGGTTGTGCCATCCGCAGTCACTAGGAACAAGTAGCCAGCATCGAATAGGTTTACTTGGTTGATCAAGTCAGAAAGGGTAGTTAGCTCCATATCGTAGAACATGGCTGCTAAAAACTGGCCAGCTTCACGCACTGGTGTACCGATAGAGATGATCACTTTCTTAGAAGAAACATCCACGTAAGGGTCGGTGACAACAAGTTTGTTTTCTGCTTTTGCTGATACAAACCAAGGGCGAACACGAGGATCGTAATCAGGGCCTGCTTCCCAACCGTCATCGTTTTCAATCACGAATCCGTTGCTGTCGTAAGCATAACCGATGGCCAAGAAGCTTGATTTTGGCATTGGCTTCTCTAGCACTTCTTTAACGTAATCGTGGTCGCTTGGGTTAATTTCAAGAATCTCGGTCATGGATTGAGCGAGTTCTTTTTTAGCGTTCATTTCAGATTCTACCGTGTTCCCCACACTGGATAGGATCTCACTCACGCTGGTGTCGATGTTTTCTTCGATCTGTGAACGAATGGTCATCACTTGTTGTGTCGACAGTAATGCCACAGTCACAAGCAACAAAATAGAAGAGGCGGTGACAACCTTATGTCTGAATTTCATACTTTTCCCTCTCGAGTCTCCCGGCTGGTTTACTCTGCTTGCACCTCTTTTTTGTCGGGCACATTCGGCAGAAGTGAACACATTATTGTGTTTGTTATTTTTGTTATCGACAGATTTATCAGAAACCTGAAGGCTAATTACGACTTTTGTTGGCGAAACGAGAACAAAAAGTCGCTTGTTTTATAAAGTTGTGAGATTGATCTAATTTGTTGAACTTCGTCATCAAACTGTTAAAAACATAAGAATAGTATCATTGAGCCTTATAGAAACAAGTCTGAGCTGTTGGTTTTCTGCAATTTAAATCAATGAATTTAAAGTTATATTTATAACTTATGTGTTTAAAGTGAGGCTATTCGAAAGCTGAATACATAAGGGGAGATGTGACAAAACAGGCGGGAAATTGCAAAACGAGTCAGTAGATAAAAAAAAGGCCCCGACAGAGCGGAGCCTTTGTAAGATGCATGATTTTAGAAAATCAAATGAGCTATACCGGCAATAACTGGTAGCGTAATCAGCGTGCGTAGAATGAAGATAACGAACAGTTCTACGATGTTTACTGGAATCTTACTACCTAGAAGCAGTGCGCCCACTTCTGACATGTAGATAAGCTGAGTAACTGACATAGCTGCAATCACGAAGCGAGTCATCTCGTTGTCGATTGATGCCGCTAGGATCGCTGGGATGAACATATCTGCAAAGCCAACGACGATAGTTTGAGATGCTGCCGCTGCTTCTGGGATTTGTAGCAATTCTAGGTAAGGGATAAATGGCTGACCTAGGATTTCAAATACCGATGTGTATTCAGCAATGATCAGCGCAACAGTACCAAGACCCATAACCACTGGCAGTACGCCAAAGACCATGTCGATTGCGTTGTGTACGCCTTCTTTAAATACTGAGCGTACTGAAGTTACTTGACCAGCACGTTTTAGTGCGAGATCCATACCCCAAGAGAAAGTTGTGTGACCTGCAGGTACTGCGTCTGCGTCTTTCTTAGGCTCACTGCCATCCATGTAGCGGTCTTTCTTTAAACTCAATGGTGGAAGGCGAGGGATGATGATCGCCGCGATAACACCTGCCAAACAGATTGCGCCGTAGAAAGGCAGGAATAGGTGCTCTAATTGAACCTGAGCAAGTACCACCAAGCTGAACGTAATAGATACCGCAGAGAACGTCGTACCTACAACCGCTGCTTCACGCTGGGTGTAGAAGTTGTTTTCATACTGCTTACTGGTTAGCAGGATACCAACACTACCATCGCCCAACCAAGAAGCCATACAGTCGATAGCGCTACGGCCAGGAAGGTTGAACACAGGGCGCATTACTTTACTTAGAAGTGCACCGAACAGTTCTAGCAGACCGAAGTTAAGTAGTAGAGGCAGTAATAAGCCTGCAAAAATAAATACCGCAAACAGTGTTGGTAGAAGACCAGTAAGCACAAGGCCACCAGTGTTTTCTTCCCAAATTGCTTTTGGACCCACTTGGAAGAAAGTCATCAGTACAGCTGCGCCACCAATTAGGCGAACCATTAACCAAAGTGGAGAAGGATTAAATAGGCCGTTCAAGAAACCATTACGTAGGATTGCTGCTGGCTTGAAAATTTTGCACAGAACAGAAGCTATAGCCATGAAAGCAACAATAGCGGTCACGATCGCAATTAAAGTATCGCCAAGAACCGCAGGAATGACTTTTGCCATTACCGCAACAGGGATTGTCAGGCCGCCATCGTAAGAGATTGGAGCCATGAAAAGTAGAAGACCGATCAGGGATGGGATGAAGAACATCCAAAAGTTGCCCTTAGGCGCTTCAGCAGCATTGGTGTTGTTATGCATTTTTTGTCTCGTGTTACTACTAGTCAATACTCGCCATATTCCATGACATAAATATTCACTAAACATCCGTATTTAATCACAGTGTGCGGAGATTACCCGCAAACTGTATCCTTTGCAATACTATTCATTAAATACATCTAGTTATTCAGCCGTTTTTTCGGTCAATTGAATCAAAACCAGAATCTTGTATATGAATTTGTTGCTCGTGTTAGAAAATTGTAGCACGCAAGCCCCTCTGAGCAGCTTGTTAAACGGCACAGTGTGACCAAAGCAATAAAAAGCCTAGCAAATGTGATTCGGATCTCAAGGCGAAAGCGGTGTTTTCTCCCAGTAGTGGCACAACTTTTAAGGGATTAAAGAACAAATAGCTGAATCAGAGCAATCGAAGAGATTCGTTTAAAGCAGAAAGAGATAGGTGAGAGAGTAAAAGAGTGACGGCTTAAGTCGAATGCTTAAACCGTCATATTACATTTAGGCAGTTTGATTACGATTGAGTAGGTACAAGTAGCACCAATATGCGATGGCAATAACAAATGCCAGAAGCGCAGGGAAGGCCAACGCATACAGTTCATAAACGTTAAACAATGCCGCACCAGCAGTACCACCTAACAAGAAACCTAAAAAGATAAAGATGAACAGTTTGGCTTTACGTCGGTCAAATTGACGACCACGTAAGCTCTCTCCAATCATAATACCTAGGTCGGTAATGATGCCGGTCATGTGCGTTGTTCGTACCACAGCGCCACTGAAGGTCGTGATCATCGCGTTCTGCAAACCACATGCGGCAGAAGCGAGGTACTGACCATAAACATTGCCTTGTACCAAAAAGCCTAAGCTCAGCAGTAGCAAGCTGCCTTCAATACAAAGTGCAACACCGTAACGGCGGCCAAGTTTGAGGGCACTACTTTCAATAAAGAATCCGCTAAACGCAGAGCCTATTAAAAAGCTGAATACAATAAAGAGCAGGTGAATGGTTGAGTCCACACCTGTTAGTAAGCTGTTCCCTAGCTGAGTTACGGTTCCGGAAAGATGCGTTATCGCTTGATGTTGAAAGCCGAGAAGACCCACGGCATTGACGCAGCCTGCGAGAAGAGCAAGCAAAAACGCGCCATATTCCACCCAACGAGGAAGTCTGGAAATCACAATAAAACCTCACCAAATGTTAGGAGCAGATTATAGCGCCCGTGGCGCGGAACGAAAGTACTTCTGCTATTACGCGGTTGATCATTCTCAATAAAGTCTCAACTTTTGTTGAATGATCTGTCCGTACCGAGGGTAAATAGGCGTATCGAAAGTAGATAGGCTGAGTGCTGTGTCATTGTTGTGGCTGCTTCTGCTTAACCAATGTGTTCCATGGTGCAATCAAAGCTTACCCAGCCGTGTTTTCGTTGTTCGTAAATAGAGACCGTTGGCTCTGAAAACTCTTTATTGTTAAACAAACCCATCGGAATCACGGCGTAATCTGGTGCGTCCGACAAGAGCAAGCGCATGGTTGTGCCGCACGCAGGGCAAAACTCGTATTGAACTTGATTGCCTGAATCAGCAATGCGAATGTAACTGGTGACCTCACCATCAAGGATGACTTGGTCTTTGTTGAATCGAGCTTGAACGCCGAATACGCTGCCAGTTCGCTTTTGGCATTCGAAGCAGTGACAGATAGAAGTGCGAATGGGCTCCGCTGTGCAACGCAGTTGGACTAAGCCACAGGCACACTCGCATGTGTGGGTGATTTTTGTCATCGTTATTACCTATTGGTTGCCCACCAAACAGTTTAGTTTAATTTTGAAACACTTGAGTCAAATTGAACGAGTAGGCGTTGAGGTCTTCACGGGTGAATTGGTATATACTCCGAACATAATTAAGAGAACAAGAACACAAGGAAGTCTTCATGGCTCGTAAGAGAATCCTACCTATCCCTCTCATTCTACTGATCCCAATCGTCCTGTTAGCCGTGGTGATCATTGCGGGCATTTATCGATTTAGTCTGTCCGATGAAGAAATTATGGCGAAGTTTCCTCAAGCGCAGGCACAATCTAATCCTATCGTGGCCGAAGTTCTGGGGATTCAGTCACGAAATCCGTGGACGGTTCAAGTTCCTGAACAAGGAGCGGTAACATTTCTTGAAGATTGGGATAAAGAGAACGGCTTCCTGAAAGGTCAATATGACGCTGGTGGCACCAGAGGTGAAGTGCTGGTTCCTACCGAGTTTATTGTTCAACGCGACATCAATGAAACCCCTTGGATTGTCGCGCCAGTGATTGTTACCACACAAGGCTCAGGGGCGTTTTATTACATCGGGTTGTTTAAATTTGATGCAGTGCCAAGCCGAGTTGTGCTATTGAACAGTGTTTTCATTGGTGATCGAATTCAGATGTCTTCTTTGAAGTGGGAAAGTGATACGCAAATTTCGCTTTCTTATCTTCAACATGGCGAAGATCAAGCGATGGCAGAACAACCAAATCAATTGAATTCAACGACGCTTAAACGTGTAGGTAATAACCTACATATGCAACAGTAATGAATTTTTTTGTCTTCTGTAAAAAATAAGTGTTTTCTGCGCTAGATCTCGTAATTTCATAGTGATTTCTTATGCGGGAATGCATAAGCTATGAGCCTTGTTATAAAGGAGATAGTAATTCCCGTGTCTACAAATGAAATTACAACAAGACGGTTGCCGAATCTGACAAGTCGTAAAGCGCTACTGTTGTACTCCTTGCCAGTATTAGTTGCGATTGGTGTTTCCAACTCTCTCAAAGAGTCTTCCCTTACCAAAACCATCGCATTGAACCTGCCCGAATCGCAGGTTGTCGAAAATATTCTTGATGCGACAACAGCAGAAGTTGTCACTCCACCCAATTTTGAATACCAAATCCAAGCAGGTGATAACCTGAGTACCATTTTCAGCCAACTGGGCTTCGGCTACAGCTCGTTGATGAAAGTGATGGAAACGGATTTGAACTTCCTTGCTCTTGATACCCTGAAACCGGGCAACACATTGCGTTTTTGGCGTGATGAATCGACAGGTGAGCTACAAAAGATGGAGCTTCAGTTCTCCATTGCCGATAAAGTGGTTTACCACCGTAATGACGATGGCAGCTACGATTTCTCAGACATCTCAATCCCAGGTGTGTGGAAACAAGAACCATTGGTTGGTGTGATTCGAGGCAGTTTCTCGTCATCTGCAAATCGCTTAGGCTTGAGCTCAGCTGAAATTAGCCAAGTAGTTAACCTGCTAAAAGAGCAAGTGAACTTCGGTAAAGATTTACGTGCTGGTGACCGATTCGAAGTGGTTCGCCGATCTCAAAGCATTGATGGCGTACCAACTGGCAAGAACGAAATAGAAGCAATCAAAATTTATAACCGTGGTCGTGAAGTTACCGCTTATCTTCATACCGATGGTCAATTCTATAACGCGAAAGGCGAAAGCCTACAGCGTGCCTTCCAACGTTATCCTGTCAGTCGTAGTTGGCGTATCAGCTCTGGCTTTAATCCGACACGTCTTCACCCTGTAACAGGTCGTGTTGCACCGCACAACGGTACGGATTGGGCTGTGCCTGTTGGTACACCAGTAGAAGCGACCGGTGACGGTACTGTTATCATGACACGTAAACACCCATATGCGGGCAACTACGTGGTGATTGAGCACGGTAGCAAGTACAAAACGCGTTACCTGCACCTTAGCAAGATCCTCGTGAAGAAAGGCCAAAAGGTCTCTCGTGGTCAACGTATTGGTCTATCTGGTAAAACAGGGCGTGTGACAGGTCCGCACCTTCACTATGAGTTGATCGAATACGGTCGTCCGGTGAACGCAATGCGTGCCAATATTCCTATGGCGAGTTCAGTGCCTAAGAAGGAAATGGCAAGCTTTGTTGCTAATCGAGACGAGATGGACAAACTGCTGAAAGACAAAGAAAAAGCAGTTTTATAAAATACAAAAAAAGACCAAACATTGTTTGGTCTTTTTTATGCGCTTTTCACTTGTTTTTCGTTGATGATACTTATCAGTTCATTGACGTTGTGTGGCCTCGAATAGAAGTAGCCTTGGATGTGATGGCAACCCATCTCTATCAGTTTCTGTAAGGCTCTGTCGTCTTCAACCCCTTCCGCAATCAAATCGACTTCTAACAGTTGTGCTAATTGAGCAATGAGCAGCACCACTTGTTCTGACGTGGTATTCGCCAACATATTTCTCACAAAGGTGGCATCAATTTTAATACTGTCGATAGGATAGTTATGGATGTAGTTCAAACTCGAATAACCCGTACCGAAATCATCCAGTGCAACTTTAAACCCGAGATAACGAAGTGAGTTCAGAACCATCTGCTCGCGGCCACTTTGCGACAATAAAACCGTTTCGGTGAGCTCAATAACAAAGTCAGTCGCTTGGTGATCGTATTTCTCTAAAATACGCGTCAAAAAGTTCATGTAACGGTTTGAATCGACCAGTTCGTGTGCAGAACAGTTAATAGAAAGCTTCACCTTGTAGCCAAGCTGTCGTTCAAGATCTTGTTTCGCACGGCAAGCCAGTTCAACAATTCGTTCGCCCAGCTCTATGATCAACCCGGATTGTTCGGCTGCTTCAATAAACTCTACGGGAGAGACACTGCCGTAAACGCTGCTGTTCCATCGCGCTAGGATTTCAAAGTAATCCCAGCGATCACTGGTGATGTCCACAATCGGTTGAACGACGACGTATAGCTCTTCGTTTTCATCGATACTCAAACGCAGTTGTTCGCGCAGTGCTTCAATCAACTGTGTTTGGCGATGATAGAGCGCACTTAAATGGGTGTCGTAGTGCTGTATGCGTGTATCTCGGTGCTTTTTACAGTCTTTGAGCGCAAGGCTTGCATTGAGAATTAAGTCGTCACTGTTGAGCATATGGACAGGAGCACGAGCAATACCAATGCTGACCGTAAAGGAAATACGGTTGGATTTGTCTGAATAACCCGCTTCAATCTTATCTAGAATTTCCTGACAAACCGCGACAGGGTCTTCGTCATAAGTGATGAAGGCAAACTCGTCGCCTGCAACACGGAACGCGTTATTTGGTGACGTTAAGCTCTGCTGAATCGCATTGGCGGTGAATTTGATAATTTGGTCGCCAATGTAGTTACCGTTAATGTCGTTAATCGATTTGAAATTATCGATATCCAAATAGGCGAGACTAAAAGGGCGCGTAGCTTGTTGTGTGAGTGTTTCTAGCGTGTCTGCCAAACAACTGCGATTGAGTAAGCCTGTGAGGTTGTCATGCGAGACTTCATAACTCAGCTGGTTAAGCAGTTTGTCTGAACGTTCGCTGATCCACTTCTCTCTTAAGCTGTGGATGATCACGTTGGACAAGAAACGGTGATAGAAGATGATCTCCTTTGCCTCTTGCTCATTGATGGCGCGAGGAAAGGTCGAAAGTAAGATACCAAGCACTTCCCCATTGTGTGTCTTCAGTGGAAGGCCGATGTAAGCTTGAATGCCAGCATCTTGGAATAGCTGATCTTTAGGGTAGAGACGGTAGACCTCATCTTGATAGAAAATAATCTCACCGATGTCTTGTGCTACCTTTTCGCAAGGTGTCCCTTCTAATCCGTAACTCATGTTGTCAGCAATGGTGCCACCACTAGAATTGGAAAGGGTTACGGCACAGTGCTGTAGGTGCGCTATTTCGACTACACATGTGCAGTAGCTTTGAAATTGTTGATGGAGCTCCAGCGTTACTCTATCGAGTAATGCACTACCGTTAAGTTTTAGAATCTCATCAAGCAATTGGATACTGTTTTGTTCATGATCCATTGAACATTTCACCCGACGTTGTGTTTTGCCATATCGTGTTTATGTTGGTTTTGTTACACGATCTTTTCTCATTTAATCGATATGCATCACGTTAACTATTGTTTACTTCACGTGATTTTTCAAACTCTGATTGCTTAAGAAAGGCATTTTTCAACTAATGGGTTAGCAAGGGCTGAATCAACCTCTCACAAAAGTGGCAGTCTCCTTGGTAGTGACTAGATACTAGAGACTGCGCTATGTTGGTCTTTTGTGAGAGTTTCCTAAGCTATTCACAGACGACGGCGACTTTTTCACTTGCGGCGGTGTTGGCTGGTACAGGATGGTCGATCAGTCGGATAGGGGATTCATACAGTGCAGACAACGCTTGTTCGTCGAGTAACTTATCTGCGTTACCTTCAAATGCGATATGACCTCTCTTTAAAGCAACGATGTGTGTCGCGTAGCGCAGTGCGAGGTTCAAGTCATGCAAGATGACAATCACACCCACATCTTCTTTTTTGTTCAGTTCAGACAGCAAACCCATCAGTTGAAATTGGTGATGAACATCCAGTGCTGACGTTGGCTCATCGAGGATTAATACTGGTGACTGCTGAGCGAGCAACATTGATACCCAAGCTCGCTGGCGTTCACCACCAGACAAATCGTCCGCTAGTGCCTGCGAGAAGTCAGCAACGCCCGTTCTTTCCATCGCTTGTTGGATAATGGATTGATCTTCTGAGTTCCAAAGACCAAAGGTGCCTCGCCAAGGAAAACGCCCGAGACGAACCAGTTCCTCTACCGTTAAGCCAGCAGAAGCTGGGAGCTTTTGCGGTAGATACGCGATCTTCTTGGCTAGGTTTCTGCTTTTGAAAGAGGAGAGAGAAGCACCATTTAACTCTACCGTACCGTGGTCCGGTGCCATTTGCCCTGAGAGCAAGTTAACCAATGTCGATTTTCCTGAACCGTTGTGACCAAGAATCACGGTGAGTTCATTCGTTGGAATGGAAAGCTCGTCAATTGAGAGAATGGTTCGCTCTTCACGAACGATTTTGATGTTTGAAAGTTGAAACATGTCAGTATAGCCTCGACCAACAAAGTCACTTGATAAAAGCAAATGCACCTTTACTGGCCTTTGAAATTAGATGGTGGTGTTAAGCGCTCTTCTTGTTGTCTGGATGCCTAGGACAATCGTCACAATATTTCCCAGAGTCACACTTATAGACTAAGCAGCAGCTGACCCTAACGAGCTTAAGCAATCCCGAAGTATCGTCGATTTTGAGGCTGTCTAAATGACTATCTGGCAGTTGGCATGCCGCTAACCATAGTTTCGCTTGCTCGGTTATATACTCATTGGTCAGGCTTTGCTCGCGCTGTTGCAGTTTGATTAAACAACCCAATAATAGATCCGCGAGTAAATGGTTGGTAAAGCCCGGGCGGATGCGTGTCCACTCACTAATCTGAACGCGGAAAAACTCAGTGAGTTCAAGTATGGCTTTACCAGCGTGTGGGATTAACTCTTCTGGTGTGCCGTGCTGATGGTCACCATTGAAGAAGCGGTACCCTGTGACGAACTCTTTGTACCTAAATTGACCAATATTCTTGATATCGGGCAGCGAATGAAGGCCGTATATTGAAACAAAAGTGACATAGACAGGTTGCCAGCATACTAGGTCCCAAGTTCGTGTTAACCAGTAGGCTTTCCCCGCTTCTGGTTGATTCTTTGCAAGGCCATCGTATACGCGCTTGATTTCGATATGGCTTTTATCATTCGTAATAGCGATACTTTTGCTGCTCAGAGAACCATAACTTCCGCTAAGATAAGGCGTAATTTGTTTAGAGTAAGCGAAGATTTTTTGGTGTAGAGAAGGGGCTCTCCGACGAGTGAAAACATTGTGCAGCTGGGAAAGCATCTTAAACCATTAAATGAGAATTAGTTGCGTTATCATAGCGAACCTTTTCGATGATAACCATACAAAATGGGGCATATCCTCGGCGAAATTGCAATGAGAGGGAAGGATGAATTGGGTGCGCTTTAGCCATTTTTAAGTGATAAAAGCGCCTTTAAATGATAAAAGTATCTCTGACATCTAATACGTTATGACCACTACCGGGAATTTAATTGCTTGACTATGAACACACCTGCATTTGACCGTATCAGCCGTGTTTTGGCTTATATCCATGCGAACCTCAGCTCGACACTATCATTAGAAGATATTGCGAAGCAGAGTTGCTGGTCACGATGGCAACTGCAAAGAGTGTTTCAAGCTGAAACCGGACTTACTGTTGCAAACTACGTGAGAGAGCTTAAGTTAAGCCAAGCGGCTGAAGAATTGTTGGACAGCAAGGAGCGAGTGATCGATATCGCGCTTGGGCTCGGATTCAATTCAGAAATTAGTTTTAGCCGTTCGTTTAAGCAGATGTTTGGGGCAAGCCCTAGTCAGTACAGGAAGGCGGGGAAAAGAGTAGGGTTAAGAAAGCCGATACAAGTGTCTGAAACGGTAAGCGCTGAAGAAAAGGGCGCGCTAAGTTTTGTTAATGTGCGTATCGATGAGAGAGAACCTTTCTTGGTTAAGGGGATTACCTCGGAAATCAGTGGTTTGTTTTCATTAACGCAAGATTTTGCCCAGAAAGTCCCTCAACTGTGGTCGCGTTTAGAAGGAGAAGTGACGCTTCCAGACGAGAATGTCTTTCAGTCTATTGGCGTTGTCGACCTTACTCAATCGAGTTTTGATGGTACGAATATCCGCTATTGGGCTGGGGTCGAACTTAAAGACGAAATCTCAATCCCTCAATTGCCAAGCATTATCTCTGATAAATTAGAGGTCTTATCCGTTCCTAAACAAACCTACGCAGTAGTTAAACACTGTGGCCCGATTGAGAATCTTCGATACACTCTGAGTTGGTTCGTACTTAATTGGTTGCCGAAATCTGGTTATCGAGGTGTCGACGGTTACGAACTTGAAGTGTACCCATCAGCCTATAAATCTAATGCCGCAGATGCCGTAATGGAATACTGGGTGCCTATTATTAAATCGTAGTCATATCTTCTTCCTGCGTACTCCCTGCAAAGCCTCTCAATCAATAAGGTTAATTGTATTTTTAATCATCAATTGACCTAACTCTTCTCAAAATTGGCCAAGTTCTTTTGGAATTTGCACCAAATTGTTAATTATCCCTTTTATAGATACATACAATGCAAATGAGATTTATTACTATTTAAGTTAAGCATTGGTACCGAGGGAATCATGACCACTCACGTTCGTTTTAAGTATTCATCACTGGCAGTTGCGTTGTTGACTGCATTTTCCACACAGGCTTTAGCAGAAGAAGCTGTTACAGCGACAGATTCGAACATAGAAACTATCACTGTTTTAGGAAAAGCTTATCGTAATACTGCAACTAAGTCGGCGCTTGAGCCAGAAGAAACGCCTCAAGGTATTACCGTTATTGATGAAGAACAGTTAGAGCAACGAGGTGTTCAATCTTTGAATCAAGCCCTTCGTTATGCACCGGGTGTTGTAACTGAAAACCGTGGTAGTTCGGTAGCCATGTTTGATTCGTACTCTATCCGTGGTTTTGCGACCAACAACGTTAACTACTACGATGGTCTTTCGCTTCAATTCTTAAATGGTTGGAACCTACAACCACAGATTGACCCGATTGCAATGCAGCAAGTCGAGATCTTTAAAGGACCAACTTCTGTACTTTATGGTGCAATGCCACCGGGTGGTATGGTGAATATGATCGCGAAAGCCCCGCAAACAGAGCAATCTACTAAGGTTGGCGTTGCGACGGGATCACGTAATTTACAGGAAGCTTCTATCGATACCACTGGTCAGTTTGGCGACAGTGATTTTTCTTACCGTTTGATCGCGCTTGCTCGTAAACAAGATAGCCAAGTTGATAATGCAGAAGAAGAGCGATACCTAATTGCTCCCTCAGTGGATTGGCAAGCAACTGACAGTACATTAGTTAACTTTAACCTTTACTACCAAAAAGATCCTTCAATGGGCATTAACTCGGCAATGCCATTAGATGTTCTGAAAGTAAGCGATCCATCCGTTTCGATGGGTGATAAGAATTGGAATACATTGGAACGTGAAGTGTTGATGGTTGGTTATAAGATTAACCATGACTTCAATGATAAATGGACATTCTTACAGAATGCTCGTTACACCGATGCGTCTCTATACCAAGAGAACACTTATCATGTGAGTTACGACCCAAGCACGCCAAACCAGCTGGATCGTTATTTGTATTCAACGGATGAGAGCTTCAAAGGCTTTGTTATTGATAACCAGTTGAGCGGCATCATAAATGTTGGGTCTGTCGAACACAATCTATTGCTTGGTCTAGATTACCAAGACTTAGACGGTAATGTTAACTACTCGTCTTACATTGCGAATGGCAGTGGCTTTAATAGCTTTGATCCATTGAACCCTAATAATGATCTGTTAGATCGTAGCGATGTAACTAAAACGGGTGAATATCTAGATGACACAACATCAAGCCAACTGGGCTTTTACCTGCAAGACCAAATCCGTTTAGATGCATTAGTACTGATTGCTGGCGCACGATTTGACCATTACAAATCAGAGAGTGATTACTACGCGCATGAATCTGATCATAAACAGTTTACTTACCGCTTAGGGGCTCTGTATCAGTTTGACAATGGGTTAGCACCTTTTGCTAGTTACGCGACGAGCTTTGAACCAGCGCCGGGTGTTGATAAAGCTGGTAATGAGTTTGACCCAGAGACAGCACAGCAAGCAGAGATTGGTGTGAAATACCTGTCTGACGATATGTCGAAAGAAGCAACGGTTTCTCTATTCCATATTGTGAAAGAAGACATGTTGATGACAGATCCAACCAACGTTTATGGCCCAAGAATCCAAGTGGGTGAAGTGGTATCGCAAGGTGCAGAGCTATCAGGACGTTGGTTCGCGACGGAGAACTTCGATATTACCGCAGCATACACGTATGTTGACATGGAAATTACTGAAGATTCTAACAATGGTTTAGAAGGTACGACGCCAATTTATGTACCTGAACACACAGCTAACATGTGGGCAAACTACAACGTGTTTAACGGCATGCTAGCGGGCTCTCGATTCAGCGTAGGTGCTCGTTACGTTGGTGAAATGCAAATGGATGCGAGTAATACACAAGGTAAAGTTCCGTCTTACACGGTGGTTGATTTGTCTGTAGGTTACGACTTAGGGGCAGCCAGTGATGCGCTATCTGGTGCAACAGCGAACCTAGCCGTGAACAATATTTTCAACGAAGAGTATTACGCGTGTTATGACCAATCGAACTGTTGGTTCGGTGCAGAGCAATCTGTCGAGCTTAGTGTGAACTATGAGTTCTAACTAGGTTAGGAATATCACTACTAAAGCAGCCTTAATTCGGCTGCTTTTGTCGTTTGAACAAATATCGAATTTAGATTAAGTAGGCAAATATATGAGCTTAAAATCAATCGCTTCCCATTTTTCTAAAGCAAAAAATTTGAATACAAAACTCACTCTGTCTGTTTTAGCGAGCGCTTTATCATTTAATGCAATGGCAGATTACCAAGTCGAAGATAGTGAAGGTGTTAAGACTATTCAAGCTCAACCCGTTAGAGTGGCGGCACTGAACTGGGATATAGCAGAGCAAGTGATCGAACTAGGCGTAACACCGATCGCGGTGCCTGATATTGCAGGGTACAGTGATTGGGTTGTGCAACCTGCGATTCCAAAAGGTGTGGCGGATATTGGTACTCGAACAGAGCCTAACTTTTCTGCACTTAAGAAGCTTAACCCTGATGTGATCCTTATTGCTTCGCCTCAGAAAGATCTGCAAGAGCGACTCTCTGAAATTGCGCCAGTATTTTATTACCAAACTTATAGTGAGCAGCATAGCAACGCGGCGGCGGCTATCGAGAACTTTAAGAAGATAGCTCAATTGCTTGGCAAAGAAGAACAAGCGAACAATAAACTGGCTTCGATGGATGCGCGTATTGCTGTTCTAAAGGCTGAGTTGGCCAAGGCGTATCCAGGTGACAAACCGAAAGTTACTTCATTCCGTTTTGCCAGCACCACTTCGGTATACATTTACGGTGATAACTCGATCCCGCAATATGCGCTTGAGCAGTTAGGCTTTGAAAATGCAATGGATCTTCCTGCGAGTCAGTGGGGGATCAGTCAAAAGCGTATGACTGAGCTTAAGAAGGTGAAGAATGGCATTGCACTTTACTTCGAACCTTTCCCATACCAAGACAAGTTAAATCAGTCCCCAATTTGGAAGAGTATGCCTTTCGTGCGTAATGGCCAATTTAGCCCAGTAGACGCAAGTTGGAGTTACGGCGGGGCGATGTCGATTTTGTATAACGCTGAAGCTATGGCGCAATCGTTGTTGAAGCTCGCGGAGCAGTAATGAGATTCGGTGGTTTGATGATGGGGGCGGTGTTATTGCTCGCCGCCTCTGTTCATTTATGGTTAGGTCAGTCTGAATTTGGTCCCGTTGATGAGTTGTTCCGGCAAATCTCACAGATTAGCGACACCGCTTCGTTCGAACGAATGGTCGATGATTCATTCGAGTTGATGGCGCTAGCCTATGTAAACTTACCTCGTCTGGTAATGGCGATTTTGGTTGGTGGAACACTCGGCACGATAGGTAGCCTGTTTCAACAGCTAACACAGAATCGCATGATGTCTCCGCTTACCTTAGGTACATCGTCAGGTGCATGGCTTGGTCTGGTCATTCTAAATGTGGTCGCGCCGATGTTGGTGGCTCAGTATTCAGTTTGGTTTGCGCTGGTCGGGGCTTTGCTTGCAATGGGGCTAATTGTATCCATTGTTGGCATCAAAAACATGAGTGGCTTGCCAATTGTTTTGGCGGGTATGGCGGTTAACTTACTGTTAGGCGCATTTGCGACCGCGATTATCTTACTTAACGACCAGTACGCACAAAACCTGTTTGTATGGGGAGCTGGCGATCTTGGGCAAAACGGTTGGGAACAAGTGCTTTGGTTAATGCCTAAGTTACTGCCAATCTTTGCTATTTTTCTGTTGGCACCGAGGGTTTTGACGTTGCTTTCGATTGGTACGGAAGGAGCGGCTGCGCGTGGCCTTAACATAGGTACAACCTTTTTCGTGCTAATGGCAATCGGCGTGTGGTTGGTTTCAGTGTCGATTACCTCGGTGGGTGTTATCAGCTTTATTGGTTTGATTGCCCCAAATATTGCGAGGCACTTGGGCTTTTTAAAGGCGAAATCAGAACTCATTGCAAGCTGTGCGTTAGGCGCACTATTACTCTGTGTGACCGACAGTCTGGCTATATTCTTAGCTCAATGGTCTTTGGATATGATTCCAACAGGAACGGCAACCGCGGTGATTGGGGCTCCGGCTTTGATCATTATTGCCCGCAAACAGATGTCTGCCCAAGATCAAATGTTTTTCTCTATGCCGAAAGGTCCGAGGTCTATCTCATCTTTGGCTTATTTCTTGTTGTTCATCATGATCTTCGGTTTGCTGGCGTTAAGTACATTGTCACAACCAGCGTCTGATATGGGCTACTTTGCAATTCCAGACGCGTTTGAATGGTCAATCCGCTGGCCTAGGATGTTAACTGCGATATTTGCTGGTGGGGGTCTTGCTGTTGCTGGTGTGATTTTACAACGGTTGGTTTATAACCCACTTGCTAGCCCAGACATCCTCGGTGTATCGGCGGGTGCTGTTTTAGCATTGATTTTCAGTAGCCTGTTTATGGGATACTCGATTCATTCACTAAGCCCGTGGATTGCTTTTTTAGGCAGCGCTATTGCACTGTGTTTGCTGTTGTTCCTTGGTAAGAAGCATCAGTTTGCACCCTCGATTCTTATCCTGACGGGTATCTCGCTGACCGCAGTGTTGGAGGCTTTAGTACAATTTTCTTTAACGCGAGTAGGGGAAGGGAAGTACACCTTGTTGGCTTGGTTAGCTGGCTCTACTTATCGTGTTGAACCTGATGCGGCAACGATCATGGCTATCGTGATAACCGTTTGTATTGGCGTTGCTTTACTGTTGAGCCGTTGGGTGACATTAATTGCTACTGGTCGTCAGTTTGCCAGTGCAAGAGGGTTGAACATCAGCATCGCCTATGTCGCTCTGTTGTGCATTGTCGCGATTTTATGTTCGATGGTGACAACCACCATGGGGCCGGTTGCTTTTGTCGGGTTACTGGCCCCACATATTGCAGCGATGGTTGGTGCGCGCTTGGTTCGAGAACAGATCATCTTATCGTTTTTGATTGGTGCGGCACTAATGTTGTTCGCCGACTGGTTAGGACAAGTGGTTGTTTTCCCAGCTCAGCTTGCGGCAGGCACGTTGGTTTCTATTATCGGTGGCAGCTACTTCATCTTCTTGCTGCTGAAATCCCGAAATTCGTAGGCTTGTGAGTAGGTTGAAGGTTTTTGTCATCAAATATCAGCGAACCTTGTTCTTAGTATGATTTGGTGCGTTGGCTCTTTTAGAGTGAGGAAAGTGATAACTTCTTATCTATCACTCAAAAGCACTCGAGAAAGACCAACGCACGCTTGTGATTCCCCAGTGCTTTTGCAACCAAAGCGTAATCAGATTAAGCGCGCTTTTCTTCTTCTAAACGACTCTTTAAGTAGTCCAAGAAGAGTTGAGTTCGAGTGTGTTGGTAATCGAGCTTAGGGTAATACGCATAAACGGTAGCTTCATCAGCTGTGATGTCTGGAAGAATCGGCACTAAAGCCCCAGATCTCAGGTCTTCTTTTATCATCACGTTGTTTGATAGCAAGATGCCCATGCCCCGTTTTGCGCCGTGAAACAGAGCTTCTGGATTAGTGGTGGCGAAATTCCCTGAAAGACTAATGCGTTTCCCACGATTAGTCTTGATTTCTCTTACGGGTTTTTCTCCCCAAATCAAAACGTTATGTTGTGACAGTTCTTCAACACTTTGTGGTGTGCCATGTTTCTCTAGGTAACTCGGCGCCGCATAAAACTGGGCCTTGTGTTCGAACAAAGGGCTGGCTTTAAAACTAAGCGAATTCAACTGCTCTAACTCTCGGCTGATGAACAAATCTAAACTGAGTTCAGGTATTTGACCGGGTAGGGTTGTGATCAACTGCAGCTTTATGTCTGGGTATTTTTCCAGAAAGTCATCAAGGTAATGCACCAAGAATTTAGAGCCAACGGCCAGCGTAGCGCCAATTTTGAGGAGCCCTGCAGGAGATTGGTTAACGGAACGGGTTTCGTCGAGTACGGACTGCCAAGAGTCGAGTTGCACTTTAGCGCGCTCGTAAAACAAAGCGCCTGCCTCGGTTTGGCTAATGGAGCGCGTCGTTCGTTTTAGTAATTGGACGCCGATCTTATCTTCCAACCATTGGATACGTTTGCTGATGGCGGAGCTGGTGGTATTGAGTTTACGTGCTGCTGCATTGAAACTGCCTTCTTCAACAACGCGAATGTAGCTATTAACACTCTGTATCCAATCCATTCAATTCCATCCTCAGGGGAAATAATCCCTTTCCATTTTGGTTGATTATCATCTTTGAGTAACAAATATACACTGTCTGTCGTGAAACTGTCATGTTGTAAGGAGGGTATATTGCGTAAAACACCATTATTATTGGCGATGATGATCATCGCGACTGGTCAAGTAGGCGTCAGCATTTATCTTCCCTCTTTGCCTCTGATCAGTCATGACCTCGCTTTGCAACAGCATACCGTTCAAAACCTAGTGACTCTTTTCCTTGTTGGTTTCGGTGTTTCGCAGCTGTTTTATGGGCCTTTATCGGATGCCATTGGACGAAGACCGGTGTTTCTCTTGGGGCAGAGCGTCTACTTGATTGGTACGGTCATTTGTATTGTGTTTGCTGATCATATTGTTGCCCTTGAAGCCGGACGCTTGTTGCAGGGACTTGGGGCGGGTAGTGCCTCCGTGCTTGGACGCTCCGTCTTGCGTGATAGTTACGATGGGCCGCAGTTAACCAAAGCGCTTTCTTACATATCGGTCACAGCGTCCGTGATGCCGATAGTCGCTCCTTTGTTTGGTGGTTGGATTGCCTATCACATCAGTTGGCATGCGGTTTTTGTGTTCGTGCTTGTTTATCTGTTAGCGATTTTTACATTGGGCTTTGCTGTGTTGCATGAAACATTGCCGTATCCCAAGCGACGCTTTGAACCAAAACGTGTAATGCTGAACTACCTTGAATTACTAACCAATAAACAAGTGATTGGCAGCGCAAGCTACAACTGGCTTAGCTACTTATCTGCTTTGGTTACTTTGTCTCTTTATCCATTTTTGATGCAACAAGAGCTTGGATTAACCGCTGCAGATTACGGAACACTAATGATCGTGCCTTCGGCTGGCTTATTGATGGGCAGTTTGGTGCTCAACTTCATCAACTCGCGCTATAAAGAACAGCAGATTTTACTGATGAGCTTTGTCATCGTCGCGGCTTCTGGCGTTATGTTACTTTGTTTGCCGTTTAACGTTGTGTCGTTATTGGTGGCGTTCACTTGCTTGAGCTTTGCACAGGGGATGTCTTTTCCTGTGTCAATTAGCCTCTTATTGTCTCCACACAAGCAGCAAGCCGGCGCTGTGTCTGCTTTGTCAGGATCTATCCAGATGTGTTTGGCAGGTTTGTTTGGTGGTTACCTCGTTGAAAGTTGGGTAACAACTCAACATCAATTAGGTGTGTTCTACGTTTTAGTCGCCGTTATTTCTTGCGTTGTTCTGCTGCTCGGGCAGTTTCGTACGCCTTCAAATGGCTTGGTTCAACCGGAACGTTCATAGTTAAATCTGGTTGCAAGCGTTTAAGCTCCTCTCTAAAATGCGCAACCAATTATTGTGTCGTTCCTACACTTGGCTTATGGAAGTGAGCGTTCGACAACACCCGTTAATCGTTAGGTGAAATCATGCAACAAAACGAATTTGAAGCACTGCTAAAAGAAATCTGTCAAAAAGAAAACCTGCCTCAAGCGCTAGAGCTATTAAAAGCGTGTGAGGAAGAGGAAGTAGCGCAAGCGGCTGAATCACTGACTGGTCAATTTGGTCTTGCTGAAGTAGAAGGCGAAAAACGTATCTACCACATCACGGTTCAAGCCGATGAATCGGGTGAAGAGAAAGAATTCGTTGAACATGTAATGAATGAGGGTGATCACCTGATCAAATTCGCAGCTTGGTTCTTTGAGACTTTCTTTGAAATCAAACCAAAAGACACGTACAAAGCAGCAGGTAAAACGTACCAACAGCCTAAGCGTTAATTACCGTTCTGATTCGCTAGGATAAAAGATCCTGTAAGTAAATTACAAAATAATTGTGACCTAGGTCTTGTTTTGTGGTTTTTATGGTGTAAAATTACAACATAAACCAGTCAATTACTTCTTAGGAGAAGGTCATGGGTTACGAACTTGGTGGTGTTTACTTTGGTCAAATGATTGCCAAAGATGCGATGCACAAAGCGCTTTACGGTAAAGCGAAGAAGAAAAAGCCTTCTATGTTTGCTCGCGTTATGAAAAAGCTAGCGAATTAATAAGAAAAGCCCCGACATCAGGTCGGGGCTTTTTGCATTCTAGGTATCGGTTTTTGAATTCGGAGCTTTAAGCTGTTTGGCTTGGGATCTCAACCACGTTATCTGGCACACTATCCAATCCCTTTTCCGCTAACCACTTTTCCAAGTTATCGGCGCCTCCGATGTACTGACCATCTAACCAAATTTGTGGGACAGTGACTGGTGTTTTCTCTCCGATGATCGCTTTTACTTCTGGGATCATTCGATAAAGTGCTGCACTGTCTTTTACAACGTCATGATATTTGTATTCCACTCCCGCTTCATCAAGCAGTTTTTTGGCTTTTACACAGTAAGGGCAGGTCGCTTTACCATAAACGATGTTGCCTTGAAGTTGGTCTCGTTTGGTCCATTCAGCAATTACAGACTGAACAAGCACACCTCTGTTTAGCGCTTCCCCTTGGCTGACGACTTTGCCTTCAACAACTAGGATAGGGGCGTGCCAAGCACCAAGCTTCAACGGTTCCCACCAGTGAGACAACCAATCTTTCACTTCAAGCTCGACAGGTACGTCTGCTAATTCGTTCTCAAACGTATCTGCAAGAATGTCTTTTGTTAGTGTGCATTCGCCACATGGGATGTTTACTTTAAACGGTCCCCAGCTGCCTGCCCAACGATACAATGTAATTTTGATTGGCTGTGTCATAAGATGCTCCTCATTTCCTTTCCTGAAAATATAGAACCCAAAACCCAAATATTTCTTTCAAATTACTTTCTTTTTTTTGCTTCCCAATGAGTAATGAAAGCAATCGAGCCGATAATGATTGCGGCACCAAGCCATAGTCGACCCGGTGGAACCCAGTTAAACACTAACCAGCCAGCGAACACATTAAGTGGTAACTTTGCATGGTCAAAGGGTTGTACAAAAGAGGCGTCCGCTACGGCATAAGCTTTAACAACCGCCCACTGTGCAAGAGCCGTCAGTACACCTGCAGCAACCAAAATGCCCCAGATACTCCAACCTTCTGGCATCGCGAAAGTAGGAACGGCGAGCAGGATATTAAATGGTGTGATCAGTAGAAGCAGATAGACCACCATAGTGGAAGGAGGATCGTTCACTGATAGTTTCTTCACCATCAAAGAATAAGAAGCCCAGAAAAACGCTGCGCCAACAGGAAGCAAGGTTGCCCATGTGAAGGAGTCTGACCATGGCTCAAGGATGATCATCGCGCCAATAAAGCCCGTTAGTGTCGCAATCCAACGAGCGATTCCCACTTTCTCTTTAAGAATCAGGCCTGAGCCAACGGTAGCAAAAAGAGGAGAGGTCATTAGCAACGCAATACCTTGCCAAATCGGGACGGGGTAAGCGAGCGCCCACAACCAAAGTTGAATACCAATAACCGCTAAGAAGATACGTAATGCGTGCCAACCAAAATGATTCGTGCGCAGAGATTGGCGGATACCTAAGGTTCGCAAGTAAGGCAAGATAGCGAAAAATGCGATGGCGTACTGGAAGAGTGCAAATGTGGTGGATGACACACCAAAGTGAATACTCGCAATTTGAGCAAAACTATTGACGATGGCGAATGCCAAACCTGCGGTAAGCATCCAAGATGCCCCTTGGACAGGATGATGATTCAATTGGATATTTCCGGTTTTAAAGAATTATCAGAATCATACGTCCTAATCTGTAGGTAGCCAATAAAAAAATGCCTCCCAGAGGGAGGCGACATTACCAATTCAAAGGACGTGCCTACCGAAGTAGGTACAAAGAACGAGAAGCACAAACGCTGCCATGCATTTGCTCGATCTAAGTATTGCAGCTAGTGTGCCAACTTTTAATTTATTGATTTTAAAGGGCTAGATCGGTATTGCTTGAGATAAACTAGAGGAAATGCACTAACTTCGGGATCTGGTGCATTAAAAGAGGGCAAGTTCTTCGTCAGTTAAGGCGATCAAAAAAGCCGACACAATAGTGCCGGCCAAAAGACTCGCTATTAGGACAAGTTTTTATTAGAAGTCGTAACGTACGCCTAGACGTAGCGTGTCTTCGCCTTGAATCACTTTACCTTCTGCATCCTTCTCTTCGTCGAGTTGGTTCATGTAGTAAGAAAGGTAAGTACGGAAGTTGCTGTTAAGCTTGTAGTAACCAACTAGCTCAAAACCATCAAGAGCATCGTATTTTGCGCCACCGTTTGGATCGTTTTCTTGGTATGTGTAAAGACCAACAACAGTGAACTTGCTTGCTAGTTTGTAGCTTGCTGCAATTTCGTAAGCGGTGAAGTCTTCAGAATCATCTAGTGCACCTTGTGAGTATGTACCTGCAAGGTAAAGGTTTTCTAGAGAGTAAGCGATACCACCAAGAATTTGGTCTTCTGAGTTATCTTTATCTACATCGCCACCAGAGTAAGCAAGACCTAGGTCTAGACCCATTGGTAGAGAGTAAAGGCCAGAGATGCCGTATTTGTCTTGGCTGTCACCAGAGTTAGCTTGGTAAGTTGCTTGAACTTGTAGAGCATCAAATTCGCCACGGTAAGCGAATACGCTGTCTTGCTTATCAGAAGATGAATCAATAACTTGTTGAACACCTGAGAACTCAGTGATATCCGTCATATCAGAGATGATAACAGCAGCCATGTCTTGGCGACCTACCGAAAAATCACCTGCATCAGCACTCACACCAGCGTACATGTAACGGTTTTTAAACTCGCTTTTACCTGTTTTTTGTTCTGCTTCGTAAACACCAAAAGCGGAAAGACCGTTACCGATGTCTGTCTTACCTTTTAGGTTTAGACGTGCACGTGATGCATCTTCCATAGAGCCATCGATTTCAGCACCGTCTGAACCGATGAAGTCACCACGAAATTCAACACGACCACCAACTTTTAATTCAGTGCCGTCGTCTTTGTAAACTGTTGCTGCGAAAGATGGTGATGATACCAATGCTGTTAGAACTGCAGTAGTTAGTGCTGCCTTTTTCATTTTCTTATTACCCTAGTTGTAATCGATGAGCTTACTTGCTCGATTTGTGTCGATGACGCTTAAGGTAAACCGCGAAAATGAAAGATAGATTTCTGTTAAGTTATGATTCCATTGCATTTTTATTTCAAATGCATGAATGCGTTCCTATTCATGAAAATAAGAGGAAAGGGCTTTTTATCTTTTTTTATGTTTCTGTCTTACCTAATTGACAGTGTGTTTTTAAAAAAGTTCCTAATCATATTTCTTTACCCGAAATGTAACATTGGGTTTCTTAAATGTTTGACTATCTGACCGTTTAACAATGACTTATGCTTGGTGTTTCTTCATGGATGTAACAAAATGTTTCTGTTTTTGGGTGTTGTTTTCCAAATTTGTGTATTGATTCGAGCTAAACGTTTGCCATTTTTCTTTTTTATTACATCTTTTCACTCTGCTCTTGGGAACTTCTGAAATACATTGATTGGCAGTTGTTAAGCAAAAGTGACGCGACATTGGTGGAAGAGATGCCCCAGTCCACTTTTGTATAAGACTGACTTATAAACTAATGCATAAATACACGGATTTTATAATGAACAAAAAATTCCTAGCAGCAGCGATCGCAGCAGCAACATTTGGTACACAAGCAGTAGCAGTGGAGCTTTACAACAACGACGGCACTACTTTCTCTATCGGTGGTCACGTTTCAGTTAACCTAAACGGTTCTGAGCAAGGCGACACAGATGTAGGTACTAACTCTCCACGTATCAACTTCACAGCAACTCAAGACCTAGGCAACGGCTTCACAGCTGACGCTCGTGGTGAGTGGGCTCTAAACTACCTAGATGGCGGTGAAGAAACATTCACTACTCGTCTTGGCTACCTAGGCCTAACTCACGACGTATACGGCCGTGCAGTTGGTGGTACTCAATGGGCACCTTACTACGACGTAGCTGGTGTTGCTGATATGCCAATCGCGTTTGCGAACGACTTTATCTACGATGACCACGGTGCTCTAGGTACTGGTCGTGCGGACAAGATGCTTTCTTACCGCAACGCAATCGAGCTAGGTGAAGCTGGTGCAATCAACTTCGGTCTAGGTTGGCAAGGTGCTAAAGAAGACGGCGCTGAATACGATGACCGTATGCAAGTTGCACTTTCTTACGCAATCATGGGCGCAAAAATCGGTTACACCTACAACGGTGGTGATATCCAACAAGCAAACTTTGTAGGCAAGCAATCTGCTGAATCTCACCTAGTATCTGCGGCATACGGTTCATACGGTCAAGGCCTATACGTTGCAGCGGTATACGGTTCAAACGAAAACATGAACTTCGGCACAAACGGCGCTCGCCTTGTAGAAAGTGATGCGTACGAAGCGCTACTAGCATACGCTCTACCAAGCAGCCTAAACCTAAGCATCAACTACGAAATGGTTGAAGGTAAAGAGTTTAACCGCAGCAAAACTGAAACTGCACGTGAAGAGATGGCTGTTCAAGCAGAATACAACTTCACTTCTAAGTTTGTTGGTTACGCTGGTTACCAGTTCGACCTAAACGATGCTAACGATCGTAAAACAGACGACAAATGGGCACTTGGTGCTCGTTACTACCTATAATAGTAACCTGTCCTAGTTACTATAAAAGCCAGCTTCGTGCTGGCTTTTTTCATATCTGTTGTTTGATAAACCAGAGAGTTTCGTCTTGAAGAGTGCGAGAGCAAAACGGGCTGAATGTCTTGTTTTTAACATTCCAGAGCGGGAACTAGTGTGGGCAACTCAAGCAGTTAGATTATCATGTGCGTTTTGTTTTGCAGGGAAGAGCAATGAGCGTCGTTCAGGTTGAAGAGAAGAAAGTCAAAGTTGGTAAAGTTCTGTGTGTTGGGCGTAACTACGTTGAGCATATTCAAGAGCTCAATAATGCCATGCCAGAGCAAATGGTCGTGTTTAATAAACCGGCGACTTCTGTTTCAACTAAACTCACCTCATTTCATCAAGAGCCTTTGCATTACGAAGCAGAAATCTGTTTTCTGATCAAAAATGGTCAATACAATGCGGTTGGGCTCGGCTTAGATCTGACCAAACGCGGCTTACAATCTACCCTCAAAGAAAAAGGGTTACCGTGGGAGCGCGCCAAAGCGTTTGACGGTTCAGCGGTATTCAGTCGATTCCACTCTCTTCAAGGTGTCGATATAGACGATCTCAACTTAGAGCTTTTGATTAACTGTGTTCATGTTCAAAAAGGGCACGTTAAACAGATGCTTTACCCACCAGTTAGTATTCTCGATGAGCTGAAGAGCTATACAACACTAGAAGATGGCGATGTCGTGATGACAGGCACACCAAAGGGCGTGGGAGAAGTGCATCAAGGCGATGTCTTCCTTGGGCGTTTGAAGTGTGGAGACATCACCTTGTTAGAGATTGAGTGGGTAGCTGCTTAGTCGTGAGCTTACAACCAAATTCGAAGCAATAAGAACGCGACCATACTTACTATGGTGGTGAGCAAGACATTCTTGGTGAGGTACGCAATCGCAGCAGCTAATAGAGCTGCCAATAGGAATGGATTTTGCCATGTGACGCTAAGTTCACCCTCTGGCATAAACACAATTGGAGCCCAAATTGCGGTGAGTACTGCAGGGCTTGCGTAGCTCAATACTTTCTGAGTTCTTACCCCCAACCTAAGCGGTAATTTCGGTTCTAAGAACAGATAACGGCTGGTGAACACCAAGGCTGTCATGGCTAAGATAGACAAAAAAATCATTGGCGCTCCTCCGGTGTATTCTCAATGTTTGGTGCTTTTGTCGTAAATTGTTCTACAAAATAGCCCGTTAACATGGCGAGAATGCTCGCGAACATCAAGCTCCCTTCCACTTGGTAGTAGTTCAGCGCCACTGAGCTAACTAATGCCACCAACACACTGCATAAAACGGGAATGCTTTTTATCGTTGGCACCACAATCGCGATAAAGGTGGCAGCAACGGCAAATTCCAATCCGAGTTCATTCAATTCAGGTATCAAACTGCCGGCAACGATGCCAGCAAGCGTTGCGAAGTTCCAAAATAAGTAGAAGCTTAATCCAGCGCCTAGGGCGTACCATCGATCAAATTGTTTATCGGATTGGTGCCCGACGATGGCAAATAGCTCATCAGTGAGCAAGAAGCCAAGTGAAAGACGCCACTTTAATGGCAATGGCGAAATTTTACTGCGCATTGAAACGCTATAAAGAAAATGGCGAGAGGTAATAAAAAAAGTAGTCAGCAACATAGTCGTCAAGCCAGCGCCTGCTTTAATCATCCCCATAGCCACGAGCTGTGCTGAGCCTGCAAACAGAATGGCGGAAAGCGCCTGACCTTCCAAAGGGTGTAAGCCAGTATCAATGGCAAATGAGCCGGCTAGTAATCCCCAAGGCAATACAGCAATGCTCAATGGCATCATTGCGATGGTGCCTTGTAAAAAGAGTGAAGATTTTGAGTCTTGATGAGTTGGCAAAGTAGTATCCATAACTTCAACTTAAATAGAAAAACATGCTGTTAAGGTAGGCTGACCTCAGCACGCTGCCTTGTACAAAATTGCTAACAATGCTTGATGTACTGCCCAGGCGTTACGCCCATGGCTTTTTTAAAGTGACGATGCAAATGGCTTTGATCGTGAAAGCCACACTCTTGAGCAACGTCGGAAATCTTTTGTCCTAGCTTGAGCAGTTTTTTCGCCATTCTGAGCCTCTGTTGAATCTGAAATGCGTGCGGTGGGAAACCAAACTGCTTTTGAAACTCACGCAACAAATGAAAAGGACTTAATCCCGCTAATTTCGCCAGTTCTTCTAAAGAGACATCGGCTTGAGGAAAGTCTTCAAGAAACTCTTTGACCAGATGTACTTGCTTTTGCGCTTTGGTCGCATCTTGAAGCGGGGCTCGATGTGTACTGTGCTTGCTGGCAAGTTTGACCAACGTACCGTAGACAAGTGTCTCTCTTAACAAGCGGTTATCGGACTTCTCTAGAGTATCGAACACCAACCGCAGTTGGTTTGCGAGCTCTGGATCGTAAACGACAGGTTGGGGGAAGTAGGGCAACGCGACATTGGGTGCGCCAAGTTCTTCCCCAAGCGTTTGAAACTGCTCTGGTACGGGATACATGGCTTTGTATTCCCAACCGCCTTCTGATGCTGAATGACCATTATGCACCTCGTCGGCGTTTACAAGAATGATACTGTCTTGTGGTGCGATGTGGTTGCCACCAGTACGAAAGAACTGTTGCGCGCCTTTTTCAATCACACCGATGGTGTAGCCTTCATGGCTATGACGAGAGAAATTCTGTTTTTCGTACTTTGCGTCGAGCAGCTCCAAGCCACCGAGCTCTTGAGCAATCTTAAAAGTCGCGATTTCCTTATTCTTTTCTTTCATCTTGTTCCGAACTGCGCAAGCATTAATCGTGGCATCACATCATTTGGAGTCTACCGGATCCATCCTGCTTATTTTTGTACAAAATTGCTATCGGTATTAAAAATAAACACCAAAAAGGTTAATTGTTTTTAAATTGAACATTAAACCTTTTCTATTTTCTGAATTTTACTCCTTGGCTAGATATTTGGTCTGGTTGTTATCTATTCATTGGTATAAGATCCGCCGCCTGTTTTAGAAAGCCAGTTCCACCATGATCGATTTATCTGTACTCCCTGTTTATCTCACTGCTGTTGTTGCACTTCTTTTGTTACCTGGACCTGACATGTTGCTGATTGCCAGTTCTAGCATGAGCTATGGTAAGAAAGTTGGTCTGTTTGCGAGCTTGGGCAACGCGACATCCGGTGTGATCTTAACCTTATTGGCCGCAATGGGCGTGTCAACCTTGATTGCAATGAGCCCCATCGCATTAAAAGTGCTTCATCTACTGGGGGGCGCGTACTTGCTAAAAATGGGCTGGGACTGTCTACGAGCGGACGTTTCTGCTGCACCAGAGCTGGACCAGAAAAACAAAATGGCATCGACTTACTATCAACGCGCTTTGATGAGTAACCTGCTGAACCCGAAAGCCTTGGTGTTCTTCGTGATGTTTTTACCTCAGTTTGTCTCTAGCAACATTACCGCATCGTCGGGTGAGCAAATGCTCGCACTTGGTTTGCTGCTGAACGTCTTAGGCTTGCTATTCAATATCTTGCTGGTTGCCTTGGCGGGGACATTGGGTAAAGGGTTATTGGAAAACGATAAATTCCGCATGTACCAAGGCAAACTGATGGGCTTGGTGTTCGTAATCCTTGCGGTGTGGATGCTCAGTAGCTTCGCGATGTAGTGTGTAGGAACAATCAGATTTTTGAACAAAAGCCAGCACTCGCTGGCTTTTTGTTTTAGTATCACACTGATTTCCAAGGAGTGGCAGTATGAAACTTGAATTTAAACTCAACCCAGAACAAAACGATCTCGACTTTATCCGTGATGGCATCCGAGCATATAACCGCATGCATTTACCGGATGGTGATGTAAATGCCATTGGTTGTTTTGCCCGTAATGACGAGGGCAAAGTGATTGGTGGACTCACGGGAGAGATGTTCAATAACACCGTGTTCGTTGAATATCTTTGGGTAGATGCAGAGGCACGCACTTCGGGATTGGGAAGCAAACTGATTTCTCTACTGGAAGAACAAGTGAAACCGCGTGGAGTAACGCATTTGTACCTCGATACTTATAGCTTTCAAGCACTCGATTTTTACTTGAAATTGGGTTTTGAAAAAGTAGGGCAGTATTCAGGTTACCCAGCAGCAGACATTGATAAACATTTCCTGCAAAAACAGATTGCTTGATTTGGTTTGAATTTAACAAAAAAGAGGCGCACGATGCGCCTCTTTTACTATTTACTATTTGCTGTTGTCACAGAATCGATGTTTCAAACCCGAATTACAAGCTTTGTTGATGTGCTTCGATCAATGCGTTCATCTTCGCTTCTGCTGCTTGGTTAGCTTGCGCGTAATCCATCTCTGCTGGGAAGTCGCTGATCACTTCGTAGTAACACTTCAACTTCGGCTCAGTACCAGAAGGGCGAACAATCACGCGTGATTTGTCTTCTAGGTGGTAAACCAATACGTCACTTGCAGGCAAGTCAATCGCTTCTGTTGGACCATCGGTCACAAAGCGAAGTGATGACTTCAGATCTTCGATCACTTCGATACGTTTACCCGCGATCGCTTTCGGTGGGTTTGCGCGAAGTTTGTCACCGATTGGTGGTGATTTAGGGTCAAGAGCAATGCTGCGTTGCGCGTTGAAGTAAAAACCGTGTTGGCGGTATAGTTCTTCTAACTTATCCCACAGCGTTTTGCCTTGTGCTTTCAATTTACCTGTCAATTGAGAGAAAGCGACCAGTGCTGACAAACCATCTTTATCCCATACCTTATTACCTACGGTGTAGCCTAGTGCTTCTTCGTAAGCAAACAGGAACGGATTCGCTTCTGTCTCTTGAGTCATTGCGACGTTGGTTAGCCATTTAAAGCCAGTTAACGTTTGGTAGTATTCCGCGCCGTGTGCTTTAGCAATGCTGCTCAATAGTCGAGAAGACACAATGGTATTACCGACAAGTGCGTTTGGTTGAGCTTGCAGTAAGTAGTCACCAAACAATGAGCCCACTTGGTCACCCGTTAGCATCTGGTATTCGCCATCTGGACGTTTTACAGCCACAGCAAAACGGTCTGCATCAGGATCGTTCGCGCAAGCGATATCTGCATCGACAGATTTACCCAGCGCCATCACCATGTCCATCGCACCTGCTTCTTCAGGGTTCGGGAAGTTTACAGTAGGGAACGTGCCGTCCGGTTCGCGCTGTTCTGGAACGCTTGCCACTTTTTTAAAGCCAGCGTCTGCGAGCAACGTTTCTGCCATGTCCGCACCGACACCGTGCATTGCTGTGTAAACAATCGAGATATCTGTGTTGCTGTCCGGTGTTAGCAGGGCATTGTCGTTCATTGTTTTGCGGTATGTTTGGTAGTACTCGTCTTCGAGCCAAACTAACAAACCTTTTTCTTTCGCATCTTCCAGTGACATTAGAGGAAGCGGTTTTGTTGTTGCTTCATCGATTTTTGCAGCAATACCAGAATCGTGCGGTGGAATAATCTGTGCGCCATTTTCCCAGTACACTTTAAAGCCGTTGTACTCAGGCGGGTTGTGGCTTGCGGTAACCACCACAGCAGCTGCTGCATTTAACTCACGAACACCAAAAGCAACAATTGGTGTTGCCGCTACTTTATAGGTTAGGTAAACCTTGATGCCTAAAGCAGTAAGTACGGAAGCTGTATCGTGTGCGAATTGTTGTGAATCTGGGCGACCATCGTAACCAATAACAACACCGCGAGACGATGCATCTTTCACTTGTTCAATCAGATAGTGACCGAGACCAGTTGCTGTTTCTTGAATCACCAAACGGTTCATGCGATTTGGACCAGCGCCAACTTTACCGCGCAGACCTGCCGTACCAAATGCTAAGCGTGAGCCAAATCGATCTGTCAGTTCTTGTTCGTTATTCGCATCGACTAGGTGCTGAAGCTCTTCACGAGTTTTTGGGTCAGGATCTCGTGCTAGCCATTGAGTAATTTGTGTTGTCATATTCATCTTTCCTTAGCAGGGGGAGCCTACTTGTTTAGACACTTTTATCAGGAAAGTGTCCCAATGTTTTCTTTTTATTAATGTAAATGGTTCTCAATTACATTTCAAAGAGGGCAATCGATAAACCGAATTTATTTTTCTCTCTGTACAGAATTTATTCACATTTTATTTCTTGAAGAACTATTGAACTATAACTAGCCTTTTAACATAAATATAACAAAGTGCATTGAAATCGTAGTTTTTGTGATTTTTTGTAAATTTGTTCGATATTTGCATCGGGAAACAAGGAAGCTCGCGCAAGCGCAGCGGCTGAGCAGAGGAGAGATCTTTTGAAAAGATTAGCGACTACTCTAGCCTTATTAACGAATGTGATTTTTATCACATTTTCTTCGTACAGTTGGTCAGAGCAAAACGATTACAACATGACGAGAGGTGTCACAGGGATCAGTGAGCAAGTGTATGAATTACATATGCTGATCTTCTACATTTGTTGTGCCATCGCCTTTGTGGTGTTTGGTGTGATGTTCTATTCCATCTTCCGACACCGCAAGTCAAAAGGGGCAGTTGCGGCCAATTTCCATGAAAGCACCAAGGTGGAGATTATCTGGACCATCATCCCCGTCATTATCCTCATTGCCATGGCGATTCCTGCCACAAAAACTTTGGTGGCGATGGAGGACACAAGTCAGTCTGACCTCACTGTGAAGATCACGGGTTCCCAATGGAAGTGGCATTACAGCTATTTCGGAGAGGACGTCGAATTCTTCAGCCTACTTGCTACCAGCCAGAAAGAAATTGATGGCATCGAAGCGAAAGGGGCGCACTACTTACTCGAAGTGGACAACCCGCTCGTTTTACCAATCAATCGTAAAGTTCGTTTCTTAATGACGTCTGATGACGTAATCCACTCTTGGTGGGTGCCTGACTTCGCAGTTAAGAAAGATACGATTCCAGGCTTTATCAATGAAGCTTGGACCAAGATTGACGAACCGGGTGTGTATCGCGGTCAGTGTGCAGAGCTTTGTGGTCGAGCACATGGTTTCATGCCGGTTGTCGTTCATGCGATGGCGGAAGACGATTTCGACCAATGGATGGCAGACAAGAAACAAGAAATTGCATTACAAAAAGCGGCTGCACAAGAAGCACTAACGCAAGACCTCTCAATGGAAGACTTGATGGGACAAGGCGAGTCCGTTTACACCGCGCGCTGTGCCGTGTGCCATCAAGCCAATGGTGAAGGCATTCCAGGCGCATTCCCGGCGATTAAAGGCAGCGAAATAGCTAAAGGCCCGGTTATGGCTCACATCGACGTATTAGTGAACGGACGTGCAGGGACAGCGATGCAAGCTTTTGCTAACCAACTTAGCGACCAAGAAATTGCTGCTGTTATTACCTATCAACGAAATGCTTGGGGAAATGACACTGGCGATACCGTTCAAGCATCCGATGTTAATGCCTTTAAGGCACAAGAAAGTGCCAAGGAGGAAATATGAGTAAGCCAATTGAAAAAGCGGTGAAGTCTGCTCCTGCAGAAGCGCAAACTACCGCAAACACCACCATTGCGATTGAGGACGACCACGATCATCATCATGCACCAAAAGGGCTAGCACGTTGGCTTTATTCCACCAGTCATAAAGACATTGGTACGCTTTATTTATGGTTTAGTTTTGCCATGTTCCTCACTGGCGGTGCGATGGCGATGATCATTCGCGCTGAGTTGTTCCAACCGGGTTTGCAATTGGTTGATCCTCAGTTCTTTAACCAAATGACGACCGTGCATGGTTTGGTGATGGTATTTGGTGCCGTCATGCCTGCGTTTACCGGCTTAGCGAATTGGATGATCCCAATGATGATTGGCGCGCCGGATATGGCGTTACCACGAATGAATAACTTGAGTTTTTGGATCTTACCTTTTGCTTTCCTCATTTTGATCGGCTCTTTGTTCTTACCGGGTGGTGGTCCTGATTTCGGGTGGACTTTCTACGCGCCACTTTCTACAACCTACGGCCCTGACAGTACGGCGTTGTTTGTTTTCTCAGTCCATATCATGGGTATCAGTTCCATCATGGGTGCCATCAACGTGATTGTGACTATCGTAAATATGCGAGCACCGGGCATGACATGGTTCAAGTTGCCAATGTTTGTTTGGACTTGGCTAATCACGGCATTCTTGTTGATCGCGGTGATGCCCGTATTAGCCGGTGCGGTGACCATGGTACTGACCGACAAATACTTCGGTACCAGCTTCTTTGATGCCGCTGGTGGCGGTGACCCGGTGATGTTCCAACACATTTTCTGGTTCTTTGGTCACCCAGAGGTGTACATCATGATCTTGCCTTCGTTTGGTATTGTCTCGGCAATCATTCCGGCGTTTAGCGGCAAGAAACTGTTTGGTTACCATTCGATGGTTTACGCTACCTGTAGTATTGCGCTGCTTTCATTCCTAGTGTGGGCGCATCACATGTTTACCACAGGGATGCCAGTATTCGCCGAACTTTTCTTCATGTACTGCACCATGTTAATAGCTGTGCCAACAGGGGTGAAAGTGTTTAACTGGGTAGCGACCATGTGGCGAGGTGCAATGACGTTCGAGACACCGATGTTATTTGCCATCGCCTTTATTGTCTTATTCACAATAGGCGGTTTCTCAGGCTTGATGCTGGCAATTGTGCCTGCGGACTTCCAATACCACGACACGTACTTTGTTGTCGCGCATTTCCATTATGTCTTGGTCTCTGGTGCGGTGTTCTCGATTATGGCGGCAGCGTATTACTGGCTACCGAAGTGGACAGGCAATATGTATGACCACAAGCTGAGTCTGTGGCATTTCTGGTGTTCCATCATCTCGGTTAACGTACTGTTCTTCCCAATGCATTTCTTGGGCTTAGCTGGGATGCCACGACGTATTCCCGATTACGCCATCCAGTTTGCTGACATAAACCAAATCGTATCGATAGGTGGCTTTGCCTTTGGTCTCTCTCAACTGATCTTCTTGTGGCTAGTGATTAAATGCATCCGTGGTGGTGAAAAAGCACCAGCTAAGCCATGGGAGAGGGCGGAAGGTCTAGAGTGGACAGTACCAAGTCCAGCGCCACACCACACGTTCACAACGCCGCCAAAAGTCGATTAAGAAAAGAGTGAGGTGAGCGAGATGCAAGGTAATTCATCCAATAAGAAACTCACTATCAAGTTGCTGTTAGCGACAGCAATGATGTTCGGCTTCGGTTTTGCCCTCGTACCGCTCTACGACATTATGTGCGATGCATTGGGTATTAACGGTAAAACCAGTGAGGTCGCAGCGATTCAACCCACAGGAATGCAAGCGGATATCAGTAGAACGATTCGTGTGGAATTTATGGCGCACGTCAGTCCAGACATGCCTTGGGAGTTCAAACCAAAAGTTGTATCCATGGATGTTCATCCCGGCGAAGTGATTCAAACTGAATATTTTGCTTTTAATCAAAGCGGTGAAGATTTAGTAGGACAAGCTGTGCCCTCCGTATCGCCGGGTACTGGTGCGGCTTACTTCAATAAGATCGAGTGTTTTTGCTTTAATCAACAACCATTGGAAGGTAAGCAACAAGCGAGTATGCCTTTGATTTTCTACATTGAGCCGGACGTGCCGGATTCAATTCATACATTGACCTTGTCTTACACACTCTACAAATTTCCTCCTCAATCGGGCGAGTCTTCGACAGCTAGCCTCTCAGGGAGTGAGAAACAGACCTTAACGCCTCAAACCAAAGCGCGTCTGTAAGGAGAGAACTCATGAGTAACAAGCCTGATACCTATTATGTTCCCGCACAAAGCAGTTGGCCTATTGTAGGGGCATTTGCGTTATTCCTTGTCGCTGTCGGTGCTGGAATGACCGTTCAAGGCACTCAAAGTGACGGTGCGGTTGGGACGCTAGGCGGCATTATTCTTGCAATTGGTATGCTGTTTTTACTTTACATGTTGGCCGGGTGGTTCAGCAACGTTATCACCGAATCCCTTACCGGAAAATACAGCGCGCAAATCACCCGTTCATTTCGACAAGGGATGAGCTGGTTCATCTTTTCAGAAATCATGTTCTTTGGTGCGTTCTTTGGTGCTCTGTTCTACGCAAGAATGATTTCCGTGCCTTGGTTAGGTGGCGCAGATAACAATGCCATGACTCATGAAGTGTTGTGGCCAGCTTTCGAGGCGATATGGCCGCTCACTACCACGCCGGGTGGTGATACGACTCAAGCAATGCCGTGGCAAGGCATTCCATTAACCAATACGATTTTGCTGCTGTTGTCTTCGATTACGTTACATATGGCACACATCAGCCTAGAACAAGATAAGCGAACAGCACTGATTGTCTGGTTGGAGATCACCATCGTCTTAGCGGGTTTCTTCCTTTATTACCAAGCGGTTGAGTATGCTCATGCCTATCAAGATATTGGGCTGACACTGCAGTCGGGCGTTTATGGCAATACCTTCTTTATGCTCACGGGCTTCCATGGTTTGCACGTTTGTCTCGGTACCATCTTCCTCATCGTATTGCTGTTCCGCATCGCCAAGGACCACTTTTCACCTAAAAACCATTTTGCGTTCCAAGCGGGCAGCTGGTATTGGCACTTTGTAGATGTGGTTTGGCTGTGTTTATTTGTTTTTGTTTATGTCCTGTAAAACTAGTAAGGACGAGGGTTAGGGGCGATCCATCCTGCCCCTAGAGCAATCAGAAGGAGTATCACGACTAACGCAGAAAACATGACACGACGACCAAGGTAATGGCTCATTGGTTTGCCTTTTTTCGATGAGTCCTCTGGGTCTTCGCGAACCATTTCGATAAGCGCTTTTGCGAGGTTAAAGATGATGAAAAGCAGCAAAAGGACAAGCGTTAATTTGAACAGAAATACGGTGGACATGGCACCTCCGGTTTCGTTTTTGATGTTGTCGAAATGGGTTTGGATTGCTGTTTGTTTAACTGTGGTCGTGTTTTCTCTATTGGTCAAACTGGGCTTCTGGCAGCTCGAACGTGGTAACGAAAAGCAGCTTTTAGAACAAGCTATTTTGGCAAGAGCGAATGCACCTTATCAGGATATACGCACTGTACTGGAGAACAATGATTGGCGTGAGGAGAGTGTGATTGGCATTAAGGTGAAAGCCAATGTGACTCCGGAGGCACTTCCGGTCATCCTTTTAGATAACCAGACGTATGAAGGGGCAGTGGGTTATTTAGCGTTTCAAGTCGTTTCTTTGACCCAAGACCCAACCACATTGACCCTCCTGGAGTTAGGGTTTGTCAAAGGGGGAGCTTCACGCTCTGTACTACCTAAAGTGGAAACTTTACAAGCTCCCTACGAGGTTACTGGGCGTTTATATCGTAAATCGATGAACCCTTTGAGTTCTGACTTAATGGCAGAAGTTGGCGATACGATACGCGTCCAAAACCTCAACATCAATCAACTGAGCCAGTTACTCAATGTCGAATTAATGCCGACCGTCGTACAGCCAAACAATTTAGTTCGATGGCCGTATTCTTTCCCATGGAATCCTTTGCCATTAACCAGTGCTAAGCATTTTGGTTACTCCTTTCAATGGTTTGCTATGGCGGGTGTATTTCTGCTTATCACGGTGATGATCTTCATTCGATGGTTTAAAAGTTCACGCTCACAAGGAGGTGAGGTATGACATCAGCGGTCACGAGAGGAAGAATTGTACTGTTGTCGCTAATTGTTCTTTTTGCTCTCCCGGCAATTATTGCCAAAGTGGTGCTTAGTCAAGGCTGGTACGAAACAGGTGTGACTAATAGAGGTGAGCTGGTGGAGCCCTATACCACATTTGAACAATTGGGGCAGACATCGCCTCTGAGTGAAAAAGGGTGGCAATTGGCTTATGTGTTGCCTTCTGATTGCCAAGAACAGTGTCAGCAACAACTTCACCTCATGCAGCAGAGTCATATTGCGTTGGGCAAGTACCAAGAGCGAGTCGTCCCAGTTATCTGGACATCAAAGCCGTCAGAAAGTACGAGTGAAACGATGATGGTGATGCAAATGAATGATTCGTTGTCGGAAAAAGTACAAGCAGGGCAAATGCTGATCGTTGATCCATTAGGGCAGCTTGTGATGGCCTATACACCGGAAGCCAACGAGGATTTGGTTCAGTTAAGTAAAGACGTTTTGGCGGATCTTCGAAAATTATTGAAGTTATCACGTGTAGGTTAGGGAGAGAGTGATATGGCGTTAAAACGTTTAGTTAAGTTCAGTCTTTGTCTTACCCTCGTTGTCATTATGCTGGGCGCATACACACGCCTTGCTGATGCAGGTTTAGGGTGCCCAGATTGGCCTGGATGTTACGGTCAGTTACTGGTTCCTCAAACCGATGCTGAAGTTTCTCGAGCGAATGCATTATTTCCAGAACGTGCGGTGGAACAGGGAAAGGCTTGGCTGGAGATGATTCATCGTTATTTTGCGGGCACCTTAGGGCTCGTAATTTTGATGATGGCGATTGTTTCCGTTAGGACTGAACGTGTTGATGCGACAATTCCGATTTTACTCTGCGTCTTAGTTATTGGTCAGGCAGCATTGGGGATGTGGACCGTGACTTTAAAACTCATGCCAGTAATTGTTATGTTGCACCTACTGGGCGGATTTACATTGTTTGCTCTCCAAGCGGTGTTCTATTGTCAGATTAAATCTCAGAACAGCCTCTACTTTTCGCCATCTTCCAAAAACGTAAGAACCTTTTCCTTGATCGCTTTTGGCGTAGTGTTAACACAGGTCTTGCTTGGTGGTTGGACATCATCCAACTACGCTGCTCTTATGTGCACCGCTTTACCGATTTGTGAGGGGAACTGGACCAGTTACTTATCTTGGAAAGAGGCGTTTTCTTTCTGGCAAACAGGGTTTGATAACTATGAGTTTGGTGTTCTAGATTACCCAGCACGAATGACAATTCATGTCAGCCATCGTATTGGTGCCATCATTACCGCATGTGTTGTGCTGATTTACTGCGTATTACTATTAAAACAAGACTCACACCATTCTCAGCGCTTGGGTGTATGGATTGGCTTGGCTTTGGTTTGCCAAATCCTATTGGGCGTAAGCAATGTTGTGTTCCAACTTCCTATCTATGTGGCAGTCGCGCACAATTTAGGCGCAGCGGTCATGCTTTCACTTATCTGTGTTAGTCAGTTCTACCTATGGCAGGGTAAAGCTCGTTGGAGTCATCAAGCGAAAGGAGTTCGCTATGAGTAAAGAAATCGCGTTACCTCTAGAAAGTGGTAAGAAAAAGCTCGGGTCAACTTATTTAAAACTAACAAAACCCAAAGTCGTCGCGCTTATGTTGATTACCGCCATTGTAGGAATGAGCTTAGCGCCAGTGGCTAATTTTCCTTGGCTACAAGCGGCGATTGGCCTTATCGGTATTGGCTTGATGGCTGGCTCCGCGGCAGCGTTTAATCACCTTATCGATCGCCGGATTGATGCGCGAATGGCTCGAACTCATAAGCGTCCTCTGCCTTCTGGTGACACGAATCCGTTATCAGTCGCGTTGTTTGCTGTTACGTTAGGTGTTGTTGGTTTTGTACTTCTGTATGCACTGGTTAATCCGTTAACAGCTTGGATGACGTTTTTAAGCTTGCTCGGTTACGCGGTGGTTTACACCATGTACCTTAAGCGGGCGACCCCACAAAACATTGTAATTGCCGGAATTGCAGGTGCTATGCCGCCACTTTTAGGATGGACTGCAGTGACGGGAGAGTTACACGCCCATGCTTGGCTTTTGGTGATGATTATCTTTATATGGACGCCACCTCATTTCTGGGCATTGGCGATTCATCGGGTCGAAGATTATCGAAAAGTGGATATTCCAATGCTCCCGGTCACCCATGGTATTGAGTACACCAAAACTTCGATTCTTCTGTACACAGTTTTACTCACGCTCGTTTGTATTCTGCCTGTGCTGGTGGGGATGGTCGGTTCGGTTTATCTTTTCTCTTCTTTGCTTCTTAACATTGGCTTTATGTATCACGCGTGGAAATTGAAGTTCTCACCTGAACAAAACAGCGCTATGGAAACATTCAAATTCTCCATTTATCAATTACTTGCTTTGTTTGTTGCTTTGTTGGCAGACCATTATCTTGGTTTGCTCTTCTCGCTATAGATGCTCTCTTCTTTGTTTCTCCAAACCGCACTGAACAAGTGCGGTTTTTTGTTGGCCTTTATATCTAATCATTTTGCGGTGTAACTTAGTAGTGCGCCCCAAACCGTTTGATAAATACCTTTTTGAGCGCTTGTGCTAATAGCTGAGGATTTATGAATCACGCTTTAGTTAGCAACGGGAGAGAGAAGGACTCATGAAGAACTGCCACACGGCTTTCCGTTGAACTCCGTCAAGTCTTGCTGAACAAACCCTTAATCTATGAGCTTAAACTGTCGCCTTTAATATAAGAGCTAGAACCAGAAGTGTTATGACGGAGCAAATAAGAAGTTTGATTTAGACAGTGAGAGAGTTGAGAGAGTCTTAGCGGCAAATGGTACTGAAGTGAACAAATAAGAGGCAAACAAAAAGGGATGCCGAAACATCCCTTAGACTAGAAATTAGAGCGGTAACTCTTATTCTGGTTGAACTAGTTCTTCGTATTGGAACTCAGGAACTACAACTTCAACACGACGGTTCTTCTCGCGACCTTCGTGAGTGCTGTTGTCAGCTACAGGGTTCTCTTCACCCATACCTTTAACTGTGAAGCGGTCTGCATCGATACCTGCTGCGATTAGGTAATCTGCAACAGCTTGAGCACGACGCTCAGACAGTTTTTGGTTGTATGCTGCTGGACCAGAGCTATCTGTGTAACCAGTGATTTCAACTTGAGCTTGAGGGTACTCATTCAAGAAGTTAACGAAGTTGTCTAGACGCTCAGATACTGAATCAGTAAGTGTTGCACTGTCGAATTCAAACGTACCTGTACCGTACTCTTCTTTGTGCGTCTTCGTCATCATTACTGGTTCTTCTTCCATCACCTCTTCTGTTACTACTGCCGCTACAACAGGTGCTGCTGCGAACTTGTAGTTAACGCCGATGCCGAAGAAGTTAGCGTCCATATCATCTAGAACGTCGTCAGAAATATCTTGGTAACGTTGGTACTCTGCACGAACACTCCAGTTTCTATCGATAGTGTATTCCGCACCCAATGAACCTGTAGGAACGATGTCTTTCTCGTCACCAGAGATCATGTATGCACCACCGACTTTCGCGAATAGGTTCCACGTATCGTTTAGATGCCAGTTGAATTTTGGTGCAAGTGTTAATGCCCAAAGGTCGCCGTCAATCGTATCAACTGTACTAGCCCCTGACTTGAAGTTAGCTTTGTAGTCACCTAAGTAATCAACGCCGTACTCAAGACCAATGATATCGGTAAAGTCGTAACCGATGTGCATTCCGGCACCGAAAGCATCATCATCACAAGGGCTGTTTAAATAGCAAGCATCATCTAGTGTAGTCATGCCTACTTTGCCCCCGATATACATTTCAGCTTGAGCAGAGTTAATTAAACCACCAGCTACCACTGCTGCTACTGCAATTGCTACTTTTTTCATAGTGTTTCCTTGTATTGATTGCATATTAATTTCTACTTTGTTTTAACAATTTGAGTAAAACTAGGTAGTTATAAGAAATTAGTTTAATAGTCATTTAATTTAACATCAAGCAACAATATCTTAGATCTTGCTACACTTTTAGTCGCGAACTCCCTCACAAACTTCTGATATTTCTTACATTGTAGACAACTTTTTCAAAGTTACAGGAAAATATATGATTATTTTGAACTTTTTCTGTACATAAAAATTTACACTGTGTTTTGTTTTGAACATGGATTGTTAATTTGCATTTTTTTAAAAAAAGTGATTGCAACTGTTCTTCTAAGTCGATAAGTTACTTGCATTGACACAATTAAATAAGCCCACAGCCCTTATTATTGCTTGCTTTGTGAACAATGTTGCGCTGAGTAAAGTTTGGGCAAATTAGTGGGTCTGGGATAGTAATTAGGAAGTAGAAGTAATGTTTCAAACTGATGATGTAAGAATTAATAAAGTAAAAGAGCTATTGCCACCTGTTGCAGTGCTTGAGAAATTTCCGGCAACCGAAACTGCTTCCACAACCACTTTTGAATGTCGTAATGCCATCCACAATATTCTTGAAGGTAAAGATGACCGTCTGCTTGTGATCGTTGGTCCATGTTCTATTCACGATCCAGAAGCTGCTGTCGAGTACGGCAAAAAGCTCAAAGTGCTTCGTGATGAATTAGGTGAGCAACTTGAAGTTGTCATGCGTGTTTACTTTGAAAAGCCACGTACAACGGTTGGTTGGAAAGGCCTAATCAACGACCCGTACCTAAATGATACTTACAAGCTGAATGATGGTCTTCGTATTGGTCGTAAGCTGTTGCTTGACCTTACTGACATGGGCCTTCCTACAGCAAGTGAATTCCTAGATATGATCACGCCACAGTATGTCGCTGACCTTATTAGTTGGGGTGCTATCGGTGCACGTACGACTGAATCTCAGGTACACCGTGAGCTAGCGTCAGGTTTGTCTTGCCCTGTTGGCTTTAAAAACGGTACTGATGGCAACATCAAGATCGCTAGTGACGCAATCCGCTCTGCAAGCGCATCTCACCACTTCTTATCAGTGACAAAATACGGCCACTCTGCAATCGTAGAAACAGCAGGTAACCCTGACTGCCACATCATTTTACGTGGTGGTAAAGAGCCAAACTACAGCGCGTCTCATGTTGCACAAATCAAAGATGAGCTAGATGCTGCTGGTCTGCCGAAGAAAGTCATGATCGACTTCAGCCACGCAAACAGCTCTAAGCAATTTAAGCGTCAAATGCTGGTTTCTGATGATGTTTCAGAGCAGATTTCTGGCGGCGAAGATGCAATCTTCGGTGTAATGATTGAGTCTCACCTTGTTGAAGGTCGTCAAGACTTAGTAGACGGCAAAGTCGCTAACTACGGCCAATCTATTACAGATGCATGTATTGGTTGGGAAGATACGGAAACCGTTCTACGTCAGTTATCAGATGCTGTAAAAGCTCGTCGCGCTAAATAAGCATCAATATTTCGTGTTCATAAAAGCCAGCAACTTGCTGGCTTTTTTAATGTTCTGAAAACATAGAATGAAATCGGTTATATCCAACTAAACCAAAACAAGAATAAACGTGTTGCACATAAGTCATGTGTTTTAGTTTTAAATCCGTTATGGTGTGGGCATAGATTAAAAAACACCCAAGGAATGAGATGAACAGAAACGTCTGGCTATTGTCACTTTGCCAAGCTTTATTAATGACAGGGAACATTCTCTTAATCTCAGTCATCGCGCTCATCGGAAAGCAAATCGCTCCTTCTTCAAGCATGATTACTCTGCCAGTAGCGTTGCAATTTCTTGGCTTAATGTCAGCGACGATTCCTGCTTCCTTAATTATGGGAAAACTGGGGCGTCGTCTAGGTTTTAGCTTGGGTAACGTTATTGGCATCTTTGGCGCTTCATTAGCAACTTATGCGCTTTCGTTAGAAAACTTCACTTTGTTTTGTGCTTCTACCTTTTTATTAGGTGTAGGGATTGGATTCGGTACGCTCTATCGATTTGCTGCGATTGAAGTTTGTGATGAATCTGCGAGGCACCGCGCAATTTCTATTTCCATGGCGGGCGGGGTACTTGCCGCAGTATTAGGGCCAAACCTCGCTGTCTATTCACAAAAGTGGTCAAGCGATGGTCTGTATATTAGTGCTTTTGCTGTATTGATTGGTTTGTATGTTACCGCACTCATTTTGCTTCAAACGATTCGATTCCCCTCGGCACGCACCCAGAGTTCGCATTTAAAAACAGACTCGCTAAAAGTCATTGTTCGCCGTCCTAACTTTATGATCGCAGTTCTAGCCGCGATGGTTGCCTATGCTGTCATGAATATTCTGATGACAGCAACTCCTTTGGCGATGATTGGTTGTGGCTTTGACTTCACCAGAGCGGCTGGTGTGATTGAATGGCATGTCTTGGGCATGTTTGTTCCTGCTTTCTTTACGGGCAGTTTGATCGAGAAGTTTGGGGCAAAGAAGATGATCTTAGCTGGTGGAGTACTGTTTATTGCGTGTATCGCGATTAACATGCACGGACTTTCTATTTGGCATTTCAGTACCGCGTTGATCTTACTCGGGGTTGGATGGAATTTCATGTTTATCGCTGCAACAAGCTTGTTTAGCCAGAGTTATGAAGCAAAGAACAAGAGTAAAGCGCAGGCGTTTAATGAGTTTTTCGTGTTCAGCTGCGTCACCGTTACTGCGCTTTTGTCTGGTTGGTTGGAATCTACCGTAGGGTGGCAGAACTTAAATTTGTATGTTCTGCCTTTTGTTCTATTGGTGATGGGAATATTTTTTATCAAAGCAAATAACAACCCTGAATCTCAAGTTGCATAAATCAACTTCAAGATTTTATAAGACCCAGTTATGTACACTGGGTCTTTTTTGTCTATCGGCTCACAACCCACAAAATAATTGGTTAATTATTGTTATCTAAGTAAGTTTTTCGAGCTCGAAATGTCGCATCTGTAAGGTTTTTTCTCTAGCATTTTGTAATAAATATAACAATCGTGTATATAACCTGTCGCAATTTAATAAAAACTATAGAAGCCTCATCTATGTCAGTCTCAACTTCCAATAAAGCTCAAGAAACCCTTGTAGGAGATTCCGACGAGCTGGTCTCAACCACCGATCTCAAAGGTGTAATTACTTACTGTAATGATGCGTTTTGTCGAATCGCAGAATACAGCCACGACGAACTGCTCGGACAAAACCACAATATCGTTCGCCACGGAGATATGCCCAAAGCCGCTTTTGGTGATATGTGGGCTCGCCTAAAACAAGGCAAAGCGTGGCGCGGAATTGTAAAGAACAGTACGAAGTCGGGTGGTTACTATTGGGTCGATGCTTACGTAACCCCAATTTATGAAGGCCATCAAATGGTGGGCTATCAATCGGTTCGTGTGAAACCAAAGCGTGAATGGGTTGATATCGCTTCTAAGGCTTACCAAGGGCTTTTGAAAGCGGAAAAGTCGGGACGTGCATGGTCACTGAAGTTAAATGAAACACTACGCTATGCGATTCTTCTAGGTGCATTAGCCGCACCGGTCACTAGCTTTGCTTTATCACTTGAAGGGCCACTCGCTTGGCTTGCTACATTATTACCGGCAGGCGTGCTTACCGTGTTGTTCCGCCAAGAACTCATTGATACGCCGCAACAGTTTAAAAAACTGCAAGCGCAATACGACAGTGTGAGTCGCTTGGTGTATTCCGGTAATAAGCCATTCTCTATCGCGGACTTTCACATCAAAATGCTTTCTGCTCGTATTCGTACCGTTTTGGGTCGTATGACAGACTCGGCAAGACCGCTCCAAAATTGCGCTGAAGAGCTAAGTCATACCACCGCAGAAGTACTTACGGCTTTGACGCAGCAGAACAAAGACATTCATGAAGTTCGTGATGCTGCTGACTCGATGGAGGCATCAGCGAACTCGGTTTCATCCAGCACTCACGATGCTCATCTGCTGATTGATGATACTTTGAAGTCCTGTCTAATGGCGAAAGAAACGATAGATCAAACCCATACCAACCTAGCGCAACTAAGCTTGCAAGCTGAGAAGGCGACAGAAACGACCTATCAATTGAGTGACCAAGCACAAAAGGTCAGTCAATTAATGGAAGAGATTGGTGGAATTGCCGATCAAACTAACCTGCTAGCACTCAATGCTGCAATTGAGGCAGCGCGAGCGGGTGAACAAGGTCGTGGTTTTGCTGTTGTGGCTGATGAGGTGAGGGCGCTTTCCGGACGTACCTCGAATGCGACTGAGCAAATTAATGCATCGATTGAAGCTATGCTAATGACGATTCAAGGCTGGCAGAAGGATATCATCGCTAATAAAGACCAAACAGACACCTGTTCGCAAGTGGCTGAACAAAGTGCGGCGCGTCTGTCTGAGGTAGAACAGATGATGCAAACCATGAGTGGTTTGATGGTGAATGTCGCGGACTCTGCCAATAAGCAGTTGCAGCTTTCTAGCGACGTGAACCAGCACATTCATTCTATTGCGTCGACAGCAGAGCAGAACTTAGCGGCTACACATTCTGTAGAACAAAACAGTAAGCAGTTGAAAGAACAAGTTCAAGACTTTTATCGACTTGCGATTCAGTTTGAGGAGAAATGATTCGAACTAGAACTAGAGCGTTGAATCGTTTTTGAAATTGGATAGATAAAATAAAGCCCCGCCGAAGCGGGGCTTTTCAGTTTTCAAATTCGCAATAGAGAAAACTGACAATACTTAGCGATTAAGCTAGCAGTTCTTTTGCTGTGTTTACTGCGTTTTCTACAGTGAAACCAAACATTTCGAACAGTTGGTCAGCTGGCGCAGATTCACCGAATGTTGTCATACCGATGATGCGGCCGTCGAAGCCAACGTACTTGTACCAGAAGTCAGCAATGCCTGCTTCGATAGCGATACGTGCCGTTACATCTGATGGTAGTACTGATTCACGGTAAGCTGCGTCTTGCTTGTCGAATGTATCTGTTGCAGGCATTGAAACAACGCGTACTTTCTTACCTTCAGCGGTTAGCTGCTCTGCTGCTTTCACTGCTAGTTCAACTTCAGAACCTGTCGCGATTAGGATTAGCTCAGGCTTACCATCGCTGTCTTTCAGGATGTAACCACCTTTAGCGATATCAGCAACTTGCTGAGCAGTACGTTCTTGTTGCGCTAGGTTTTGACGAGAGAAGATAAGTGCTGATGGGCCATCTTTACGTTCAATCGCTAGTTTCCATGCTACTGCAGACTCAACTTGGTCACATGGACGCCATGTGCTCATGTTTGGAGTAAGACGTAGAGACGCGATTTGCTCAACCGGTTGGTGAGTTGGACCATCTTCGCCAAGACCGATAGAGTCGTGCGTGTAAACTTGGATGTTCTGAACTTTCATCAGAGCAGCCATACGCATAGCGTTACGAGCGTATTCCATGAACATTAGGAATGTTGCACCGTAAGGAACAAAACCGCCGTGTAGTGCGATACCGTTCATGATCGCTGTCATGCCGAATTCACGTACACCGTAGTGGATGTAGTTACCAGAGAAATCGTTCGCTTCTAGAGACTTAGAACCAGACCACATAGTTAGGTTAGAAGGCGCTAGGTCAGCAGAGCCGCCCATGAATTCTGGAAGCATTTGACCAAACGCTTCTAGTGCGTTTTGAGATGCTTTACGTGATGCGATGTTTGCTGGGTTTGCTTGAAGGTCAGCAATGATTTGGTTTGCTTTCTCTTCCCACTCAGCCGGTAGTTCACCGTTTACGCGGCGTTTGAATTCAGCTGCCAGCTCAGGGTACGCTGCTTCATAAGCTGCAAATTTCTCGTCCCACGCTGCTTCCTTAGCTGCGCCTGCTTCTTTCGCTGACCACTCTGCGTAGACTTCCTGCGGAATTTCAAAAGGACCGTGCTCCCAACCTAGTTCTTTACGTGTTGCTGCAATTTCTTCAGCACCTAGTGGCGCACCGTGACAGTCGTGTGAACCAGATTTGTTTGGTGAACCAAAACCGATGATAGTTTTAGTACAGATAAGCGTAGGGCGTGGATCTGCTTTTGCTGCTTCGATTGCTGCGTTGATCGCTTCAGAGTCGTGACCATCTACAGCAGGGATTACGTGCCAGCCGTAAGATTCAAAACGCTTAGGTGTATCGTCAGAGAACCAACCTTCAACGTGACCGTCGATAGAGATGCCGTTGTCATCCCAGAATGCGATCAGTTTGCCAAGGCCTAGCGTACCGGCAAGAGAACAAGCCTCGTGCGAGATACCTTCCATTAGACAGCCGTCGCCCATGAACACGTAAGTGAAGTGGTCAACGATGTCGTGGCCTTCTTTGTTGAACTGAGCCGCTAGTGCTTTCTCAGCCATCGCCATACCAACAGCGTTAGTGATGCCTTGACCTAGAGGGCCCGTTGTTGTCTCGATACCAGGTGCGTAGCCGTACTCTGGGTGACCAGGAGTCTTAGAGTGAAGCTGACGGAAGTTCTTAAGATCGTCGATAGATAACTCGTAGCCTGCAAGGTGCAGTAGAGAGTAGATAAGCATAGAGCCGTGGCCGTTAGACAGTACGAAACGGTCGCGGTCAGCCCACTCTGGGTTTGATGGGTTGTGGTTTAGGTGAGAACGCCAAAGAACTTCAGCGATGTCAGCCATACCCATAGGTGCGCCTGGGTGGCCAGAGTTAGCTTGTTGAACACCGTCCATGCTTAGTGCACGGATTGCATTTGCAAGGTATTTACGATCCATAGTAGTTACTTCTCGATATTTGATTTAAATAGAGGGAACTCGTCGGAACAAGTTCAAATAGAATTTTTTGAATAAAGCGTTGATGCTAAAAGCGAGTAGGCTGGCTACTCGCTTTTGGTAAGCAATTAAAGCTTAGCTGCGATCATGTCTTCTAGTTTGCCTTGGTCAACCGCGAAGTTACGGATACCTTCAGCTACTTTCTCAACAGCCATTGCGTCTAGGTTGTGCTCCCATAGGAACTCAGCGTGAGACATTGGAGCTGGACGCTCTTTAGAACCTTTAGAATCAACCAGTTTCTCTACAACTTCACCTTCAGCAGCTTCTAGCTCAGCAAGAAGAGCAGGAGCGATAGTTAGACGGTCACAGCCAGCAAGTTCTAGGATCTCGCCGATGTTACGGAAGCTTGCGCCCATAACAACTGTGTTGTAACCGTAGTCTTTGTAGTAGTTGTAGATGTCTGTTACAGAGATTACACCTGGATCTTCTGAAGCTTCAAAGTCACGACCTTCTTTCGCTTTGTACCAGTCCATGATGCGGCCAACGAATGGCGAGATTAGGAATACGCCAGCTTCAGCACATGCACGAGCTTGAGCGAAAGAGAATAGAAGCGTTAGGTTACAGTTGATGCCTTCTTTCTCTAGGATCTCTGCAGCGCGGATACCTTCCCAAGTAGAAGCCAGTTTGATTAGGATGCGGTCGTTAGTGATGCCTGCGTCGTTGTACATTTTTACAAGCTGGCGAGCTTTAGCAACGCTGCCTTCTGTGTCGTAAGAAAGACGAGCATCTACTTCTGTAGAGATACGGCCAGGGATAGTTTTTAGGATCTCTTTACCGATGTTTACTGCAAGCATGTCACAAGTGTCTTGTACTTGTTGTGCTTTGTCGTTGCTTTGTGCTTTTGCGTATTCGATAGAAGCGTCGATTAGAGGTGCGTACTCTTCGATTTGAGCCGCTTTTAGGATAAGAGATGGGTTCGTTGTTGCATCTTCAGGTTGGTACTTTTTGATTGCGTCAATTTCACCAGTGTCCGCTACTACAGTTGTTAGTTTACGAAGTTGCTCTAACTTGTTGCTCATAATCGATCATCCTATATAAATGGGCTTAAGTGTGGTTTTCAATACCACAGCTTGTGCATTTGCAAGCGTGTCGGCTAATCGTCTCATCATATTTAACGAGACATCTGCTCAGCCAACTACGGAAAATTTCGGTACCGAACATTTGCTATGAACATTTGATCGGTAGCTGAGTAAATGATGAATCCATATTTATCCTATCCATGCTGAAAGTCAATCGCCGAAACCGACTTTAAGTGAAGTTCATCAACGTTTTTTTGCTGTGTGTTCAGAGCATGGCCGAAATAAACGTTTGCCCTTATTGTTCAAGGCTTGAGCAGTGCTGAGATTAATAAAATTAAGTAGTGAGAAAATGTCATTGCAGTGAGCAAATGTCGCAGTAAAATTGGAGGGTAACATATGCTAAGTCAATGAGCGGATGCTCACTAATGCATACAATGTCGATCCTCTAAAAGGGCGAGAAAAACCATGAGCAGTTCTAACCAAGATATTTCTATTGAAAGCACAGACTTACTAACGGAGATTTCCGTTGCTTATTATCAAGATGGCGCAACACAGGAAGAGATATCCAGAAAATTTTCCATTTCTCGTGCCAAAGTAGGGCGAATGCTCAAACAGGCGCGTGATGAAGGGATTGTTGAAATAACCGTAAAGTACCATCCAGTGTTCAGCGCTAAGATCGAGCAACGCTTGATTGATCGCTTTGGTGTGAAACGCGCGCTAGTGGCATTGGATCAGCCCAATGAAGAAGCGCAGCGCCTTCAAGTGTCAGGTTTAGTCTCTAACTACCTTACTAGCACGCTCAAGAACGGCATGGTGGTGACGGTAGGGCAAGGGCGTAACGTATCTTCCGTGGCTCACCACATTGGTGTTATTACGCCGCGTGATTGTAAGTTTGTGTGCGGCATCGGCGGGATTCACCCTCGTGGCGGTATGTTTAACGCCGACCACATTTGCCGACAGTTTGCTAAGAAATATGGTGGAACCTCCGAAACCCTTTATGCACCGGCTTACGCTGAAAACCGAGAGCAGAAAATTGCCTTCATGCAAAATGCTACGGTCAAACAAACGCTCGATCTCGCGCGTAAAGCAGATGTTGCCCTTGTCGGTATCGGTGATATGAGTGAAAACAGCTACATGGTTGACCTTGGATGGTTCACTCCAGATGAAGTGGTGCAATCTCGTTTAATGCAAGGTGTCGTCGGGGACTTTGCTGGCTACGACTTCTTTGATATCCACGGCAACGTCGCAAACACAGTAATGAGTGACCGAGTAATCGGTTTAGGTATCGAAGAGTTTAGACCGATTGCAGAAGTGATTGCGATTGCGGCGGAAAACAGCAAGCCACTCGCACTATTAGGTGCTTTAAGAACTGGCGCGATTGATGTTATTGCAACCAGCGTTAGTAATGCATTGACGGTTCTTAACTTGGATGAACAGATGCACGGCAACAGTACATCAGAGGTTTAGCACAAATAATATGCAAACTATGTAATCAGGCTGTGAGGATTTATAAATGACTCGCAGCCTGATTTCGTTTCCAAGTTAAAAATAATCCTCAGGAGTAATTTGTAGTTGATTACTCTGGAGGAAATTATGAAAAAGACACTTCTCGCAGCTGCTTTATTTACGGGGTTAACAGGCATGGCGCACGCCGAGCAAAAAGTCGTTGCAGGCTATTTTGCTGATTGGCAATACGCTAACGCAGACAACCCATATACAGTAAAAGACATCCCAGCTGATAACCTGACCCATATCATCTATGCGTTTTTGAGCATGTGTGGTCCTCATACTGGCGCATCTCAGACAGTGCAAAAGTTAGTCGCTAAGCAATGTGAAGGCAAAGAGCCATATACCGCTATTCTGGTTGATACCGAGGCGGCACTTGAAAAAGACTTTGGTCCGGTCTCTGTCGACGTTCCATATAAAGGGCACTTCGCTCAATTAGCCGAACTTAAGAAGCAACACCCTGATCTGAAAATTCTCCCTTCTTTTGGCGGTTGGACCATGTCTGAACCTTTCCATGCAATGGCTAAAAACCAGCAAGCGATGGATCAGTTCTCTAAAACGGCTGTTGAGTTGATTGCTCAATACGATTTCTTCGATGGCATTGACTTGGATTGGGAATACCCAGGTGGCGGCGGTTTAACGACGTCTCCTTGGAACCCAGATACTAAGTTGACGGATGAGCAGAAAGCGCTTGAACGTGACGCTTTCACATATCTAGTCAAAACCATGCGTGGCGATTTAGATACACTAGCGAAAAAGACCAAGCGTGAGTACGAGCTTTCAACCGCGGTGGGTGTTGGTCCAAAAGCGGCGGGCATCGATTGGAAAGCGGCGCAGCCTTACCTAACCAACATGTTTGCGATGACTTACGATTTCCTTGGCGGTTGGGGACAGCAGACAGGGCATACAACTAACCTACATGCGACCGACCGCAGTTGGTGGGGAATGGGCGCAGACGTGTTTATTAATCAAATGATTGAGTTGGGCATTCCGAGTGAAAAGTTGGTGATTGGTGCGGCGTTCTACGGCCGTGGCTGGCAAGGTACCAAAGATTTCTCCGGTGGCTTACCAACTCAAGACCTAGTTTCTGAGCAAGGCGCACAGTTCGGTACTGGTGAGAATGGCTACTTCATGTTCTGGGATCTGATGAAGAACTACAGCATGAAACAGGGATATGAGTACAAATATGACGAGCAAGCTCAAGCGCCTTACCTGTGGAACCCAGATAAGAAGGTGTTCATCTCATTCGAAGATCAGCGCTCTATAAAAGCCAAAGCAGACTGGGCGAAACAATCAAACCTTGGTGGGATCTTTACGTGGGAGCTATCAGGAGATCCGAAAGGGGAGTTAGTCGAAGTGATGTATAAGGAAATGCAGAACTAGCCTCTGTCCCTTACGCTATAACTACTTAAATCAAGCCGTCGCTATCGTTCGACGGCTTTTTCGTTTTGGTTCTCTGCGGCGAAGCTAATCAATTGCTCAAAAGGCAAGGGTTTGGAATAGAAGTAGCCTTGGATCAAATCACAGCCACACGCGGCAAGTTGATCGCGTTGCTGACGTGTCTCAACCCCTTCAGCAAGCACTTTCATCCCAAAGTTTTTACCGATAGCAATGATGTTTTGCACCATGTTCAGTGCTTTTTCGTCGTTCTCGATATTGTCGACAAAGCTCTTATCGATTTTAACTTCATCAATCGGTAACGCTTTGAGCATCGAAAGGGAAGAGTAGCCCGTACCAAAATCATCCAAAGAAATCTTGAAGCCTAGAGTGTGCAAGCGTTCGCAAATCGGGGCAAACTTGTTGAGGTCTTCAATAAATAGGTTCTCGGTGATTTCGAGTGTTATTCGATGTTGGTCGACCCCATGTTTATCAATCAACGTCACCAAGTCGTCGATAAAGTTGACTTGAATGAACTGTTTGACCGAGATGTTTATCGACATTTGAATTGGTTGAGTGGCTAGTTTGGTTAGGCGAGCCATATCAATCAAACTTTTCTCGATGATTAACTCACCCAGTCTCACCATCAAGCCTGAGCTTTCCGCTACGGGGATGAACTCATTGGGTGGAACAAAACCCAGCTCTTCATCTTGCCAACGAATCAGGGCTTCAACACCATAGATTTCACCGTTCACGTTTAACTGTGGTTGATAAACTAGGAACAGATTTTGTCGTTCTATCGCTAACCTCAAACGTTGTTCAACCTTCATTTTATGCAGGTGTTTGGCTTGCATTTGTTGGTCGAACACACTGTATGCATTGCGCTCTTTTTTCGCCTGATACATCGCGATATCTGCGGAGCGAAGCAATGCGTCTAAATTTTTACCGTGTGAAGGGTAGAGGGCAACACCGATGCTGCAACTCAATAGAAACTGGTTTTCATTCACAAGGTAAGGCTCAGACAAGTAGTGAATTAGGTCACTTGCCAGCGTTCGCACAGCATTTTCATCGGTACGGTTGACGAGCAGTATGAACTCATCACTAGCTTCTCTAACAATCAATCGACCATCACTGTCGAAGCTTTTCAAGCGCAGTGCGATTTGCTTCAACACTTCGTCGCCGAACTCGTGCCCATGAGTGTCGTTGACCGATTTAAAGTTGTCGATGTCGATGAACATCAGAGTAAATGGCGTTGAAGACCCGCTTAACCAACCTTTAATGTGTGTTCTGAGATATTCTCGATTCGGCAGCAGCGTTAGGTGATCATGATGCGCTTGGTAAAGGAGCTTTTGGCGTGTCGCCAGTTCGTTGTTGGCAATAGAGCGAACGAGTGCGTAAAAACCCGCTTGGATAAAAAGAAAGACAATGGAATACAGTGCAAATTGGTCGAAAAATCCACTTTGGATGTAGCGTAGATCAGTGGAAGACGAGGCCCACAACTTGTAATCTGGCAGGTACTTCAGCGTGACGAGTTGATTAATTCTTGGATCATCAGCAACAATATTGACCGCACCAGATAACGCTTTGACGGTTTCTCGACTCCACCCGTACTTTTTCTCAACCTGTTCAAAAACAATGGATTTTTTGTGCCCATCAGCAGGAAGGGTATAACTGAATAGGCTTGCTTGTTCTGCTGAGGTAAAGGTTAGGTAGCCGTCCTCTCGGACCAAAGACACGCGATTGTGTTTGTTGGCGTGCACATCATTTCTAAACACCAAAGACGAGTTCATGTTGAAGCCTGCTGTCATCACCGCCAGCACCTTACCACTTTTATCTCGAATCGCTTTTCGAATTGGAATCACTAACGAATCGAGCGCAGGCATGAAATAGGTTCTACCGACGACCATGTGCTCAGATTGCAGTGCGGCTTCGAAAGTCTGTTTAGTCTGAGGATCTTGCTTGAGGTTGTGGAGTTTTTGTAAATCCAGATTAGAACTAATGGCAAGATAATCCCCCTCAGGATTTGTCAGGCCAAAAGCGGCGATGGCGGGATGGATATCCATCAAGTCATCAAGCAAAGGGCGCATTTGTAATGACGCGGTGCGAGTGAAATCGTTTTGGTCAATCAGTTGATGCCCAACGACTTCTAACAGCGTTTCTTGCCCTTTGAATAGAGAATCGACAGAAGAAGCAAACAACTCCAATTGAAGGAGCTGTTTGTCCTTATATTTATCGAGAGTGGATTCGTAATGATAGTGACCAAACAGAGAGAACAATCCGACACTGATGGCAAACAGTGTCATATAGAGCGTCCAAATGTTCTTCTTTAAGCCGATCATATCGTTTTACTGCTCCTGATCTTAACGCTCGATAGGTAGAGAGTGGTCAGCGCCCCATTCGGTCCAAGAACCGTCGTACACCGACAGATTGTCCAGACCGATTTGATACGCCGCGAGTAATAAAATGCATGCGGTCACACCGGAGCCGCAACTAAAAATGATTGAATTATCACTATCTATTGTTAGTGCGCTAAATATCTGTTGCAACTCTGAATTCGGTTTAATGTGACCGTTGGTTAAGAGTTCTTGAAACGGTAAGCAAACCGAATTTGGAATGTGCCCACTACGTAGACCTTCTCGTGGCTCAGGCACTTCACCAAGGAAGCGGGCTTTGGCTCTCGCATCGATGATGTTGGCACTTTTATTGGTTGAATGAGCAAGAACATCTTGTGCACTCAAAAAGGCATTTTGGTTGAGCTTACCCGCAAAGTTACCTTTTTCGCTTGGTTGCGATAGGACACTTTCGGCAGGGAATCCAGCTTCAATCCAAGCCGGAAGCCCGCCGTTTAAGACTCGAACATTGTTATGCCCCATGGCTTTGAACATCCACCAAGCTCTTGGTGCCGCTAAAGTGCCTGAGTTGTCATAAACCACAATCAAGTCTTCGTTGTTCAAACCGAGTTGTTGCGCACTTTGGTTAAAGCCTTCTTCTGTTGGCATCATATGCGGCAGGGAGGAACCGGGTAAGCAAAAGTCATTGTCGTAATCAAAGCGTAAAGTATTTGGAATCCACTTATCTTGGATCTTTTTGCCTTCAGAAGGGATTTGAAACGCAATACTAGCGTCGAGGAGCTTGACGTTAGGTTGGCCGAGAAGGCTATTGAGTTCATCAGTACTGATCAGTGCTTGCATTGTTTTTCATTTCCTCAAAGTAGTATGACGTTTGACATGAATTCGAAGAGTAGGCTCATTCGCAGTTTAAAAACGTGAGCGGTTGCTCGAAGAGTGAATCCGTAGCTTGGTTGAATGTCACTAAGGCACCTTCAGGACAATGTACAGAGGTTGGAACCGCAACACGCTTTGTTCCGAGTGCCTCCGATTCGACGGTGAGATAGCGTCTTTGCCCATCGAGGGATTGTGTCAGGGTATTTGAAATCACTTTTGCGGTGATGGTTTGATTTTCATCAGAAGATGTTAGCCACAGAGCCAAACATAATGCGACGATGGCAGCAACAAAGACCAAAATGAAGGTTTTCGGGTTGTCCAACGTGTTTTCCTGCTCGATGATTAATCCTACTGTTTTACAACAAAAAAATCGCATGTTCAAAAGAACGATGCGATTTTTAAGTTAAAGATTGAAGATTTGCTCTGAAAGGCTGCTTTCGCTATGCCTTCAATTTACCCAGTTACATGGTCCAAGTGTTGTCCCCAGAAGTAATCACTTTCTGAATTGGGTCACTACCGTCATAGAACCAAATCTCAACAAGCAGGCTACCTTGGCTATCAGAGACATTAAAGTCAACATTTGCTGTTCCGTTGTTGAGTGGAACCGATGCGACTTTACTCGGGTATCTTGCATCGTAGTTACCTGAACTGTTCTCTACAAACTCTTTGTACACGCTTAGGTGTGCTCGTTGTGAAGAGAAACCACTGATGTCTACATTGAGCGTACCTTCCGTCACTGGGTTGTAGCTAAAGTCATCTGGTACTACTAGATCCTGCATAGTTGCATCTTCTTCTACTGTTACCGTTGTCTCTTCTTCGGTAGTTTCTTCTTGCTGGGTAGTATCTTCCTCTGGCACGGTGGTTTGGGTTGGTGGAGGTGTGCTGTTACCACCACCTCCGCCGCCACCGCCTCCGCCACAAGCTGTTAGTGCTAATCCCATGATGATTGTGATAAGTGCTTTCATAATGTTATCTCCCTATGGAATGTAGCATTTGTTAGGTGTTGGAGCGGTGTGCCAATCTGTGCTTAGTTCGCCACCAGACTCAGCCCAAGTTTGGAATTGAGGGTATGCATCGACCATGTCTACACGCTCTAGCGGCCAATCCCAATCTTCTACTATTAACAGTGCCCAAGGTAAGTTGTTTGCTGTTTTGAAGTACACACCTTGTGCTGGGTCACTTGCATCGACGCCGACACCGAAGAGGTTTTGATCATCAAATTGTTCTGTTGGTGCTTGGTCTGCTAAGTGAACTTCCCATTTACGACCTGGCTGGAAGGTAATCCCGTCGCCATGGTAAGTCCCCGGCGTTGCGAAGATGAACGGGTCGTATGGCATGGCTTGAATGGCTGAACGGTCAGATCCTTCAGTGAAGTACACATTCAAGGTAAAGGTGAGTGAAACGTTATCATCACAGCCAGACTCGGTACGGAAGTAGCTACAGCTGCTCGCCGCGTGTGTGCTTAAGTCTTCACTGATGATGAAAATGGCTTCATCAGAAATACTTTCCAAGCCATTAGATGCTTGTTCTACACCATTGAAGGATAGCGTTGTTAATCCGTTTTCAATCGAGCTTCTCAGTACACCCGGTAGTCGGATTGCGAAGCCATTTTTGTAACTTGCGCCGTAAGCCGCTAGGTCACCTGTAATCTGGATATTCTCAACATGACCAGCAAGACTGGTTTCAGTGATGCGGAATTTCACGACCACATCGTTCATGTCGTAGTCTGCGGTGTATGGCCAGTTATCTTCGTAAGCCACGGTGGCGTAATCTTCTGCACTCGGGAAATATTCCACTGAGTAACCATTACCAGTGATGGTAATTGGGTAATCTTCCACCTCACCAGACGTCGAACCACCATCGTAGTTTAATCCGATTTGTTGGCTAAAGCGGAATCGGCTCCAGCTTGAACCCTCCGTTGCAGCGGTTGAAACTACAAACGGTAGGGGATTATTACCCGCAGACAGTAGTTGGTCGGTGAAGACTTGTTCGCCTTCATCATCAAAGTCACCATCGCGGTTCCAGTCAAACCATGCTGATAGGTAGCCAGAAGTGGAAGCCGTCACATTCACAATTGAACTTAAGCCTGGGTCAAGTGCGGATACAAAACCAACACCATCTTCATCAGCTGTGCCAACAGAGTTGTCGTTTGCTTGACCGTCGGCATCACCATCTGGAGCGACTGAACCAAGCCAAGTTACACCGTCCACCTCGTGGCGAGGACCGTTTGACGCAAGCGTGGTGTGGTAGCTGTCTGGAGCATCACCAAAATCAATTGGCTCGTCTTCGTCAATCACTGGAGCATTTGCACAACGTGCGCCATCATTTTGGCTTGAGCTTGGACCGTTGGATACAAACTCAACCGCAGGAACGATACCTGCTGCGATATTGGCTGCGTTACCTTCCGAAAGGTCAACACGATAGATTTTGCCGTCTTGGTTGCGTGACACGTAGTAGTTGCCGTTCACATCGAAGTAACCAGCACCAAATGTGCCTAACTCGCCTGTGTCACCTATCGCAGTCGTATTACCATTTGATGGGTTGAACTGGTACAGCACTCCAGAGTTATTGTCGATGCCGTAAAGGGAACCGTCGCCTGGATGGAATGCAAAGTCGGTTAGGTTCACAGTCGCTGTTGAGCTGATCTTCACGATGCTTAATGTCGCATTTGGATCAGAATCGAGCGGAGACAGGTCAATGGAGAAAAGTCCTTTGCCTTTGCGGTACAAGTAGTAGACGTGGTTGTAAACGTCACCTACGTAAAACGTGTGGTCGGTAGGAAGGCCCGAAACATCAAGCGTTTCTGCTTGGAAGTCTTGACCAAGACGAACAATCTTTTTGTTTGTGGTGTCGTAGCCGTAGATATAACGGTCAGTGAAGTTAAAGCCTACACCGTTAATGCCCGAAGCCAAACCTGTGTCGTCCTCTAAAAGAGTCGTAGAACCTGTAACCAAATTGACGCCATAGATTTGAACCGGGGTTGATTGGAATAGGTATGCTTTGCTTGGGCACGTGTCAAATGGCGCCGCTTGTGCATAAGCGCTCGCTATTAGAGACCCAAGTAGTAGTGATGTCCTTTTCATAATTCGCCCTCTCATTGGTTCGTGATATATGCAATGAAAGGAATGTGCCAACTTTTAAATTGTTGAATTTTATTGATTTAATATTTGTAAGAAGAAGGGTTTTAAATCTGATTGTCAAAATGAGAAAAAAGCCCAACATCGAGTTGGGCTTTTTGGGAATGATTAGAGGTTTAGAACTAACTACAAACCGGACAGGTGGGTATTTTCATCAGATTCATTTCTCGCCAAGACATGCTGAGCGCGTCCAAAATCAGAATTTTGCCTTTCTTTGGTTGGCCGTAATCAGCAATCACTTTAATCGCTTCCATCGCTTGTACTGCGCCAACGATACCAACAACAGGAGCCATGACTCCGGCTTCGACACAACTTAACGCACCGCTGCCAAAGAGGGCACTTAAGCACTGGTAACATGGTTGTGCTGGGTCATCGTAAGTAAATACACTCACTTGGCCTTCCATACGAATGGCCGCGCCTGAAATCAGCGGTGTTTTGGTCGCAAAACATAGGCGGTTAAGTTGATTGCGCGTATCGACGTTATCTGATGCATCGACAACAATAGTGTGTTGCTTAATCAGGCTCTCTAACGCGGTATCATCAAGACGTTTTGCGATGGTATCTACGATAATGTGCGGGTTAAGCTCACGTAGTGCATCGGCCGCCGACTCTACCTTCTTACGACCAATATCCGCATCGTGGTGTAGCACTTGGCGCTGAAGGTTAGACAGCTCGACGATATCATCATCAATCAGCGTGATTTTACCGACACCAGCAGTCGCCAAATATTGGCTTGATGCGCAGCCTAAACCGCCAGCACCAAGCATCAATACCGATGCTTGTTTGAGTGCTTCTTGTCCTTCAAAATCAAACTGACGAAGAATGATTTGGCGGTTGTAACGCAGCATTTCCTGATCGGAAAGAATATCCACAACGACTTCCTAGTAAAGGGTTGAGTTGAATAGTTGAATCTGAACCGTTTCGCCCACTTCAACTCGGCCGCGTTCACGTTCCAAGACAACAAAACAGTTCGCTAGGCTCATTGAGCGGAATGCGCCAGAGCTTTGGTTGCCCGTTGTTTCAACGACAAACTTGCCATCTTCCAATGTGTAGATACCACGTTGATAATCGGTACGACCTGGCGCTTTCTTAAATGCAGTTTTGGTTGTTGCTGGAATAGACTCGGGTGCTTTCCATTCTGTATGGCCTGCAAGTTTTGCCAGCATTGGTTGAACAAGCACGTACATAGTAAGAACTGCAGAAACCGGGTTACCTGGTAGACCACAGAACCAAGCAGTGCTTAACTTACCAAACGCGAAAGGTTTACCCGGCTTGATTGCTAGCTTCCAGAAACCGATTTCACCAAGTTCTTCAAGAATGTCTTTGGTGTAATCCGCTTCGCCCACACTTACGCCGCCTGAGGTCACGACCACATCTGCCAATGTTTGCGCTTGTTCAAAGGTTGCTTTTAGAGTCTCTGGGCAATCTGGAATGATGCCAAGATCTACGGCTTCACAACCGAAGTTCTCGATAAGCGGTTTAATACCGTAACGGTTGCTATCGTAAATCTGACCTTCGTCTAGGGGCTCGCCTAGTGGTTTAAGTTCATCACCAGTAGAGAAGAAAGCAACTTTTGGCTTACGTACTACTGTCACATGGCTCACACCAAGAGACGCAATCATCGGAATATCGCGAGGTGTTAAACGTGCACCTTGTGCAAGCACGATGTCGCCTTGCTTGATGTCGTCACCTGTTGGGCGGATGTTGTTTTGCGGCTTCACGTCGGTTTGGTTGAACTGAATGCCAGCATCCGTTACTTCTGTGTTTTCTTGCATGATAACGGCATCACAACCCTGTGGGATTTTTGCGCCAGTCATGATGCGAACACAGGTACCTTGAGGCCATTCACCTTCAAAAGGTTGTCCTGCAAATGATTTACCTGCCAGAGGCAAAACGGAAGATGACTCAAGATCTTGAATGCGAATAGCGTAGCCATCCATTGCTGAGTTATCGAATGGCGGTACGTGAATAGGAGACAGGATGTCTTCTGCCAGTACAAAACCGAGTGCGTCAGCAAGTGGAAGAGAAAGCGTTGTTTGGATAGGTTTGATTCGCGATAGCATTTTGTCCATCGCTTCTTCAATTGGCATCAAGCCAGGTGCGTCGCAGCAGCCCATTGAGAAAATCCTGTGTTCTTTTGTTTTGTGGCAACTTTACCATAAAAAGGGGACCGAGTAAGAATGTCCACCTATAAAATATGGGTGTAATTATTCAAAAATCCGAGTATCCTTGTCAGCCATCCGAAAGGGGTAAAAAGCCCGCGGAGCTCAATAAAATCAGCTCAGTACCTATATTTGATGTGACTTGGTGTAAAGACACGAAACTGAGCAGCTCAAAGCGAAAAATATGAATGCAGTTTTGATTGGGTTTGTATTGAAGCGGAAGTAACAAAAGAGGAAGTGGAATGTCAGGTCTTAGCGAGTCAGCGAAGTTAGTAAAAGAAGCGCTAGAGCAACGCGGTTTGGAAACGCCAATGCGTCCAAACAACGTAAGTCGTGAAGAGAAGAAAGAGAAGATCGAGCACCACATGCGTGAGATCTTAGGTCTGCTTCAACTTGACCTTACCGACGATAGCCTAGAAGAAACCCCTCACCGCATTGCCAAGATGTACGTTGACGAAATCTTCTCTGGCCTGGATTACTCCAACTTCCCGAAAATCACGGTGATTGAGAACAAGATGAACGTGAGCGAGATGGTTCGCGTGAAGGACATCACAGTGACCAGTACTTGTGAACACCACCTTGTGACCATTGATGGCAAGGCCGCTGTGGCTTACATTCCACGTGGCAAGATCATTGGCTTATCAAAAATCAACCGTATCGTTCGCTTTTTTGCCCAGCGTCCACAAGTACAAGAGCGTATGACACAGCAGATTCTTGTTGCACTTCAAACGTTGCTTGAGTCTGATGATGTGGCAGTGACGATTGACGCAACACACTACTGCGTGAAATCTCGCGGTGTGATGGATGCAACCAGCGAAACGACGACAACAGCATTGGGTGGAATCTTCAAAAGCAACCCAGCAACGCGTGCCGAGTTTCTGCACGGTTTACGCTAAGTAACAAAGCACTATTCTAAGAGGATGGCAAACGCCATCCTTTTTTGTATCTGTCTGAAATGAATAATGATTTGAGAATGAAAACGACAAAAATCATTTATCGATTTCTGTGTTGACAGTCACATGCGATAGACTTAATATCCGCGCCCAGCAAACGGTTGCGAAGGTTTCACTTCTCTATTCGTTCTGCCCAATTTGATTCTTCAAGCTCAGCTGATCTCGGTCAGTTGTCTTTCTGTTTTCTAATAGTAGAAAGGCAACAAAATTGAGATTTGGCATGACCACACAAACCACCATCAACTCGACTGTTCCCGCTTCTATTCAAGCATCGGAAAATAGTTGGCAAAAGAAAGCAATTCTTAGTGTCGCGTTCTTAATGGCGACCACGTCTGTTGGACCTGGCTTTTTAACCCAAACAGCGGTCTTCACCAATATCTACAAAATCGACATGGCATTCCCTGTGTTTGCATCCATGTTTATCACTTTTGGTATTGTGATGAACCTGTGGCGTATCGTAGGTGTGTCTGGTATGCGCATTCAAGATATTGCCAACAAAGTCGCACCGGGGATGGGCTACGTGGTGGGTATTCTGCTGGCACTTGGTGCGGTTGCATTTAACTTCGGTAACGTAAGTGGTTCTGCGCTCGGTATTAATGTACTAACGGGTGTAGATACGACTTGGGGTGCTCTTTTTACAGGTGTAGTAGGTTGTTTGCTGTTTGTGGTGCACAACGCTTCTAAACGCATGGACCAAATGGCACGCTACCTCGGCTTGTTTATGATCATCTTAATTGCGTATGTCGCGATGACCAGTTTGCCGCCAATGGGGGAGACCTTGAGCGCAGCAGTAATGCCTACTGATATTGGCAGCCTGCTATTACCGACGCTAACGAGCGTTGGTGGCGCAGTCGGTGGCTATTACACAGGCGCGCAGCGTTTGGTTGATATCGGCTTGCAAGGTAAAGAGAACGTACCCGCTATCAAAACGGCAGCATGGGCCGGTATTTCAATTGCCGTGGTGATTCGCATCCTGTTGTTTATGGCCGTGTTCGGTGTGATTGCGACAGGCGCGACTTTGGATTCTGCAAACCCGGCCGCAGACGCGTTCCGTCAAGGTGCGGGTGAGGTAGGTTACTTTATCTTTGGTTTGGTGTTGTTTGTTGCTTCGATTACCTCGGTTGTGGGTAACTCGTACATGGCGATTTCCCTTATCAAAACGCTGTTCCCAGTTGTGGCTCGCAACGAGAAAGCATGGTGTGTTGGTTTTATTATTATCACATCGCTTGGCACTGTGACGATGAACATGCCTATTCTGCTGCTAATGCTGGCTGGCCTTGTTAACAGTATTATCCTGCCAATCGTTTTAGGTATGGTGCTGGTGGCGACACGCAGAAAAGACATCGTAGGTGACTACAAACACCCAGCCTACTTAACTCTGACGGGCGTTGCAATTGTCGTAGTAATGGCGGCATCAAGCGTGACCAATATCAGCAACTTTATGGCCAAGTTTATCGGCTAACTCAATGCATCGGCTAACGTGTATCGAGTAATGTTTATCGGGCATGAGCTTGCAAAGAACAAAAGAAAACGACCTCGCAATGAGGTCGTTTTTTTATGTTTGTTTTGAAGGCGTTCTTACGAGTTCTGGCCAGTACATTTTTACATAACCAGCAGAAACCCAAACGACAAGCACAGTCGCAATGCTTAACTCTAGGAATCCAAAATCGTGCAACCAATGCCAGTGGGGATGAGACTCAGCAAAAAAGGTGGTGAGGCGATGCATCGCAATAGCACTGATAACGGAAGGGAAGGTCACGGCCGCAATAGATGGCTGGAACTTCAAACGCATCAAGCGGAAGTAACACAGGTAAATCAGCAACGTCATGGTGATTGCGATGCCTGCCAATGCGCCTGTCAGAATAGGATCTGGCTCGCCAAAGTTGACCAAATACGCCGCTAAAGACAAGTTCACCGGAGCTGCCATGATCGCCAATGTTGGGCGTGCTCGGCGTGGCAGGGAACCAAAGAACACCAATCGATATAACACTAATGGCAACATGAAGAAGTAGATACCAATGCACATCATCGCCAAGGTTTCAGAAAACACATTATGGCCGAATTGAGAACCTGCAAGGGAAGAGCTGATCAAACCAACAGGATATAAGAACCAACTTGGTACGATGTTCGACATCTTGAAGTTCATGATCTGGAAGCCAAAGAACAACACCATCATCGTAAAGTGAAGTAAGACCGCCACAAACCACAATGGATACGCAATAAGTGGTGCTACTGCCGCAAGGTAGTCACACAGTACGAGCAAGGCCATGCTCATCGGAGCCATTAAGCTACCACTTAGCGGGTGTTTGATATCCGCCATAAACAGGCGAGGGCTGGTGGCGTATTTTAGGAGAACTGGAGTGAGGAGCAATGCACCAAGTGCAGCAAGAAATGGTCTTATCGGTTCGCCAATGTCAGGAATGTATAAAGCCCAAGCTTGTCCAAGCCCTATCATACCCAGTGCCAAAGCCGCTTGTGAAGGCGGGACACTGTAAAACTGTACAAGTCTTCTCCAGTTCAAAACTACTCCGAGATTGGATTAATCACTCTAATTTGAGGCGAGAATACTAACAATATTCATGAGTCGTTACCCTTAAATATTATAAGTAAATATCAGAGAATGGGAATTTTGTGAGTTTGGTAGGGAAATTTTGTAGAGAGATGTAAAAACGCAGAATTACTGGCTCCAAACTAACATCTTATGTGGAAGATAATTTGGAGCCGATATTAAGTTAGGCTTGGTTTTCCGGTAGGTCTTGCTGACGTAGCTTGTCATTTTTAAGCGTACGATGTAGCAACTGGCTGTAAATCGGTTGCCCGCCAAGTAACTGCGCTACGATTACCGCACCTAAGCTAGTAATGATGAGAGGCAGAATTAAGTAGTAGTTGTTTGTCATCTCGATAACCAGCAAGATGCCAGTGATTGGAGCGCGCACTGTCGCTGCGAATAACGCTCCCATACCGGCAATGGCAAACACGCCTGGTTCAATCGTGAGAGAAGGTAATAACATGTCTGCACTTGCGCCAAACGCGTAGCCAAATAGCGTACCCAGCGCCAACATTGGGGCGAAGATACCGCCTGGAGCACCTGAACCAAAACAGAGTAAGGTTGTGATAACACGACCAACAAACAACATCACCAAGATCGAAATTGAGTAGTTACCGTTGGTAATGTCCGGAATCAAACCAATACCACCGCCAGTAAGTTGAGGAACATAAAGCAGTAGCAAGCCAAACACACCACCCAAGACAGTACCAGTGATTAGGTAGCGTTTACGGTCGTTTTTGTGCAGAGCAACAAAGCTGTCTTGTGCAATAGTCACCAGTTTGTTGAAGATGACACCAAATACACCGAATAGAGAACCAAGCAGTAGGAATAGCCATAGTGATTGTAACTCTGGCGATTGATATTGCGGCATGGTGATAACAGCGGCTTGGCCATTGATGGCGCGAAATACAATGTTTGCCATGATCGCTGAAATGATCACCGCTCGGATAGAAATCAACGAGTAGCGAAATTGAGGGCGCATTTCCTCAACCACAAACATAATGCCTGCTAATGGCGCGTTAAAGGCAGCGGCCAAGCCACCAGCAGCACCAGAGGCTAATAATGAGTGGCGTGTATCATCGTCTTTAATACGGAAGATGTCAGTGACCATGCGACCAACCGCACCACCCATTTGTACGGTAGGACCTTCGCGACCTAAAACCATACCTGAACCAAGCGCACCCATACCGCCAAAGAACTTCACTGGAATAACACGCCACCAACGTACAGGGCGGATGTTATCCATTGCGCCTTCGATCTCAGGAATACCTGAGCCAGATGCTTCAGGAGCAAAACGGTGAACAAGGTAGTAACCGATAAATGCCAAGGTTGCACTGATTAGAATCGCAGCAAGCCACAAAGGCAGAACGCTACCGATTTCGCTTTTTAACCACTCGGTACGAGTTTCTGAAACAAAGTGAACGGCAATTTCGAAGTAGGTGCCGACAAGACCTGCTAACGTACCAACGATTGCGGCCATAAAGAGGACGGAAAATGATGTTGGCGTTGACCCTCGAGAGACAAACTGGTTAATCGCATCTTTAGGTACGTGCGCTAACACAGATTTCACAATTCTCTCGCGTTTGGTCATTAACAGATTCTCCTAGACTACTAATTGGAAGGGACGAAAGAAATTATACGCTCACGAGAGTCTAGACCTAATCAATAAAGATGCAATTTAGCTTTCCACTATTGAGCAGTTCAAGCGTCTATTGTGCAAATATTGATAAATATTGTGCTATTGATCCCATATCTCACGCTATTTTTTTATCGAGTAACCTTGTTTTCTGAGCAAAATGAACCATGCTTTAAGTGTAAAGCAACATGACTGCTTCAGAAGGAGGGATGTGAGGTTTTACACACAATTTGGATGGATTCAAACCCTACAGAAATTCCTCGTTATTTGTTCGGGATGCATCAATAGACTTCCCGATTCGCATACTCACGATTGAGTCACGAGGCAGAGGCGCACGCAAGAGTGCGCCTTTTTAATGCCTGCCTAAACCGCAAGTCTATTCACTACTCTGCCGACAAAGGTATCTGCACGGTTGCTTAAGAATAACCGTATGAAGTGTTGATAAATATAAATGGTATGCTATTCTGCTGTTTCGTAATGGTTCTCAGCGTGATGGACTACGCGGTTTATGCTTTATACAAAGATTGATGCGGGCTAGAAGGTTCGCTTTTTTTGTGCCCGAAATCCGACATAGTCACTTGCTTCTCGCTCTACTTACAGCAAAGATAAAGCTCTTTCATTCATCTTCTCGAGTCAAATCGATAGTACCCCTATGTTGCGTTTCTCATTCTTCCTGCTTCATTTTTTAAGTTTGTTTTCTCAAACCGCAAATGCACGAGATGCATGGTGGCAAATCATGTTATCTGAAGCGCCTTTCGTTGAGGTTCGACAAACCTTGCAAGAGGGTGGTGACTGGTACGGATGTGAGACGCAGGAAAGCGAAGATGCATTATGCTTGGATGATTTTCATTATTACCACCAGCACCTTTACGGAGAAGCAACGATAGAAGAAAAAGCGATTCGTCTGAACTTTCTCACGGACTATCAACCTCAAAACTTGAGTGATGTGATACTGAATCTGAGAAAAGATGGCTTGGTGATGAAGCGAATTGACATAAAGGGCGAGCAATACGATATAGCTGCGGCTTTAAAACAGAACTCACCAGAAGCTGTCGACAAAGCTCTGGTTCTGTTTATCAACCGCTACCCTCAGCAAGCGCCGCGAAGTATTGATTGGGTGTTAGCTGAAGAGTTTGAATCGCCAACACCGAGAGTGCATGTCACGTTAAATAGTGATGGCGAAATGATTGAGCTTAAGGTTGAGCGCTTTTAAAGCGGAAGTTAAAGGCGTCGTGATACAAACATCGTTTAAAGGTTCAGTTTTGCGCGGTCTTGTTTTCATCATGCAACGAAAGAAAGGTCGCCATCGCGGATTCATCCAAAAATCCATCTGACTTTTTGTGTGCGCGTAGGTACTGATAACCCGCTACCAGCTTGCGGTGCTTGGCTTCTTCCTCTTCTGATATCGTTCCATTCATCACGTGTTGGAAGGCCAGTTTATAGGCCTCCATGTCCACGACTTCCGCTTGACGGTATAAATAGCCGCAACCAGTGGCTAACCATTCCAATGAACAGTTGGCTCGCATGGCGATTTGATTCGCTTTGGCTAAGCTGGGTTCGCTGCCTTTGAGGTATTTGCGAATCAAAGCTTCAGAAACGTCCACGCGTCGCGCAAAACCACTGATGCTTTCTTCGCCAATTAATGTCGCGAGTCGTTGGGCAAAAGACATATTTCGTACTCCAGTTCGAATTGCGAAAGTTTACCCGTTGAGCGAGCGGTAAAACAAGACTAGGATGAAAGCAGATTAAGAAAAGGAGATAAACCCATGGTTGCAAAAGTAGTGACTGCACCAAACGGTCCAGAGTTTTCTGAACTGGTACAAGGTTATTGGCGTGCAGTAGATTGGGGCATGACGGTGCAAGAGCGTTTGTCGTTCCTAAAGCAACACATTGAGTTAGGTATTACTACCGTCGATCATGCTGACATCTACGGTAACTACGAATGTGAAGCGCTGTTTGGTGAAGCACTCGCACTGGACAAAAGCGTTCGTGAGCAAATTCAGATCGTGACAAAGTGCGACATCAACTTGTGTGGTGACAAAACGCCAGAGCGTAAGATTAACCACTACGACACCAGCGCTGCACACATCTATCAATCCGTGAACAACTCGCTTGAGCGACTAAAAGTCGACGAGATTGATGTTCTTCTTATCCATCGTCCAGACGTGTTGATGGATGCAGACGAGGTAGCAGAAGCGTTCTCTGAGCTACATAAAGTGGGTAAAGTTAAACATTTTGGTGTTTCTAACTTCACGCCTCGCCAATTCGAGCTTCTTCAATCTCGTTTAAGCAAACCTCTTGTGACTAACCAAGTGGAAATCAACCCACTGAACTTTGAAGTGGCACACGATGGTACGCTAGACCTACTTCAAACGCATCGTGTTCGTCCAATGGCATGGTCATGTTTGGGTGGCGGTTCAATCTTTACTGGTGATACGGAGCAAGCGGTTCGTGTTCGTAACGAGCTAGAAGCTATCCGAGAAGAAGTGGGGGCAAACAGCATTGACGAAGTGATTTACGCTTGGGTACGTCGCTTGCCTTCTAAGCCGATGCCAATTATTGGTTCTGGTAAAATCGAGCGTGTGCATAGTGCAGTTAACGCGCTAAGCATTGAGCTAACTCGTGAACAATGGTACCGAGTTTGGGTTGCATCAAAAGGTCACGGTGTGCCATAGAAAGCGACCAGTGAACAAAAGACTGAGGCACTCCAAAGAGGGTGCCTTTTTTATTTCTGCTTATCTTAAATGGCAGCAACTTTATAAACGCAACCCCTTGCGTATCAAGCCTTGTAGAACTTTTAATCATTCCTGACTGATGTCACTAAATGTATAGGGAATCGAACTTTTTCTTAGTTCATTGGTTCACTCAACTATTCATATTGCGTATGCTTACCCAGTAAACAAAAAACGAAGACTCTTAGTCTGTGTAGCAGTAACAATCTGGTAGAATCCCGCGCAGATTGTTGAATATTTAAAGGTGGTAGCATGTCTTTTCCTGTACTCATCTGTGATGATTCTGCGTTAGCACGCAAACAGATGGCAAGATCACTGCCAGCAACATTGAATGCAGACGTGACATTTGCCATCCATGGTAAAAATGCGCTTGAAGAGTTAGCGCAAAAAGAATTTAAACTGATGTTTCTCGACCTCACCATGCCAGAGATGGACGGTTTTGAAACATTAGAAAACATGAAACGCTTGGGCATTCAAACGCCTGTCGTGGTTGTGTCTGGTGATATTCAGCCAAAAGCAAAAGAGCGCGTGTTTGCTCTCGGTGCGAAAGCATTTATTCAAAAGCCGATTGGTAAAGATGAGCTTAAAGCGACGTTAAAAGAGCTGATCGAGCCGAATGATCGACCACAAGTCATCACACCGACAACCATAGAGTTGCCAATTCTCCGCCGCCGCGACATCTATATGGAAGTGGCGAATGTTTCTATTGGTCGTGCAGCGGATGCGCTCGCTCGACACTTTGATGTATTTGTTCAGCTTCCATTACCAAACGTAAATATCTTTGAAGTCAGTGAACTGCACATGGCTTTGCGTGATCTCGCATCTCACGACAATGTCTCTGGTGTTTGCCAAGGCTTTTGTGGTGAGGGTATTGCCGGCGAAGCGTTAGTGATCTTGAGCGACTCCAGTGTTTCTGATCTTAAGAAACTGATGAAGGTGCCAGCAGACAGTGAAGAGTTGGAAGAACTAGAACTGTTGATGGACATCTCCAATATTTTGGTTGGATCATTCTTGAATGGTTTGGGCGAGCAGTCTGAAGTCCGCTTTTTCCAGAGTTCACCAGTGCTGCTTGGTCAGCACATTTCCATCGATTCAATTATCGAGTCGACAACAGGTGCATTTAGCCGAACCATGACATTCGAGGTCAGCTACAACATTGAAGGCACTTCCATCCGTTGTGACCTACTGTTCATGTTTGTTGATGAGTCACTGCCGTTGCTGGATAACAAACTGTCGTACCTAATGGAGGATTTCTAATGCTGAACTTACCTGCAGAATTTGAACAATTCCATTGGATGGTCGACATGGTTCAAAATGTCGACATGGGCTTAGTTGTGATCGATAAAGATTACAACGTTCAAGTGTGGAATGGCTTTATGACTCACCACAGCGGTTTGCAATCTCACGAGGCAATTGGTCGTTCGATCTTTGATATCTTCCCTGAGATCCCGCAAGAGTGGTTCAAACTGAAAACTAAGCCTGTTTACGATTTGGGGTGCCGAAGCTTCATCACGTGGCGTCAGCGTCCATATCTGTTCCGTTGCCGCAACGTTCGACCAGTGACGCAACAAGCAGAGTTCATGTACCAAAACGTGACGCTAAACCCAATGCGAACCCCAACAGGGAAAATCAACTCGCTGTTCTTGTCGATTCAAGATGCAACTGCCGAAGCCTTGATGTCGCAGCAGCAAACTTGACGTCGCAGCACCAAAAATAAAGCTTGAGAAAATAAACACAGTAAAAGCCGAGGTTCGCCTCGGCTTTTTCGTATACTTAAATCGTGTCTTCTAAAACGCAGAATCTCTATATGGACTTTAATCTCGCCCTCAAGCTCTACACCGCAGAGCAAGTCAGAAACGGAGAAATACTCGCCGCTCAAATGGCAGGCGTCTCAATGTACAGCCTAATGCAGCGTGCAGGAATGGCGGTATACGAACGATTTCTTCATCTTTACCCAAGGGCGCGAACCGTGCTGGTGGTCTGTGGCAAAGGCAATAATGGTGGAGACGGATACGTGTTTGCCACGCTTGCCAAACAGGCACAGTTAAATGTTCGTGTCTTCCAGCTAGGCGACATCACATCATTGAAAGGGGATGCGCTGCGAGCGTTTGAAGATTGGCAATCTGTGGATGGCGAGAATAGCTCTTGGGATTATTGGCACACTGCACTTTTAGAGGCGGATGTGATCATCGATGCCATGCTTGGTACAGGGCTTTCTGGTGAAGTAAGACATGAGTATCGTCGCTACATTGATCAAGTTAATCAAATTCATTGTCCGGTCATCTCAATCGATATTCCTTCGGGGTTAAGTGCAGACACCGGTTCCGTGCTCGGAGATGCCATACAAGCGGATCATACGGTGACCTTTATTGGTGTGAAGCAAGGCTTATGCACAGGGCAGGCGAGAGATTACGTCGGTGAGCTGCATTTTTCAGGCTTGGGTGTAAACGTTGAGTTCGAGTCGATTGAAGAAGAAAGTGCTTTAGGCATCGACCATCAAATCATCAAAAGGTTACTACCAAAAAGAAAAGCCACAGCCCACAAAGGGAATAATGGCAAGCTCTTATGTATAGGCGGTAATCAAGGCATGTCTGGTGCCATTCGTTTGTGCGCTTCAGCCGCAGTAAGAACAGGGGCAGGGTTGACCGCTGCTCTCACTCACCCAAGCTCATTGTTGCCATTGCAAGTCGGCTCTCCAGAAGTCATGAGTCAGGCTATTACGTTTGATGAGTTAAAAGAGGCAGATAACGAACTGATTAAACGGACACGTTGGGCGGATGTCTTGGTTTTCGGTCCTGGTTTCGGTGAGGATGAATGGGCGTATCAAGCCTATCAATACTTATCTCAGCAGCAAAAACTGAAAGTCGTTGATGCAGACGGACTCAATATTCTTGCGATGCTGAATCAGCGTAATGACGTCGTGGTTTTACGAGATGAGCAACGCGTTATTACACCACATCCAGGAGAGGCAGCACGTTTACTTAATGTCTCTACAAAGGACATAGAGCAAGATCGCTTTGCCGCAGCAAGACAACTTCATGAACGTTATGGAGGTGTCGTTGTACTTAAAGGGGCGGGTACGCTTATCTATGATGGTGTGAGAATGTACGTTTGTCTTGCCGGAAATCCGGGAATGGCTAGTGGCGGTATGGGGGATGTGTTATCCGGTGTAATTGCCGCACTGCTTGCCAAAGGCTTACCTATTGCTGTTGCTGCACGTTTGGGAGTCATGCTCCATAGTCACGCTGCGGACATTAATGTTCAACAAAAAGGCGAAATTGGCTTATTAGCAAGTGATGTTATTGAATCACTTCGATGCGCTATAAACGTCACAGAGAGCTAGTGCGTGCTTGATACACTCAAAAAAGTGGCAGAAAAGTGATGTGGAGCGTGAAAAAAATTAGAAAATTATTCTTGTACAAACCGACTAATAAGTATCGTTTGGTGTAATTTTGAGCGTTTATGAGAGGTTGAACGGTAAAATACCCGTTGCTTAACGCAAAGGTTTGCGCAAAGGATTAAATGCAGGGTGGTTTTAACTGTTTGATATTGTTAATAAAGTTATGAGTTTGGAGAGTGGTGAGGTGTTTTTGATATGCGATTTCCAAGATGGTATCACAAAAAAAATTCAAATATCAGACTTGTAGGAAATAAATCACGACCTATAATGCTGAAAACCGGAGCGTCTGCCAACGCTCCGGTTTTTTTGTGTCCGAAGAACAGTGAACTCGTCTGCCAACGACTTCACTACGCACTCTGAGATGACACATATACTTATGAATCAAGGAATTACACAATGCGTATCGAACAAGAACTTAAGTTAGGTTTCAAAGATGTACTGTTTCGCCCGAAACGTTCAACCCTTAAGAGCCGTTCTCAAGTAAATTTAACCCGCGATTTTACATTCAAGCACAGTGGCCGTCAATGGTCTGGTGTACCTGTAATTGCGGCGAACATGGATTCGGTTGGTAGCTTCGCAATGGCGAAGGCACTAGCAGAGCATGGTGTAATGACTGCTGTTCACAAACACTACACAGTAGAAGACTGGGCAGAGTTTGCAAAAACAGCTGACAAAACAACGCTAAACAACGTAATGGTGTCTACTGGTACGTCTGATGCAGACTTCCAAAAAACCAAAGACATCATGGCGATCTCTGATGAGTTTATCTTCATCTGTATCGATATCGCGAACGGTTACTCAGAGCACCTAGTCGAGTACGTACAGCGTGTACGTGCAGCATTCCCAGATAAAGTTATCTCTGCAGGTAACGTAGTGACTGGCGACATGTGTGAAGAGCTAATCCTAGCGGGCGCAGACATCGTGAAAGTGGGTATTGGCCCAGGTTCTGTATGTACTACACGTGTTAAAACAGGTGTTGGTTACCCACAGCTTTCTGCAATCATCGAGTGTGGTGACGCTGCACACGGCCTTGGCGGCATGATCATCGGTGACGGTGGTTGTTCATGTGCGGGTGACGTTGCAAAAGCATTCGGCGGTGGCGCTGATTTCGTAATGCTAGGCGGTATGCTAGCAGGTCACGAAGAGTCAGGCGGCGAAGTGATCGAAAAAGACGGCAAGAAGTTCATGAAATTCTACGGCATGTCGTCGAAGAGCGCGATGGACAAGCACTCTGGTGGTGTTGCTGGCTACCGTGCCGCTGAAGGTAAAACTGTACTTCTACCATTCCGTGGTAGCGTTCACGGTACTATCCAAGACATCCTTGGCGGTGTTCGCTCAACATGTACTTACGTCGGTGCAGCAAAGCTTAAAGAGCTAACCAAGCGTACTACGTTCATCCGCGTACAAGAGCAGGAAAACAACGTATTCGGTAAAGAATAAGTTTTTGCTTAAATTGAAATAGATAAATTAAGAGCCGCAGTTTGCGGCTCTTTTTTTTGCTGGAACGCAATTTATGAGTCTGATTGGCACCTACAGTTGCGTCTTTTTACTTAAATCCTCTTGTGATGCTATCTCAACGTTATTTCTGTCTCTTAATATAACTTTCTAATTTACTGAAAATTAAGGACACATATGGCCAATCGAGCGTATTTGGATTTAGCAAAGCTAGCGGGAGATAATGAACGAGAGTACGAATGGGGTATGGCTTGCGAACTATGGTTACAAGCTGCTTCAAAAGCTCCAGAGAATAGTACAGATAAGTATTGGGCATTATTGCGTTCTGATTTTTGTCGATGTCGAGGCAGAGAACACGGAATGCTCTTCGTTTCAGAGACTCCTTGTCAGCGGGATGAAACAAGAGCTGCGTTACGAGGCTTGAGTAGACTCCATTATTTACAGAAAGGTTAAAGGTTACTCGTTTCTAATGTACTAATGCGTTAACAAGTTAGCCGGAGCTATTCGTCAGGTGTTCTCTATATTGTGTAAGAAAAATCTGAGAGTAATAAAGTTATATTTCTAAATTAGATAAAATTAAATAACCTCATCTTATAGTTGGCTGCATTGTTTAATAGAGAATGCCGATAGAAGCATCCAAAGATTTGTAATGCATACACAACTAAAATGTTCGGTTTTGCTTATGGACATTTTGAGTTTGATAAGGAGGGGAAGCCATATGACTTATTGTTTTAAAGATGAGTTGAGTCGTTGGGTCGATGCTCGAGATATTACTCGGAAGGACCTTATCGCGCTGTTACAAAATAACTACTACGAGGAGTTTAAAGGCCTTGATTCTATTACCTTGAGCCGATGGTTCACAGGTAAAAGTATTCCGCCAATATACAAACAGTTCTATATCGCCAAGTGTTTGGAAGTGGATTTGATAGACGTCGTGCTACGAATGGATCTATCAAAAGTTCGTTACTCCAACAAACACGATCTTGTCATCAGCACTTTAGTTCGCGCACTGGATTTCTCTATCTCTAACCTCTCTTATCGTAAGGTTTCTGGATTACCTAAAAGCGAAATCAAAAGTCTGACGATAAATGAATATTCCGATATGTTCAAAGAGTTTAACCACAACATTTCACCGTTAAAAAGGTTCTATCAAGATCTCCAAGAGAAAGCGAGTGAAGTGAAGTATCAATGTGTTTTGATTAAAAATGACCAAGATGCAACGGTAGGTCATTGGTACGGTATAGTGAATATTGAAGGCATCAATGGTCTCCCTTCATTTATTTCGATCCCACAAGAAGAAGCTGAACGCAGTTGTTTGATTGGTGTGGGGTATTTTACAAGTTCTACGCACTATTTTGAGTTGATCGTTCAAGCACTTTGTTATTATTTGATCAGATATTCCAGTAAGAAAGATTACGCTTACTTCTTTGTTGTCGATTTTCAGCCGTTGGTCGCTTTCAGTAAGTTGGTCTTCAATGCCGAAGAAGTTAAATACTACCCTCCAAAAGAGAAGGGGAGTATGGGCGTTTACCTACTCAGACATAACATAATAAAGTCAATTTCTAACCCTGTTCTATTGAAGAAAGTGAAGGAAAAACTAGAGTGCCTAGCGAATTGTGATCCTGAATGTAATTTGTGTAATCTGCGGGATTTCAAAAAGGTTAACTCTCCCGACATCGCTAGAATACCTATCGTAGATATGGTTGAAACAAGAAGTCATGTATAGATGACTTCGAATTAAGAGCCGACAACAGCGGCTCTTAATTTATTAATCAATGCGGGAAAGTAACTCTTCATCGGTGAGATAACGATGACCTTGACCAAGCCCCGATATCTTTTTAAACATCAGCGTTCCGTGCATTCCAACGCAAAGATCTTTTTCACTAACGCATGTACCACCGACGAACACATAACGGCCTTCGCAACCTGCGTTGTGATTCGGGTTGCATGTTGGTGTTGATACCTCGGCACTGACGCCGTCTACGATACAAGCGATTTTACCTTTCACGACACCGATTACACGTTTTACCCGATGCGCTTTTTCCCCACACTTCCACGCTTGGCGCGTTCCCCATTCATAACCATGTATTTCTTTGCCTTTCTGGATATGAACAATGAGATTCAATTTTTTGTCGTCTGAATCAATAGGATCTTGTACGACTTTTTGTGACGGCATCGTTTTAACGACAGATAAAGGTGTATCACAGTTTAGGTATTTAATTGGGTTTGCTGCGCCTTGTGGGAAGTACGAAGAAATGGCTTTGTAGCGAAGCTGTTCTCGAACGGCGTCGCTCGCTAGCTCACCAATAAAACCCCAACGTTCTTTTCCTTCAATATCGACAGGATACCAAGACTGGATCTTGTAAACTTCGCGAGTTAACCCACGATAGGTTGCGACTGCATAGGTAGCGCTATCTCGTTTGCTGCCAATGACCCAAGCTTCTCGGGTTGCGTCATAGAGTTCTTCTTGTGTAATTTCACGATAGTACTTTCTATTGATGTTTATCAGTACGATAGGAAACGAAGTGTCTAGTGGCGCAGCACTATACATAGCGATAATCTCATCAGTCGTTTTAATGCCAAAATCGCTAGAGTAGTGACCACCTTGCGAATTAGACAGGTTGGTTAAGCCTATAAAATCGATTAAAGCGGCTTCGACTTCAAATGCTGCTGCTTCTTCTAATCCATGCCTTAATACATAGTGCTCTACTTTGTAGTTAGCACTTAAAATGCTTCGTATAGTGTCAAGTTTATCGCTTGAGCTTTCACTTTCTAATGCACATTCTGCATGGTTAAAGATTCGATTACCTTTGCCTTTACCAACGTAAAACACCTTGCCATCACGAGGGTCTCGTAAGAAGTAGACATAGTATTTCAGTTGTTCAATGACAGATTGAGAAAACATAACGAGGATTATCCGCACAAAAGGTTAATAAGAGTAGTCATGCATATTTAAATGGCGACGGAATCTATCACGAAAACTTACTTAAGTCTTGAATGATTTTACTGTCGCGAAATGGCAATTCTATTTCCGAGTCACTCGATATGATGCACCTGTATTGAGACAACTGACTCGGAGATAGAAACCATGAGTATCGTAATTAAAAATGCAAACGTGTTTAACGGTGTGGATGAGCAACTTCTGAAGAACGTGGATCTTCTGATTGAAAACAACTTAATCACACAAATCGGGAAAGTGGATGACTCGAATGCTGAGCAAATCATCGATGCCGAAGGCAAAACGGTGATGCCTGGTCTGATTGATGCGCACGTACACATCACGCTGTCAGCGCCATTCAATGTGATTGACACCATGACACGTGAAGAAGTCGCGATTCGATCAGCGAAAATCTCAGAAGAGATGTTGATGCGCGGTTTCACGACTATTCGTGATGTGGCGGGTAACACATTAGGTTTGAAAAACAGCATCGATAATGGTTATGCAAAAGGTCCGCGAATTTTGCCTTCAATGGCAGCCATCTCGCAAACGAGTGGTCATGCAGACTATCGCCAAAACCAAGCTCAAGAGCGTTTAGCGAATGGCCACGAAGATTCGCCAATGATGAAGCTAGGTGCGATGAAAGTGGCAGATGGTCGTGCAGAAGTATTGAGAGCCGTGCGTGAACAGCTATTTAAGGGCGCGTCACAAATCAAAATCATGGCTGGTGGCGGTGCGTCTTCTACCTTTGACCCACTTGATACGCTGCAATACACGCTTGATGAGATGAAAGCAGCGGTAGAAGCAGCGAGCGACTACGGTACTTATGTCGCGGCGCACATTCATACGCCAGATGCGATGCGCAGAGCTGCTGAGGCAGGGGTGATGTCATTCGAACACGCAACGATTATGGATGACGATATCGCTCAGACGATTAAAGAAAAAGGTATTTGGGTGATCCCTTCATACTTTACATCCTCTTTGATCGCTGAGCGTAAAATCCCGCTACCGAATGAGGAGACTTACCGCAAAACCGAGCGAGTGGGCAAAGCGATGTTTAAGTCTGCTGAGCTAATCAAGAAGTACGATATTCAAAACCTCGCTTTTGGTACAGACTGCGTTGGCGAGACAAATGTTCATGCAACACAGCTAAATGAACTGGGAGCGATTGAGAAAACGTTCGATACCATCACGGCACTTCGTATGGCGACGTCAAACTGTGGTCGTTTGTTCGAGATGTCGACTTACCAACACCCATACCAAGAAGGTAAGTTAGGCCAAATCGTGGAAGGTGCTTACGCAGACTTGTTGATCGTCGATGGCAACCCTCTAGAAGGTGTGGAATGTGTGGCAAACACAGAGACACAGAAGTTGATCATGAAAGACGGTGTCGTGTACAAAAACACGCTATAAATCTTAACACCTCCTAGGCAAAGGCGCTCACTGAGCGCCTTTTTTGCGTGTTAAGAAAAGTGAAGCTCAACCTGTGAACGGTTTTTTAGACTCAACCTTAACTTAGCTCTAAAGTCGTTAAACCTTCCTGCCACTATTGTCACAAGATCACCTCACTTTGATTCTTAAAGCCCCTTGTTAGCCATTTTAAATTGCCTATCTAGAGTGCCTCAGAACGTTTCTAGCATTGAGTTTTTCATTAACCTAGCTCCCTATAAAGAAAAGGAAAGCGCTTCAAATTGTTCAGCATAGGAGCAAACAAGAGGTGTCTTTTATCTTCTTAATTGGTTCATAACCAGCATTGGTTTGCTTTGTTCTGAGCGCCAAGTGCCAAGAAGGATCGAGGAGAAAGAAGGGCGCGATAGGGAATTGAACTTGGGATAGGACATACAAAAAACCGCACCTTGAAAGGCGCGGTTCTAGTTAAAAGTAATGTGACAGAGTGAGTTCGAATCAGCTTACTTCATCACATAGCGGTAAGTTTTGATTGCCAACCAAGCAAAGGCTTTGAATAAAATTATTATGGTCTTGAAGGCAACTTTACCAATGGTCAGCATCAGCTCACCAGCAACGGTTAGGCAAGTGTGTAGATCAGTTTGTTTGAACTCTGCGTAAGTCATGTTGGTCTCTCATTTTTTAAGTGGGTACTCCTGTCGCTCAATGCATACCCTGTAGCGGTATAGTAGAAATAAGCGTAAATGGGGACTTACCATTTGGCGCCACTTCGCACGTAAAGATAAAAAAGTAATATCGATCGGAGTGGTTATAAATAGCTGGGGTGAATTTGTAATGAGTGGATTACAGATACAAAAAAGCCACCACTAAACAGTGATGGCTTTTAAGGATTCTGGTTCGATTAGTATTTCACAAACAACATCTTTCTTAAGCTATTGCATCGTGATTTATCCAGTGGGTCGCCAAGATATTCTCCATCTTCAGCGGCTTTCTTCATTACTAGGGCTCTCGCTCGATCACCGCTGTCTAGGTCTTGATACTCTTCCAGTGTTTTGAGCTTCAATAAACGGTATTTCGATTTGTCTTTGCCAGAGGCGACGCGATCGTAGCAGTAACTCATCGCTCCTGCATTTGCGCCAATCTTGCTTGCGTCGGTAATCGCATAAGCGTTAAAACCAATAGTGCTTGTAAGTAAAATCAAAAGGGCATTACGTGCTTTCATTTTTCTTTCCTAATTCAATCGAGTTGATGAATAAGATAAAGGGCAACGACGTTCCAAAATTGCCATTAAGCGACATTTACGAAGAAACGAATAGCGATGATGGTTTGTCAGCGGCATGTCAGTGATCAGGGTGTGGCGCAAAGTGGTAAATCTTAACAACCTGAATTCAATAACCTTTGCTCATCGAATCATTCGGAGCACGCATTATGAATGCGAGAAAATTTACTAACGATACCAAGCGCAAGTTACTTCCGTTTGTTTATCTATTGACGCTGACTGGCTGGGGGATTTACACGCTCACACATGATTACAGTTGGCAGGCATTGTTGCTGTTCGTCATCGGTTTATTGATGGTAGTGCGCAACTACCACTTAGAAAGTGAACGCATTGACGAAAAGATCGCAAGTATTGCCGCACACTCGGTAATTGGTGTCGTCATTCTCGACCAAGATTTACGAGTCGATTTTGCGAACAAGAGTTTTTCTAAGCTGACAGGTTATACACGCGAACAACTGAATGGTGAAAACCTGCAACAGTATGGCTTCAATTGTTTAAACAAAGCGATGACCAAGTTAGGCGCGAAAGCCAACTGGAAAGGTGAAATCAAAGTGACCAACCGTTTTGGTGACCATCTAACGCTAGATACGCACATTACTCATTATAAAATGGGGATGGGAATGAGCGACCGTTATGTGCTTAGTTTCCGAGACATCAGCCATCGAGTGCGGTTGGAGAATAAGCTGAAGAACCTTGCCGAAAAAGATCCACTAACGGGTTGTTGGAATCGCCGTCGTTTCGACAAGGAGCTGGCGCGTCATGCGAGTATTGCTGATCGTTACGCGGTGTCTAATACCGCATTGGCCATTATCGATATAGACCACTTCAAGCAGATTAATGATAAACACGGTCATGATGTGGGGGATGAGGTGATCAAAGACCTCGGGAACTTGATGAAAGCACAGTGTCGAGAGACAGACATTGTCGCGCGTGTTGGCGGTGAGGAGTTTGCCATCATCATGCCAGAGACTAATACTCGCAATGCATTTGAAGCGATTTATCGTCTCAAAGAAATTATTCAATCGAAAAGTGTATTGGGTATTACGATCAGTGGCGGAATTACGACGATCAACCGTTCTGTAGAGCAAAGCTATCGCCGAGCAGATAAAGCGCTTTATCGTGCGAAAACATTGGGTCGAAACCGAGTGTGTAGCTCTGAAGATGAATCGATACAACAAGCAAGTGCCAAGGCTGAACTGAGCGAGAAACATAGCTCACGTCAATGCAATGTGCTTTGACTATCTTCTCAGCATTGACGCTCTATACTTCTATCAGTACTCTCGCTTAAAAGGAAATACCTGAATTAGGAAGTTATGGTTTATGCATAAGTGCATGATTGCATTAAAATTCAAACTCGTAAGCCTTGTTCACCTACAGAGACGCTTATGAGATCGATCACCAGCGTACGATTGATTTGTGATGCCGCACAGAAGCGAGGTATTCCTTTAGAGGAATGCTTAGCGGGCACAGGGCTGACAGAGCAAGACCTTGTCAAAGACGATCTTAAACTCACCATGCCGCAAGAAGTCGCGGTGATAGAAAACTACGTCAAACTGGCGCCAAGTGAAGTGGGGCTCGGTGCTGAAATCGGTCAGCAAATGCATGTGAATGTGTTCGGCATTTGGGGATTTGCGATATTAACCAGTCCGACGATGCGTGCTGCGTTCAACACAGCAATCGACTATGTCGCGCTCTCTTTGGTGATAGCCAAACTGACTTTCAAAGAGACGCAAGAAGGTGGTGAGCTGAGCTTTGGCATGTCTGGTTTGTCTGAGCGAGTAACGCCTTTCATCTTAGAGAGGCATACCGCCGTTGCGCTTAACTTTATGCGTGAAGCATTACCTTTGCCCGCACTGGAAGACCTTTATCTGAAAACCACGCTAGATAACCCGGAACACATCGACAAACTTAGTCAGGTTCTTGGTATTCATGTTAAAGGCGGGCAATCACACCACGCGTTGGTGATTCCTCATTCTATGCTCAATCAGCCACTGCCAAAAAGCGATCCGGTTACCTTGAAGTTCTGTTTGGAACAGTGTGATGCCATTGTGGCTCAAGGAGAAGACGAGGAGAAACAGTGGACCGAGCGCGTGAAAGAAGTGGTTCTCGAAGATATCGCAGAAGAGAAAACGCTCAGTGCGGTCGCCGACAAACTCTCAATGACAGAGCGAACCTTAAGAAGGCGTTTGAGTGATGAAGGGACAACTTATCGAGAACTGTATGCCAACACGCGTTTGACCATTGCTCGACAGTTACTTGAGGCTTCTTGTTTGAACGTAGAAACCGTCGCATGGCGAGTAGGGTATGCCGAGCCAGCGAGCTTTATTCGAGCCTTTGTAAAGCAGTTCGGCTTCTCGCCTGGCAGCATCAAGAAAACGTGTTGAACACAAATAGCCCTAATGACTCTTCGCGTCATTAGGGCTATTTGGTTCTAGAATTTTTTCAGACGATTCAACTGGAAGTTGGTGAAGAAGTTGAACATCTTATTTCCCCAAGGTGCAGAGATGTACTGGCTCGCATCAAAGCGACCTTTGATCACAATCGATTTCGCTTTCGAGAAGTTCAAGAAGCCTTCTTTGCCGTGGTAGTGCCCCATGCCTGAAGGCCCTACACCGCCAAAAGGCATATCATCGACCATGGTATGGGTCATCACTTCATTGATACACACGCCACCTGAATGTGTGTTTTCTACCACTTTCTCAACGCGGCTCTGATCCCAGTCGAAGTAGTACAGAGCAAGCGGTCTATCTTTGCTTTGGACGTATTGAATGGCGTCATCAAGCGTTTCGTAAGGTACTAGCGGCAAAATTGGACCAAAGATCTCTTCACGCATCACTCGCATGTCGTGAGTGACATTTTTAACCACATGCATAGGCAGTTTTCGAGTCCCAGAGAAGTCTTCGTTTGCTGGGTTTATCACCATCACTTCTGCACCTTTTTGTTTCGCGTCAGCAATGTTGTCAGCCAATCTATCGCGCTGCCTCTCTGTAATGATGGAGGTGTAATCCGGGTTGTCACGCATGGTTGGATAATGCTTAGAGATGGCGTTTTTGAATGCTTCTGCAAACTCATCCACCTTTCCATTTGGCACTAAAATGTAGTCGGGTGAAACGCAAACTTGCCCAGCGTTGAGGCCTTTACCAAAAGCGATGCGTTTAGCTGCTTCTTCTATAGGGAAGTCTTCGTGGATGATGGCAGGAGATTTGCCGCCCAATTCGAGAGTCACAGGAGTCAGGTTCTGTGCTGCCGCCTGCATTACAATGCTGCCCACCTGAGTTGAGCCAGTGAAAACAATATGGTCAAACGGCAATTTGGTGAATTCGGTCGCGACTTCAACACCACCATTGACCACGACAACCTCGTCAGAGGTGAAATATTCGGAGATCATTTGCTTCATCACTTCCCCCGTCTTTGGGGCAAATTCAGAAGTTTTGATCATGGCCAAATTACCCGCCGCCAGCGCACCAGCCAAAGGTGACAAACCTAAGAAAATAGGGAAGTTCCAAGGCACAACAATGCCGACGACACCGAGTGGTTGGTAATGCACTTTAGTTTTCGCGCCGAATAACATCAAAGGTGTTTTGCGACGAGATGGTTTCATCCACTTACGCAGGTTTTTCTTGTTGTAATGAATTCCTTCAAGAATAGGCAGAAGCTCGATCATCAAGGTTTCAGCACTTGAGCGCCCATTGAAATCTTGATCTACCGCGTCTATGAGACGGTCTTGATAGGCTAACAAAGCTGAGTGCAGTCTTTGAAGACGTTCAATACGCATGCCAGCGCTTGGATTTGGAATGGTTAAGAAAGCACTTTTCAATGTTTCTAGCGTGGGGCGAAGCGCCGCTTCTGGTTGGTCAATGTCGTAAAGTGGTTGAGCTGACATATCTGACTCCTCATTAGTATCTGCGTTTATGGAATTCAGTATGTCTTTAGCAAAGTGAACTTCACATGTTGATAGCGGACATTTTATTGTCCAAACCGGACAACAAAAACAAAGAATGTCATCAAACTGAACGATCTTGACTGCCACAAGGTGTTTACATCCTGGTGCAATGAACTTGATGTGATGAAGCGGTATGCCATTCCTTGGTCAATTAATAAACTTAAAAATAAAATGTGTAGAAAATATTTGAGTTCATTGCATTTGTCTTTGTTTGTACTTTTGATAAGCACGGGGTTTTCATGAGTCTTTGCATCTATAATTTGCGCTATAAATGCTCTAATTATTGATTTTAATGATTTTTGTGTTTCTGTTTTTACGTGTTAAATCTTCATAAACTCTCTCTTTTCTCAAGTTTTAATAATGATTGTTGTCGAAATGATTCGGCTGTTTCTGTTGTTTTTTCTAGATAATTAGTTTGAGTTCGAACTAAATTTGAGGCATTTTATATTTAACTAACCGTTCAATTAAAAATAACAAGGATGCAAAATGCCCAAGGTTGGGATGCCTGAAATCAGAAAACCGCAGCTAGTCAAAGCGACGATGTCGGTCATCGACAGAGTAGGTTTGCACGCTGCGAGTATCTCGTTGATCAGCAAAGAAGCAGGGGTATCAACGGGGATCATTAATCACTATTTCGGTGGAAAGCACGGTCTGTTAGAAGAGACCATGCGTGAGATCCTGCGCCAGCTTTCTGCCACCATCAAAGAGAACTTAAGCCAACTGCCAACTGATGCGCATCATCAACGTATTAATGCCATCATCGACGGCAACTTTGTGGGTTTCCAAGCCGAGAACCAAGTGGCAAAAACTTGGTTGGCATTCTGGTCGTACTCCATGCATGACGCACAGCTCAAACGTCTGCAACGAGTGAATGAACGACGTCTCCTTTCTCACCTAAAAAAAGAATTAAAAGCTTTGCTGGATCAAGACCAAGCAGAGCTAGTAGCGCATGGTATTGCGTCACTGATTGATGGCATTTGGCTGCGCGGAACGCTCAACCCGCAAGGCATCGATGCCGAGAAAGCTCGCGTCATCATTAACGACTATCTCGATAAACAGCTCACGTTCTACTCAAAACAAAAATAAAGAGTCAAACCTTCAAATGGATATGAAAGCACACTACATCGATGGTGCGATGCACCTAGGATGCTCAAAAGAACACTTCACCACATACAATCCCGCCAATGGTGAGCCGCTTGCGAATGTGAAGCAGGCTAACCAGCAAGATATGCAAGCGGCAATTGAATCTGCTAAGCGCGGTTTTGCGATTTGGTCTGCCATGACGGCGACAGAACGCAGTCGCATTCTACTTAAAGCGGTGGCGTTACTTCGTGAAAGAAACGACGAGTTGGCAGCACTAGAAGTTGCAGATACAGGCAAGCCAATTCAAGAAGCGAATTGCGTAGACATTGCAACGGGCGCAGATGTGATCGAGTACTACGCAGGTCTTGCACCTAGCATGCATGGTGAACAGCAGCCGCTGAATGAATCCCAGTTTTTCTACACTCGCCGCGAGCCTCTTGGCGTTTGTGCGGGTATTGGTGCATGGAACTACCCAATTCAAATCGCGATGTGGAAGTCTGCTCCTGCACTTGCTGCGGGTAATGCGATGATCTTTAAACCATCGGAAGAAACTCCGTTAACCGCACTCAAACTAGCAGAAATCTACAGCGAAGCGGGGTTGCCAGATGGCGTGTTCAACGTCATTCAAGGTGATTACCGAGTAGGGCAAATGCTCACCGCACATCCAGACATCGCTAAAGTCTCTTTCACGGGTGAATCCGGTACGGGCAAAGTGGTGATGGGTGACAGTGCCAATACGCTAAAGCAAGTCACAATGGAGCTTGGCGGTAAATCTCCAATGATCATTTTTGATGATGCCAAGTTAGACGACGCGGTTTCTGCTTCAATGGTCGCGAACTTCTACACCCAAGGTGAGGTTTGTACACACGGTACTCGCGTGTTCGTTCATGAAGGTATCTATGATGAGTTTATTGCTCAACTTAAGAAACGTACCGAACTGCTGGTGGTTGGCGATCCGCTTGATGAGCAAACCCAAATTGGCGCGCTAATTTCCAAAGAGCACGAATCAAAAGTTCTTTCCGCAATTGAACAAGCGAAAGCAAGCAACGCAACGCTACTGACCGGTGGCTATAAAGTTACAGACAATGGCTTGGCGAACGGCAATTTTGTTGTGCCAACGGTTTTCACTGATTGCGAAGACGACATGCCGCATGTGCAGCAAGAGATCTTTGGTCCCGTGATGTCAGTGCTTAAGTTCAATGACGAAGACGAAGTGATTGCACGCGCTAACAACACCGATTACGGACTTGCAGCTGGCGTGTTCACGCAAAACCTCTCTCGTGCACACCGCGTTATTCATCAAATCCAAGCAGGTATTTGTTGGATTAATACGTGGGGCGATTCCCCAGCCGAAATGCCAGTTGGCGGTTACAAACTGTCTGGCATTGGACGTGAAAACGGCGTGGAAACCCTCAAGCATTACACCCAAACCAAGAGCGTGTTAGTGCATTTGGGTGATTTCGACAGCCCTTACGCGTAATCAGTCTGGAGGATTTGTAATGCAACAACACTACGATTACATCATCGTCGGTGCTGGCTCGGCAGGTTGTGTCTTGGCGGATCGTCTGAGTGAAAGCGGTCAGCACCAAGTCTTACTGCTGGAAGCGGGAGGCTCAGACAAGAGCATCTTCATCCAAATGCCAACGGCGCTGTCTTACCCAATGAACACTGAAAAGTACGCATGGCAGTTTGAAACTGTAGCGGAAGAAGGGTTAGACGGACGCCAACTGCATTGTCCACGCGGCAAAGTGTTAGGCGGAAGCTCTTCGATCAACGGCATGGTTTACGTTCGTGGTCATGCTTGTGACTTTGACGAATGGGAAGCAGAAGGCGCGAAAGGCTGGAACTACCAAGCTTGTCTGCCGTACTTCCGTAAAGCGGAAACATGGACAGGCGGCGCAGACGAATACCGTGGCGACAGTGGTCCTGTTGGGACGTGTAACGGCAACGACATGAAGCTGAATCCACTTTACCAAGCGTTTATTGAAGCGGGTAAAGATGCAGGCTACCCAGAAACGCAAGATTACAACGGTTATCAGCAAGAAGGCTTCGGTCCAATGCACATGACGGTAGACAAAGGCGTGCGCGCTTCTACCTCTAACGCTTACTTAAGCCGTGCAAAGAAACGCAGTAACTTTACCTTGATGAAAGGCGTAACGGCTCACCGTATTTTGCTGGAAGGCAAGAAAGCGGTCGGCATTGAGTTTGAACAATCTGGCAAAATCAAACAGTGCTTTGCTAACAAAGAAGTGGTGTCGAGCGCAGGTTCTATCGGCTCAGTACAACTGCTGCAACTCTCGGGTATTGGTCCCAAGTCTGTGCTTGAGAAAGCAGGTATCGAAGTAAAACACGTTCTAGAAGGCGTGGGTAAGAACTTGCAAGACCACCTTGAAGTGTACTTCCAGTATCACTGCAAACAGCCGATCACGCTTAACAGCAAGTTAGGTTTGATCAGCAAAGGTTTGATTGGTACGGAATGGATTCTGACGCGCAAGGGGTTGGGGGCAACTAACCACTTTGAATCGTGCGCGTTCATCCGTTCTCGTGAAGGGTTGAAATCGCCAAACATTCAATATCATTTCCTACCAGCAGCAATGCGTTATGACGGACGCGCAGCATTTGATGGTCACGGATTCCAAGTGCATGTTGGTCCAAATAAGCCAGAGAGTCGCGGCAGTGTCGAAGTAGTTTCTGCCAACCCAAATGACAAGCCAAAAATCGAGTTCAACTACATCTCGACGGAACAAGATAAGCAGGATTGGCGAGACTGTATTCGTCTAACGCGTGAAATCCTCAATCAACCTGCAATGGATGCGTTCCGCGGTGAAGAGATTCAACCGGGTCTGAACATCACCAGCGATGAAGCGATTGATGAATGGGTGAAGCAAAATGTAGAAAGTGCTTACCACCCATCGTGTAGTTGCAAAATGGGCGCAGACGATGATCCAATGGCAGTTCTGAATGAAGCCTGCCAGGTGCGCGGCATTGAAGGCTTGCGCGTGGTGGATTCATCCATCTTCCCAACGATTCCGAATGGCAACTTAAACGCACCAACCATTATGGTTGCAGAGCGTGCCGCGGACATGATCTTGGGGAACATACTCGAAGAATCGAATAATACACCGGTTTGGATTGCTCCGAACTGGCAAGAGACGCAAAGAATGCGTCCGCCAAAAAGAGACTTAAGCTCAATCTCATAAAGTCAGCAATCATTACAAGGAATTTAAACATGTCTACGATGACAAAAATCTTTTCATCTATCGCACTGAGTGCAGTGGCAACAGGTGCTTACGCTAACCAATGTGAAAGTGTTCGATTTGCCGATGTAGGCTGGACAGACATTACTGCAACCACAGCGGTTACCTCTGAACTGCTCAAAGGCTTGGGCTACAAAACCAAGACCGATCTTCTATCTGTACCTGTAACGTACTCTTCAATGGCAAACGGCGACATTGACGTATTCCTAGGTAACTGGATGCCAACCATGGAAGGCGATATCGCCAAGTACCGTGAAGCTGGCACAGTGGAAACCGTTCGCGCAAACCTTGAAGGCGCGAAATACACTCTAGCCGTGCCAAAGTATGTGTATGACGCAGGCGTGAAAAGCTTTGCTGACTTGGCAAAATATGCTGACAAATTCAAAGACCGCATCTACGGTATTGAGCCGGGTAACGATGGCAACCGTTTGATCCAAGATATGATCGACAGCGATGCATTCGGCTTGAAAGACTTCAGCCTAGTGGAATCAAGCGAAGCGGGCATGGTGTCTCAAGTGTCTCGCGCAGTGCGCCGTAACCAATGGATCGTTTACCTAGGTTGGGCTCCGCACCCAATGAACAGCAATGTTGAAATGGAATACCTATCTGGCGGTGATGACTTCTTTGGACCTAACTATGGTGGTGCAAATGTTTACACCAACGTGCGCCAAGACTACCTATCTGAGTGTCAAAACGTGGGGCAACTGCTTAAGAATCTAGAGTTCAGCCTAGAGATGGAAAACCAGTTGATGGAAGCGATTCTAAACCAAAAACAAAAGCCAGCGAAAGCGGCGCAAGAATGGTTGAATGCTAACCCACAACAATTTGAAGCGTGGCTAGAAGGTGTGAAGACGCTGGATGGTAAAGACGCAAAACAAGCGATTACTTCTTACCTAAAAACAAACGCTTAATCATTCCTCTCTTTAGGAAAAGGTGGGCAGCGATGCCCGCCTTTTAACACAAAGGTTTTATTGTGAATTTTATTACGGACAACAAACTTCCGTTGGGCGAATGGATGGAAACAGGCGTAGATTGGTTAACCATGAACGCGTCGGGTTTCTTTGATGCTATCTCTATTTTTCTCGAAACCATCATTCTATTCGTGGTGGATATTTTCAAATGGATGCCACCGGCAGCACCGATCATCATGACCGCAGCGATTGCGTGGTTCCTACACCGCAGCATTCCTTTAGTTGTGTTTATCGTGCTAGCTCTGCTGACCATTCTTAACCTCGGCTACTGGCAAGAAATGCTGGAAACCTTTGTTCTCGTCTTCGCTGCGACAACGATTTCCGTATTAATTGGCGTGCCGCTGGGCATCATGGCGGCGCATCGCCCATGGTTGTATACCTTATTGCGCCCGATACTTGATTTAATGCAGACCGTACCAACGTTTGTGTACCTGATCCCAACATTGGTTCTGTTTGGTTTAGGTATCGTACCGGGGCTGATTTCTACCATTATCTTTGCCATCGCCGCGCCGATTCGTCTGACTTACCTTGGCATCACCAAAGTGCCAGAAGAGCTGATTGAAGCGGGTAAAGCCTTTGGTGCCAGTCGCATGAAGTTACTATTCAAAGTCGAACTCCCAGCCGCATTGCCAAGCATTATGGCGGGTGTGACCCAATGCATCATGTTGTCACTTTCTATGGTGGTGATAGCCGCACTAGTAGGTGCCGATGGTCTGGGTAAACCAGTCGTACGAGCACTGAACACCGTGAACATTTCTCAAGGCTTTGAAGCCGGTTTAGCGATTGTTTTGGTCGCGATTATTCTCGACCGTTTGTGCAAAGCACCAAACCAGAAGGAGGCATAACATGGACGCAATTACGATTGAAAACCTCGACGTTGTGTTTGGTCAGCAGCAAGAGCAAGCATTGGCGCTTTTAGACCAAGGTAAGTCTCGCCAAGAGATCATTGATGAAACCGGACAAGTGGTAGGTGTTGATAAGGTCTCAATGAGCGTCAAACAAGGTGAGATCTGTGTATTGATGGGGCTTTCCGGTTCGGGTAAATCCAGCCTACTTCGTGCCGTTAATGGTTTGAATGAGATCTCTCGTGGCTCACTCAAAATCAAAGATGGTGAAGACATGGTAGAGCTTGCCAATTGTGACGAGCAGACTCTACGTAACTTGCGTACTCACCGCGTATCAATGGTGTTCCAAAAGTTTGCACTTATGCCGTGGTTGACTGTATTGGATAACGTGGCGTTTGGTCTTGAGATGCAGGGTATTGGCAAAGCGGAACGTCGTAAAAAAGCACGCGAGCAACTAGAAATGGTTGGGCTGAGCGAGTGGGAGAGCAAGTTCCCACATGAGCTTTCAGGCGGTATGCAGCAGCGTGTTGGCTTGGCTCGTGCCTTTGCTATGGATACCGACATCTTGCTAATGGATGAACCGTTTTCTGCGCTCGATCCACTGATTCGCGCTCAGCTTCAAGATGAATTGATTCAACTGCAAGAGAAGCTCAACAAGACGATTTTGTTTGTGAGCCACGACCTAGACGAAGCGCTAAAAATCGGTAACAACATCGCCATTATGGAATCGGGCAAACTGATTCAACACGGTAATCCTGAGCAAATCATCCTTGCGCCAGAAAACGACTATGTGGCGGACTTTGTGGCTCACACGAATCCGCTCAATGTTTTGAGAGGTCGTTCGCTGATGCAAGCCTGCACCGAGCTTAAGCAGCAGAATGATCGCGTGTTGGTGTGTGCAGATAAACAGATTTGGGTCGAGCAAGAGCCGAAAGGCTTAACGCTAGTGGATTCCGATAAGTCATTGGTGAATTGGGAAAGCGATTCAACCACACTCGACGACATCGGTGAAAGCACGGTCGTTCAAGCTAACCCAGACATCAGTATGCGTGAGGCGATTGAACTGAAGCAACGCAGCAATCAACCTATCTTGCTAGTAGAAGAGAACAAGTTAGTGGGCGTACTGAGTGATAACGAGTTGTATGACGCACTGCTTGGTAATTTTAAGTCCAAGCAAGTGGCGTAGCTGTTTCTTATCTCAAACGTTTGTTGATTCCCCCTCAGCAAAACAAAAAAAGAGCCGTACTCTTAGACTAAGACACTAAGAAGTACGGCTCTTTCAATTTGAACAATGATTTAGATAGCTAGGCTCTAGGCTAGGAACCAAGGAGCTAGGAGACGATACTCATTAAAGAGTAGTAATTACGTCATCCATGTTTAGACGTGCTTTTGGTAGACCGTGGTTGTAGTCTTCGCCGTCTTTGTGGTAGCCGATTGCTAGTGCAACTTCACATACGTGACCGTCTAGTTCTGCTTTGAACTCTTCGCCGATCAGTGTTGGGTCAACACCTTCCATTGGAGTAGAGTCGATACCTAGACGCGCTAGTGTGTGCAGTAGGTTACCAAGCGCGATGTAAACTTGCGCTTTAGTCCAGCCGCCGTTGTAGCCGTTCTCATCTGTGTTTGCTTCAGCAAATGCGTAAGCACCCATGAACATGTCGTACATGTCAGCTGGTAGGTGACCAGAAGTTACTTCAGCATCAACACGCTTCGCGAATTTCTCTTTAGTGAATTTTGGATCGTACGCTAGCAGAATAGTGTGAGATGCTGCTTTAGCGTGCGGTTGGTTGAACTGGTGCATGTTAGCAAACGTGTCGTGGAAACGCTGTTTCGCTTCGTCGCTCTCAATTACGATGAATTTCCAAGGCTGAGAGTTGATAGAAGACGCAGATAGGCGAATTGCTTCTTTGATGATTGCCATATCTTCTTGAGAGATGCGTTTCTCTTCGTCGTATTTTTTAGCTGTGTAACGGTTGTTTAGGTCTGTAATGATTTGATGAGACACGTTTATATCCTCTTAATATTATTAGACAAATGAGGATGCGCTTAGCATCGACAACCATGCGTACCTCGAAAGTGAGTCCATAATATCGACTTTTATCGAATTGATAATACGTGTTTCGTTTAAATCACTTTCTATTTTTTATTGAAAATAGAATTTGAACGCCTAAGAGGCAGGTTGGCATTCCCCGTACGCTGACGTTCAGAAATCGCAGAAAACACCAACGAGCTTGGTAGGATTATCAAATTACATTCATAATGAAAATAGATAAGTTGGTTGGAGGCTAGGGTATGAACGTAATCGAGGTATTTAACGACAGCTACGAACGCTGCGTAATCCATGAGGACTTCTTTGATTTGTTCTATGAGAACTTTTGGTCGAAAGGTGAGAACTTCAGACAAAAGTTCGATGGCGTGGACATGAAAAAGCAAATCCGGATGCTTAAAGGATCTATCGTGTTTGTGATGATGGCAGATACTTCAACAGACGCTCGTGACATGATGAGGAAATACGGCAATAAGCACGGACACAACAATATAGGCGTCGCCCCTGAAGATATCGATGTCTGGTTTGAAAGCCTGTTAGAAACCGTCGCCCAATGTGATCCTGACTTTGATGAAAGGGTCGAGTACGCGTGGCGTCACTGCTTTGAGACGGGTTTAGCAATTATGAAGAAAGAGTGCACCGACGCTTAAGTTCAATCAATGTTGAATTCGTAAAGGGAGTAGAACACAGCTACTCCCTTTTTTCTTTTTCCCACTTGCCTCTATCGTGAATGCTAGTATTACTCTTTCCCTTCTTCCGACTCTCCCTGATTTTTCTTCACTGCTTTGGCGATATCGGAGACTGCTTCGACGAGATTAATCGGCATCGGGAAAATGATGGTCGATGTCTTGTCTGTGGTGATTTCAGTGAGCGTCTGCATGTATCGAAGTTGCAACGCATTAGGTGCTTCGTTAAGCATTTCTGCCGCCTCTTTTAGCTTGTTGGAAGCTTCCAACTCACCAGTTGCGTGGATGATCTTCGCACGGCGGTTACGCTCGGCTTCGGCTTGGCGGGCAAGGGCACGCACCATGCTGTCGTTAAGGTCGACATGTTTCACTTCAACCGTTGCTATCTTGATACCCCAGTCATCTGTTTGCTGGTCGAGAATGGATTGCAGATCTTTGTTGAGGCGTTCGCGCTCAGAAAGCAACTCATCCAGTTCATGCTGACCAAGTACAGAACGTAACGTTGTCTGTGCTAACTGGCTGGTGGCATCGCTGTAGCTTTCAATATTGTTGATCGCCATTTGTGGGTCAACAACTCGGAAGTAAACCACGGCGTTGACTCTGACCGATACGTTGTCACGGGTGATCAAATCTTGAGTCGGAACATCCAATACGATGGTGCGTAAGTCGACACGAACCATTTGTTGAATGAAAGGAATTAATATGATCAAACCCGGTCCTTTCACTTCTTGGAAGCGACCGAGGAAGAACACTACGCCGCGCTCGTACTCACGCAGCACCTTGAACATTTGCGTTGCCAGCGCAACCAATAAAACAATGATAACGGCAACAGTGTAGAGCATCATAAGCGCCTCCTATTCCTTAGGGCGGTCACTGGGTTTCACGGTTAGGGTCAACCCTTTTATGGTTACCACGGTGACGTGGTCTCCTTGTTTGAGCTGTGCGTCAGCTTTGGCTTGCCACAAAGCACCATCCAGCTGGACAAGCCCCGCTCCATCTACAAAATCATCGCTCACAACTGCGAGCTTGCCCGGGTAGGTTTCTAGTCCAGTAGTGGCTTTTTTGCTGCGAATTTTAAGCAGCAAGCCAACGGTAATCACGATTAATCCAGCAGAGAAAATAGCGATACCAATGATCAATGGCAGAGCGATTTGAAAGCCGGGGATATCGCTGTCCATTAGGAAGATTGAGCCGAGAACAAACGCAACGACACCACCTAAGCCGAGTATGCCAAAGCTCGGGTTAAAGGCTTCAGCAATCATCAGAGCAATACCGAGCAGCAGTAACCCTAAACCAACGTAATTCACTGGCATCATTTGTAGGGCATACATGGCGAGTAACAAACATATCCCCCCGAGCACACCAGGTAAGCCGATGCCAGGGTTGTAGAACTCTAATAACAGTCCGTAAATACCAATCAGCATCAGGATGTAAGCCACGTTGGGATTGGTGATCACCGCCAACATTTCTGCACGCCAGTCGGGGACGCGCTCGACCCACGTTGGGTTATCTAACGTCAGCTTATATGGCTTGCCGTTCACTTTTACCTCTGTGCCATTAATAGTGCTAACCAAGTCTTCGGGAGAGTTAGCAATGTAATCAATAACGCTTAACTCTAGCGCTTCTGAAGCGTCTATGTTTGCAGCTTCGCTGACGGCTTTCTCTGCCCACTCTGCGTTTCTGCCATGCAAGCGAGCCAAGCCTTTGATATATGCTCTGGCGTCATTAATGACTTTCTTTTCCATTGCGGTTTTGGCGGGTACTTTATCGGAGTTTTTACCTGATGATTCATCATTCGATTCGTCATTGTCTTTGTCGTCGGCACTCGAAGGTTGCTGTGGTGCACCGCCAAGTGAAACAGGCGTAGCTGAGCCTAAATTGGTGGCTTCTGCCATCGCGGCGACATGACTAGCCAGCAGAATGTAGGTGCCAGCGCTGGCTGCCCGAGAGCCTGACGGACCAACCCAAGTTGCAATGGGCACGGAAGAGGTGGTGATGGCGTGAATAATGTCTCTCATTGAGCTATCAAGTCCGCCGGGGGTATCCATTTTTAGAATGATGAGGTCGACGCCGTTTTGCTGAGCCTCTTCAATCTCTCGCGACAGATAATCACTCAGAGCAGGACCAATCGCGCCTTTGACTGGCAATACCCAAACGGTGCTCGCTAGCGCTTGGCTGGCAAACAAGAGTAGAGGAAGAAGCCACAATCGTATCTGTTTCATACAGCCCTCCTTGTGTTACCACTGGGACTTATCAAAACACTATTTAAAGTATAGATACGAGAGGGAGGGAGAAGGGAATTAAACAACGTTTAATAACGTCAAAGAATTCATTGCACTGAATTTTGAATGAAAGTGGGCCATACAAACTTATCACGCTTCTCTGAGCACTTTAAGATAGGTTGTTTTTCATTGATAACCGCCTATCTCAAGCTTTTGAAACTGCTATGTTTTAAGGTCGATGCATGTATTGTTCATTGGTTTGGCAGATGTGTTCTGAGACTGGTTCATCTATTACTGGGTTTAGATTTACCAATAGGGCAGCGTTGTTGTCACAAATGGTTGTGAGCGATCCTGTTTGCGCGCTCCAACCTTTCACTCTCCAGTCATTGATAATGTTGTGCAATTCACTCTCTGAGGAGGCCGAGCCGAGGGCGCCTGAGAGAATATTGTAGGCATTTATGAGCTTTGCTTCTGCCATATACTGTGTTTGTTTTGTTGTTTCTATATACAAGTAGGCTGACGTTATCCAACCTGAAAAACTCAGTATTACTACTAATATGGTCAGCGGGGCTATTGTTAAAGATTGAGTCGGCATACTGTGGTTACCCCTTCGTCAGTCAAAATGCGTTTGAGTTTATCCCTGCCAAATTTGCAAAGCGTGGTTACTGAGCCAGTTTGTGCTGTCCAATTATTTTCGAACCAAAACTCCATGCTTGCGATAATGTCTTCTTGAGATTTATCTTCCTGAATCGCTTGAGCCACGATGTTATAGGCGTTTTCGCTCACCATACTTTCTAAATGATCTCGCTGTTCTTCCATATAGTTATAAAGCAGAAAGCCTGAGAAAAACCATCCTGAAAAAGATAGGGAAAATAGGAAGATAAGTTTCTTTCTGTTCATATTATTAATCCTCAATAACGTTTTTATTTATTTTGCGAAGAGTCTTTGTTTATTCTCAGAAATTCTCTGAGTGAGCCTCGACACAAAAGAGCACAAAATAATATTAGAGAATGGCGTGGACGTTATAGTCACATTGTTGCGTAGCGTCACCTTGCCGTTTTATTTCACGTACTTGCGTGCGGACATCATTGATTGGGTGATGTCCGTTTTTTATGCATTAATATGTGTCCTTTCTTTAATTCGAAGTGTTGTTTTGCAATGTCTGTGGGTATTCCTGTATTTCGCATGACCTTATTAAGGTTGATGCTGTTGTCGAAAAAGACATTGCGCTCTAGCTCCGAGACAGTGATTTGGCGCCCTGGGTTATCAAATAAATAGGAAATAAACCGAAAATTTATACTGCCATTGCGAAAACTGATGACCTTTTCATCGTTTAACCATAATGAGTAATCTTCTTTATCTAACTTAAGCTCGTTTTCTTTAACTTGAATCTGAAGACAAATAAGTAAGAAGAAAAGGCTATTCAAAAGAAGTAAAAATGGAAATAACACAGCACTTCTCCATTTGATTTGATATTCAACTCGGTGAGTTTTTTATTGAACCTGCTACGGATGTGTCACAACGATAAGTGATTTGAGAATAATACGTGAGTCATTTTGTACTATTTATAACCTTAGTTAATATAATTTAAACTTATTTAATCACTATCGCGTAAGATTACCGGTGTCACTTTGATTTTGTGAAGTTGCATTTTCTATAAACAAAGAAATTCACTTTATGGGACGTTGTGGTTCTTCAGAAAACCAGTAAACTGCGAAGAATCAACGACACTCAGACAAGAAGATAAGTGGGAAGTTATGATGTTAATTGCGATTCGATTGGTGAAGCTTGCCGTTATCTGTGCAGTGTTCTTCACTATCTACGATTTGATTGCGTTCGGTGAGGTGACTTGGATTAATCGTTTCTTCAACCTGTAATCCGAAATAAAAGGGGCATCGTGCCCCTTTTTGCTGTCTAGTTTGCCAGTTCTGGTTGCGTAGGTGGAGTGTTCACCACAGACATCTGTTGACATCGATCTTGAGCCAGAAACAGAAACTTGTCGTAGCCGCTTTTCTCAAGCTCTTCACTAGAAACCAATTGCTTCACAATGTTGTCGCAGCGCTTGATCAGTAACTCAACCTCTAATGACGATTTGTTGCTTGGAAAAGCTCGTGTCAGCACTTTGATGATGTTAATACACACGGTTCTTAGCAGTGGACAACGTGCTTGAAGCTCAATTAAGGCATCGATCAAAGCTTGGTAATCTTGCTCGGCTGCACGAATCTTTTTGTACTGTTCTTGCATCCAAGCTTGGCGCTCCGCGTTGTCGGTTTCTAACGAGCGACCAAGAGCAATTTTACTCGATAGAATCGTATCGCTTGAGTCGGTTTGTAGGTTTTCAAAACACCAAGTTATGGCTTGAGAAAACTCAGATTCGAAGTTCATCTCATGCAATAACCAAGCGAGATGAAACTGCGCATAAAAGTGAGCGAAAGGCTTACGACGATACAAATCACTGAGCACTTTAAACGCTGCAACGTACTGGTTTTCCTCAATCGCAATGTGTGCGGCAATCAAATCCAACTCGTCTTTAATTGCCTTGTTCTCAGGACCATTAGTGATGGATTTAAACAGACTTTTTGCCTGAGCTAGTAAATCCTCGCGACCTTCTAGTTTTCGAACACAATAAAGCAAAATTCGAATCAAGTTCAGCTTAGAGAAGGTGTTGTTGCGATAGGTATCTTTGTTGATCTCCATGTACGCGTGATAGTGCTGCAATGCTGAGTGATAATCGTGCTCTGCTAGGCACAAGTTAACGATCACCAGTTCACGTTCTGAATTGCCTTCAACCAAGCTGTTTGCTAGCTCTAAGTGTCTGATTGCGCTAGGCACTTCACGGTTAAGCATGTTGAAGTTTGCGGCACATTCACGGACTTCAACATTGTTAGGAGACTCTTCTAGCAAGGTACGTACTAGGCGTTGTGCTTCGTCGTTTTCACCCAGAGAGACCAGCGTGTTCGCCAAGCCAATTTTTGCCCAGTTAACGTCTTTGCGTTCAATGACTTGTTCGTAGACGATTTTGGCTTCGTGATGCAGCTTTAGGCGCGTTAAGAAATCGGCACGGAACTTCTCAATGATGAAGAAGTATTCTGGGTGGAAGGGTGCTAACTCGTCGCACGCTTCTAAGCCTGCATGAGCATCGTTCTTCAGCTCTGCTTCATAGATGGCTTGTAAGGTATTTTTACGCTTTACTGCGCCTGAAATACGCTCTTTTAACGTGATTGAGTTAAAGGGTTTAAGTAGGTACTCGTCGGGCTTGAGCTCAATGATCGCACGTACGATAGTGGCAGAGCTTTCCCCTGTTACCAGAATAAACACCGTATCATGGCTCAAGAGCTTAAGGTGTTTTAATTCTTCAAAGAGCTGTTTGCCGTTCATGCCGCGACCAAAGTTATAGTCACAAATGATCAGATCAATGCGCTCTTGATGGGCGATTGAAATCGCACCCTTAGCAAGACGAGCGGTGAAAATGCGTTTGTCAGAGAAGCCAAGTTTGGTCAGCATGTTTCGTAATGTGAGTACTACGATAGGCGCATCATCGACAATGAGCACATTGTATTGTGAGAAAGATTTGGTATTCATTTCAAAGTGATTCATCAAACAAAATCTAAGCGGCGAGGGCAGACCATACGCCACTTAGATTGAATTAGAACAAAGCTTCCAGTTGCTCAAACGGGACAGGACGACTGCGCACAAAACCTTGATACAGGTCGACGCCAATTTGACGAAGGTAGTAAAGCGTTTCATGATCTTCGACGCCTTCGGCTACCGACTTTAATCCCAGTGACTTTGCCAGCTGTAAGCTAGATATGGTCAGTTGTTGGCTCTTAAAATTGGTTAGCGCATTTTTGATGAACTGGCGATCAATCTTCAATTCCGTGTACGGCAAAATTGCCAGTTGGCTGAGAGAGGAGTAACCCGTCCCAAAATCATCAATCGCCAAACCGACACCTCTTAGGCGCAAGTTAGCTAGGTTGGCCAACGAAACCACGTCTGAATCGTAGACCTCATCTTCTGTAAGCTCTAACGTCACTCGTTCTGGTGCGATCTGGTATTGGTCGCACAAACCGAAAAACCGTTCGCTCATCGGTTGTTTAAGCGTCTTTTGGTTCATGTTGACCGACAAACTCACGCTGGTGTTGAGTTTAGCCAAATCACGTAAGGCGTTTTCCAGAACCAACCAAAACAGTTTATCCAGCTCATTACGGGCTTGGACCTCACTTAAAAACTGAGCCGGAGCTAACACGCCGTGTTCTGGATGAAAGCAGCGCACCAACGCTTCCAGCCCAACCAAACGGTTGTCGACTACGGAGTATTGCGGCTGGTAGTAATTGTGAAACCAACCTTGTTGGAACGCGGTATCGATATCTGTTGAGTTCATCAGCACAGGCAGCGCAACGATTTGTTCTTCGATGGTGTACTGCTGGAAAGCCGTCAATATCTGGCTCAGTTGTTCACAAGAAATCGGTTTAGTGAGTGCGCGTACAAAGTCATAGCCTGCCGACAAACACATGTTGTAAGTGATTTCGACCACATCCTGATTCATTGCACTCAAAATCACCACGCCTTTTGGACGCGTTTCTTCCGACAGCGTGCACAGCAAGTCCACGCCATTGATATCGGGCAGGTCGATGTCGCAGAACATCAAATCTACAGCTTGGTTGGTGCAGATTTTGCTGACCTCAGAACCTCGATGTACGATGGTGATTGAGCCATTAAAAAGACGATTAAGCAGAATCTTGAGATTGGTTGCTTGTAGTCGGTCATCTTCAACAATCAAAATGTTCAATTAGTTGTTCTCACTCAAATCTAGCCATTGTTTTGTGGTGGCTATGATGGTTTCTAATTCGTTAAGTAAAGCGGCGCGCGCTTGCTGTTCTTGCTCTGTACCTATGAGCGCTTCACACTGCTGGGCACTGTGCTTCAATTGAGTCAAATTCAATGCGGCGGCAGAACCTTTAATTCGGTGTGCGACAGACTTAAGACTCTCTTCGCCTGAATGAATCAATGCGATGTCGTTACTCAGCGCTTCACACACCACGAGTGCCATTTCTGCTTTTTCCTCATGGTGATAGGCATCCAACCAGTCACTTTGAGTCTCGCTAGAGAAGGACATCGCCAAATACTGCTCACACAAGGCTTTGAGATCGTCCAAGTTATAGGGCTTGAACAAGACCGATTCCATGCCGTTTTGCTCTGCTTTCTCAATCACATTGCGGGAGTTTTCTGCCGTACAACCCACAACGGGCAGTGAGGCAAATTCGCTGCTTGCTTTGAGTTTTTGTGTGAGTTGATAGCCATCCATATCCGGCATATGGCAATCACTAATAATCAAACTGATTGGCGCGAAAGCATCGTCGTCTTGAGCCTGCTTCAACAACTCAATCGCCTCACTCCCACTTGCTGCCAATTGGCAACACACACCAAGCTTTTCAAACTGGCGCTTAAACAACAGTCGGTTAATGGCATCGTCATCAACCACTAAAACTCGACCTTGCCATTGGCAGGCTGTCGGTTGTGTCCAATGATTTTGCATCGTCGAACTTGTGTTCAGCTTTTGCTGAATAAGGTCCGGATAAACATTGGAGTAGTGCGGTTCTGGCTCAATGACATGATGCTTGAGTTCAAACTCATCGAGTGTTACCTGCCAAGTGTTTAGCCATCGCTGTATCTGCTTGTCTTCGGTGTAAATCGGTCCCATTCCCGTTAGGTCGAGAGGCTGACTGGTCATCGGCAAACGCACGGTAATCCCTGTACCTTTGCCTTGTTTACTGTTCACCTCTATCGTGCCGGTCATGATGTCGACCAGTTTTTTCACGATAGACATACCAAGTCCTGTACCACCAAAACGACGGCTGATGCTCTTGTCACCCTGTACAAATGGTTGGAATAGGGCATCCAATTGAGCCTTGCTCATGCCACATCCGGAGTCTTGCACGGAGAACACAAGCTCGTTGGCATAGACGTGAATGTTCACACTGATTTTGCCTTTGTCTGTGAACTTAACTGCATTACTCAATAAGTTGTTGATGATCTGGTTAACTCGCAGCCAGTCGAGATTCACCAAGGCATAAGGCGTCGGTTGCCAATTCACCTCAAACGCTATAGCCTTTTGCTCCACCGCTTTTTCAAAGCTGCGCAAACTTGAGCTAAGCTCTTCATAGACATTGCCACTGTGCACATCTAACTGAAGCTGGTTCGCATCCACTTTCGAGAAGTCGAGAATGTCGTTTACGTGCAGTTGCAAACGCTCTGCCGACAACATCGCACTTTTCAGTAGTTCTTTGCTTTCTGGACGGTCGAGGTCTTGTTCCAACAGTTCCATCAGTCCGAGCATGGCAGCGATAGGGGTTCTAAGTTCATGGCTGATCACCGCAAGAAAGTGTTCTCGTGCCTCAATGGCTTGCATGGCTTTGAGGTTGGAGGCTTTCAATGCACACTCTTTCTTTTTCAGCTCAGTGATGTCATCAAATACCGTCATATGAAAACGTGTCCCTTCCTCTGGATGAAGGAGAGACTGCCTTCTCACTCGATAATGTTTTTTACCGAGAGAGCAGAGTGTGGTGACGATTTCATCCGGTACTGGGTAGTCCGTATCCTTGGTTAGCTTCAAAACCAATTCGCGTTGTTCATCTGTGATGTTGCTGTCGGTATTGCATCGTTGCAGCATCGACAAGTACGGTTTGTTGGCCAAGATTTGCTGGTTGTTATCGTCCGATATCAAAATCTTATTAGGGATATGATCAAGCACCGAAGACAACCATCGGTTTTGTCGCTGACGTACTTTGGTCTCGTATTCTTTACGCTTGATCTTACGAGTCAGATGCCCGGTTCTCAGAATGTAAATCAGCACGGCAACCAACAGCACACAGACACCGACTAGCGCCCAAATCACCACGATTTCTTTGTCGACACCATAATGGACGGTGACTTTGTCATGACGCTCCATGAGCTGCTTTAACTCGGCGTCTGTGGTGATTTTCAACACGGTGTTCAACACGCGGCGTAAGAACTCAGAGTCTTTTCTTAGCTCCATGCCCAGTCTTACTTTGAGCTGAATACCCGTTGGAGGTGTAACCGCTTCAAATGTCTTGCCTTGCCCATCGTAATAGTGGTTATCGATTAGGCTCTGATTCACGAAAGCATGGGAAATCTCACCTTCTTCAAACGCTGCCATCAAGTTATCGAAATCACGATAAACTTCCGCAGAGGAATACTCCGAGTGATCGAGAAAATGCGGGTAAAAGTTACCTGAACGATCCAAAATAGCCACGTTTTCTTCAGCGTTCGAATTGAGCGACTTAATGTAGCCAAACTGCAAGTAGCCCAGAGTTCTGGTCGTGATAAATCGTTTCTTGTCGGTTAAGGCAATGTTGCGCGCAGGCAGTAAATCGACGAGGTTTTCTTGCAGCATCAAGTCAACATCGCGCCCATTAGCTGGCACGTATTCGAACTTGATCATGCTCTTTTGTTCCATCAGCTTTAGCAGATCATGAACATAGCCTTTTATCTCGCCCGTTTTAGGATCGAGATAAGACAGCGGATACACATTATCTTGAATTGTGTAGCGTACCGTCTGATGACCTTGTTGCTGCTCTAGAATATCGAGCATCAATTCGTTGTGCAGAATATTGATATTAGCTTCGATGTGCACACGACTGTGTTTCGATTCTTTCGAGTGTTTGATGTACTTAGTGATGATATCCATCAACTGAGTGGACTCTTTTCCGGTAAAAATCGTTACTTCTCCCGGAGTGAGGGATTTGTTGTACACGACTTTACCCGTCAGTTCACCTTTCGGGTTTTTGAATCCATAAGAGCTCAGCGTCGACAAACCGACCACGGCAGCATCAGCTGCACCACTATTCAGCGATGCCGTCATCATCATGTTATTACGCACAGAATGGACGTGTTTAAAGCCAAGTACATCAATCTGGTCGCACGCACTTGAATCTTGCACACACACCCATTTGAGCTCGTCTAGCGGGGTATTCTCTAATGCGCTGTCACGCAACCAAACCAGTCTCAATGTGTGAAATATTGGATCAGAGTACAGGAAACGTTCTGCACGCTTTTTAGTTGCAACAAAGCCAACGGTGAGGTCTATCTCTCCGTTTTCTAAGCCATCGAATAGTGTATTTAACGTTCTATACGGGACGTACTCTGCCTCAATGTTTAAGTCGTGCAGCATGGTCTCTGCGTACTCGATATTGATGCCTTCTTTTGAGGCAAGATCACCCCAGTAAGGTAGCCAATCTCCCTCAAGTACACCGACTTTTAATGTGCTTTGATTGTCCAGAAATGTTCTGTCTTCTGCGTTTAAGAAATCACGAGCAGATGCATTGAATGACAGAGCGGTAAGTAGTGCAGCAATGAATGCGAACAGTTTCACTATTTTATGTTTTCCAGCCAAGAACCGAATTCAAAATGGGGCGGAATCGTATAGGTTTTCACCGCGTTCTCCAATCAAGGTTGTTTGTCTTGTCGACAACATACGCTTGATATACAACTCGATGAGTTCTGAGAGGATCAGGACGATTAATTATCAATAAGTTATGAGAGGAAGTTCAATATCCCCACGAGCCGTAATGGAAAAAAACTTAAAAGCAACTAAGTTCATATTAAGAGGTTAGGTAAGGATACCCAGAATTATGAACAAAAGGCTTACCACAAAAGGGTTATGTGGATGTTTGATGATAGGTTTTAGCGCTTCGGTTATTGCTGGTGCAACGCATGATGACGAAGTGAACTTTCAGTTGGTGCAACCAATTGATGGCGAACCTAAGATCGACATGGATCTAGCTCGAGTCGGTTGGCACTTGTTCCGAGACCCAAACTTATCTTCCAACGGGACAATCAGTTGTGAAACTTGCCATGATCTTTCAACTAACGGTGCAGAACCAACCGCGGTTTCTACCGGCGTGAATGGTGTCGGCAACCGCAACTCGATTACTGTTTTTAATGCGGCTTTAAATTATCGTTTTCTCTGGGACGGCACGGCGAACTCTTTGATGGCTCAAATCGATGGCCCGGTTCAAAACCCATTAGAGATGGATTCGAACTGGCAGGATATAGAGCAATATGTACAGTCGAATACCTCTTACCAAGCTTTATTTAAGCAAGCCGCCAATCGAGCGATCACTGTCAACAATATCAAAGGTGCCATTGTTGAGTTCGTTAAAGGACTGCAAACGCCAGGCGCGCCTTTTGATTCTTATTTACTCGGCTACTCTCACACTTTGGACGAACAAGCGATTCGGGGTTGGAATACCTTTCAACAAGTCGGTTGCGTTCAGTGTCATCAAGGTAAGAATGTCGGTGGTTCAATGATTCAGCGCTTTTCCTACTTCCGAACCCAAGACGAAAGCCTCGATACAGGGCGTCACTTAAGAACAACGGATGGCGAGGATAAGTACTATTTCCGAGTCGCGAGCTTACGTAACGTGGGGCAAACCAGCCCTTATTTCCACAACGGGCAAGTCGATGAGCTTTCCGAAGCCATTCAGATCATGTCGCAAACCCAGCTGGGAGTGACCATGAGTGACGACAAAGTGGCAGACATCGAAGCGTTCTTAAACACGTTAACGGCGCCGAGACCCGCGATTTTAGAGGTGTTTGAAAATGAATAAATTCCGATTACTCAACGCCTTTCTTTTCATCGTTATTGCAGCAATGATGGTGCTGGCGTACATGACGCATGTGAATTCCAAAAACACACAGGGTCTACATGCTTCGTTATCTGAGATTGGTCACCATTTGATTGAGTCTCGTGACAGTGTCGTGAATCGTTATTCTCTTCGAGAGCGAAAGAACTACGAAATCACCCAAAGCTTGGTGGAATTAGAGATTGCCGCCGAGAATTTGTGTACCGATTTTAAGCAATCCATTTGGTTTAGTTTCACCCCAACCAAAACGCGCGTGCAAAACATCGTCGTCCAATTCGATGGCAAGGTACGCGATGCGACGCAGACGCTAGATATGTTGGTTGGCGTTCAAGTGGCAAACCAATATGAGATGCACACTCTGCACAACATTTATAAGCAGCAGTTTGAAGTTACCAATGAAGATGCTTGGCTTGAACAGCATTATTTTGAATTCTTGACCAATGCCGCCCTAGAGGGGGAGAACGCGCAAAGCCAAAATATCGCCTTATTCCTTGATCGACTACGAGAGAGCGAACGCAAAATTGAGTTGCTCACCAACAAGATTTTGGAAAGTCACTATTTTGAATTTGTTGAATACTCGGAGCATCAACTTTTAGAGATTGCTCAGCGTGAAGCAAGGCTTACGTGGGTGTTCGTTCTGTTATCCATTATCTCTTTGGTGGCAGTATTTGTGCTGCAAACTCAGCACCGTGTAAACAAACTGAAGCAACTCAATGACGACTTAACCGAAGCCACAGAAAAAGCGGAGCGGGCAGCAAAAGCCAAATCACAATTCTTAGCAACCATGAGCCATGAGCTAAGAACGCCCATGAATGGGGTGTTGGGTATTTCGCAAATCATTGCCAGTGAGACCAAGGAGAAGGGGACGAAGGAGCACGTTCAGGTGATTTTGGACTCTGGTCAGCATCTGATGACGATTCTTAATGACATTTTGGATTTCTCCAAAGTTGAAGAGAACAAGTTGGAGCTTGAAGCCGCACCATTCAATTTACCCCAAGTGCTCACCCCAGTTTGTAGTGCGATTCAGCCTTTAATCGAAGAGAAAAACATTCAGCTTTACGTCGAGAACGAAGTGCCAGAAAACATCGAGTTTAATGGTGACTGTGCGCGCATTCGACAGATACTGTTTAACCTTGCAGGCAATGCGGTCAAGTTCACCAGTGATGGGCATGTACTGATTCGAGCAGAGTTGGACGAATCAAGAAAGCGCTTATTGTTGTCTATTAACGATACGGGCATTGGTATTCCGGCTGACAAGCAAGACCGTATCTTTAACTCCTTCGAGCAAGCGGATACCTCCACCACACGTAAGTTTGGCGGCACAGGGCTTGGTTTAGCGATTGTGAAAAAGCTAACGGAATTGATGGGTGGTGAGGTCAAGCTTAAGAGTGTAGAGAGCATTGGTACTCAGTTTTTAGTCGAACTCCCAATACCTTGGGAAGAGAAGGCGTTACCTAAAGCGGCGGATACCAAAGTCAAAGTCCAGCGCGAAAACAAACGTAACCTGCACATTCTTCTAGCCGAGGACAACCGAGTCAATGCGATTGTAGCGAAAGGATTCTGTGAGAAGCTAGGGCATACGGTCGAGATTGCTGAGAATGGTCTAATTGCGACTAAGAAAGCGCAAGAGAACCAATATGATTTGATTCTTATGGATAATCATATGCCGGAGATGAACGGGGTTGAGGCGACCCGCTTTATCCGCGAAAAACTTGGCGTGAATACCTTATTGTTTGCCTACACCGCCGATGTGTTTAGAGAAGCGCACGATAACTTCATTGAAGCAGGGGCGGATCATGTACTGACCAAGCCGCTGCAACGAGAGAGTTTTGCTGACGCACTCAAGCAGTTTGCTTCGCGTTTACCAACCCAAGGTGATGATGCACCAGAGCAAGCTGACAATATTGTTCAATTGCATCGTGAGCCAATTGAGAAGCTCAGACTGACCGAAGAGGAACTGACTCATTCAGAAACTGTCGAGATCCTCAAACAGGAACCTGAAGCCTTGGTAGATTTACTAGAAAGCATAGTGAATGACTTTGAGAAGTCGGTCGACGAGTTGATTGAATTCTTCATGGCGGAAGAGCTTGAAGCGCTCCACAGTACCTTGCATACCACCAAAGGCATGGCGCTAAACTTAGGTTTGGATACGCTAGCAAATCAAGCGCTTGAAATTGAAACCCAAGTGAAGAACAAACAAATTCCGGATATTGAACAACTGCAAAAGTTGATTAACCGATTGCAGGTGAATGTGCATCAAGGGCAACGTCTTATTGACCAATCTCGCAAACAACAGGCAGACACAAATCAGGTGATTTAATGGCTTAGCGCACGTATTTCATCCCTGCTCTTGGGGTACGCTTTGTGCTGTGGTTTACTTGGGACCTTATTCATGGAGAGTCGCCTTATTAGGCATACCTCACAGCACAAGGGATGGTAATGAGTACACACACCGCAGTTATCCGATGGCAACGTCAGGCCAACGAAATCTTTAGCGACAATCAATACAGCCGAGCACACGTTTGGCAGTTTGACGGCGGCGTTACCGTTCCGGCATCCCCATCTCCTCAAGTTGTCCCGCTACCACTTTCGGTAGAAGAAAACGTCGATCCAGAAGAAGCGTTTATTGCTGCGTTATCGAGTTGTCATATGTTGGTTTTCCTTTCTATTGCCGCTAAGCGTCGCTATGTAATTGATTCGTACGTGGATGAAGCAATTGGGGAACTGACGGCAGGAGAAAACAGCAAAGAGTGGGTTTCTAAAGTTGTGCTGAGACCACGCATCGTTTTTTCTGGAGATAAACAGCCGACACGTGAACAGTTAGAAAAAATGCATCATCTGGCGCATGAGAACTGTTTTATCGCCAATTCCGTAAAGACCGAAGTCGTGACTGAAATTCTCGATTAGCGTCGTTTAGATTATTTCAATATTGACAAAAGTCTCTCCTCAATTATGGTTACAGCAACAAAAGTGAGGTAAGACGATGTTAACGCGTTCCGATGATCTAGAAATCCTATTAACGGTTGTAGACTGTGGTGGCTTTTCCGCTGCGGCAGAAGCATTAGATGTGCAAGTGGCAAGAGTTTCACGCTCAGTCAGTCGTCTTGAACAACAGCTTGGCGTTTCTTTACTAAACCGCACAACACGTCGCGTTGAGTTAACTGATGAGGGGCGCCGATTTGTCGAGCATGTGCGCACCGCAATGCAGTACATTCAGCAGGCGGAAGAGTGCATTCTCTCGTTAGGAGAAACACCTCAAGGGACACTGCGTGTGGATGCAGCAAGTCCATTCGTCTTCCATCAACTTGTTGACCTGATCAAACCTTTCCGTGAAGCCTATCCGCAGATTGAATTGGTGCTGACGTCCAACGAAGGTTTCGTTGATCTATTAGAAAAGCGCACTGATGTGGCGATTCGTATCGGTAAACTGTCTGATTCTACTTTGCATGCAAGAGCGCTGGGTAAGAGTGAGTTGTATTTGGTTGCCTCACCGGATTACCTCAAACACAGAGGGATTCCACAAAAGCCAACTGACCTTGCTCATCACGACATTATCGGATTCACTGAGCCGAAGATCCTCAACAAACTGCCATTAAAAGGCGCACCAGAGATAGAGCCAAATTTGCTTTCCAGTAACGGTGAGACCATTCGCCAACTGGCGCTAGCAGGCAATGGCATTGCGTGTTTGTCCGGTTTTATGGTGCGTAAAGACATGGAAGAGGGGCGCTTGGTGCCGATATTGGAATCAGACAAAATCACTAATACCGGTCGTGAACAGATCAACGCGGTTTATTACAAATCTTCATCTGTCTCATTGCGTATTTCTGCTTTCCTTGATTTCATCCAACCCAAGTTAAAGCTCTAATTAACCGTTCAATGGTCTGAATATGAGTGACTGGTTTCACACTTTAGTCCATTTGAAGCCGAGAACTGAACCAATGTTGTGCAGTGGCGCAAACTGTTTGTTGTTAAATTAATGTTAATATCGAATGGTGTGTCATTGATTAATAGCGAGCATGGATGTGCAAACGCCTTTGAATCCCTTCATTCAAGCGAATGGATTACCTCAATTTGGTCATTTAGCATCGATTCCCGAATCGCTTCAGTTGGATGCGTTTCAGTATCTTAATGAGATGGACCAGCCTGCATCGAGTTGGCGAAAGCGATTCGACTATAAGCAGTTCCAGTTCGTCTCGATCGTGACAGAGAAATACATCATTGGTGTTGCGATTGCCGATATTCGCTATTTGGCGTCTGGCTTTTGCTATGTGTTTGATACAGAAACCCATGAACTGGTGGAGCAGCAATGGCTAAAGCCGCTCAACATGGGCTATCAAACACAGCCTTCTAGTTGGAACAGTCACGCCTATCTCGCTAATGATGCCATTCAATTTAAGATTGAACATGGACTATGGCACATACAGCTTTCAACAGACCTTATTCAAGCTGATTTGAGGTTAAAACCTGAGTCAGAAAGCTTGCCTTTGATGCTCTGCACGCCAACCGCGTATTCCGGATGGACCTACACCCAAAAACACAACGCGCTCGCTGTTCAAGGTGAAATGAGCGTGAGAGGGCAACCGCAAGAGCTAACCAATGCAGTTGCTGGGTATGACTTCTCTGCCGGGTATATGCGAAGAGAAACCAGTTGGCGATGGGCGAGCATTAATCATCACAGTGAAGACAAACGGATAGGGCTGAACTTTGCTGCTGGAGTCAACGAAACCGGACATTGTGAAAACGTGATTTGGATTGATGGCGAACGGTATTTGATGCCACCTGTCCAATTCGAATTTTCTCGCCTCCATCAAGAAGCGTCATGGCGAATTACGTCACAAGACAAGCGCATCGACTTGATCTTCAAACCTAAAAATCAGCGCTCAGAGAAAAAGAACTTCTGGTTTTTGAAGAGTAACTTTCGTCAGTTTGTCGGTTATTTTTCTGGCTATTTGATTGATGGCAATGGCATTAAACACGAACTTGAAGAGGTGATGGGACTCACCGAAGATCACTACGCGAAATGGTAGGAACGGACTATGGAATGGTCACAAATTACGGAACATCCTGATTTATTGTTGATGTTGCTCGCGCCAATATTTTTTCTTTGCATTGCTGCAGAATATTGGTTTGGACAGCGTGGTGGAAGATTACCTGAGAGTGCTCGATATTATTTACCCGAAGTGGTGTGTAACTTTGTATTGGCTGGGCTTCATCAAGCGACAGATATCTTAACAGGGCTGCTTATCGCCAAGCTGTACTTATGGTGGTTTGGTTGGCGTTTGTTTGATATCGAGATGACGGTTTCTACCTTCCTACTGCTAATGGTCTTACAAGATTTCTTCTATTACTGGTTCCACCGAGCAAGTCATCGTATCCGTTGGATGTGGGCGGCACATGTGGTGCACCACAGTTCTGAGCGTATGAACTTCAGTACCGCATTTCGTCAAAGCCTGATGTATCCATTGGCCGGCATGTGGTTGTTCTGGTTGCCACTGGTCATTATTGGTTTTGATCCTAAGTGGGTGGTGTTTGTTGTTCTGCTCAATCTTGGTCTGCAATTCTTTGTTCATACCCAATCGATTCGTTCTCTTGGTCCTTTAGAATGGGTCTTCAATACGCCATCTCATCACCGCGTTCATCATGGTGTGAATCGTCAATACATCGATAAGAATTACGCAGGCGTGCTGATCATCTGGGATCGCATGTTCGGGACGTTCGAGCCTGAAGTTGAAACGGTTCGTTATGGCATCTCAAAACCTGTTAACAGCTTTAATCCTATTACCGTGACGTTTGCTGAATGGAAAGACATGCTCAAAGAAGTGACTCGTCCTAATTTATCTTGGCGTCAGCGCTGGCGGTGTTTGTTTGCATCTCCGTCTGACACCTTGGAATAGCCGTTTCTTATGATTAACTAAACGCCATACCATTTATTCTTGACAGCATTCGGTAATGTTGCTTTAATGCGTACGGTGTTTTGTAAGTTTTAAGGGACGGACGATGACATTCAATCGAGTTTTCTCAATTGTAACGATGACCGCCGCTATGCTCGGCTCTGGGTACGCATACGCAGCTCCTGCTTTTAGTGCAGATCAGCTGTGTAAAGCAGGGTTAGCACTGGCGATAGATAAGCAGCCCCGCGGGATTAAAACGGCGGGAACGTCAGGTCAACGTATTTTGCTGGCTTTGAAAAATGGCAAAAATGATTGGGATTATCGCTGCACGGTAAATCGTCAAAATCGTACGTTAAAGATTGACGCTAGAGACTTGAAGCGAAATGACAAATACCTTGCTCAAGCCATACGTTATCGCGTCAATGAAGGGAAGCGATCGGTCGAAGTCACCATGAAGAAACGCGCTGGTGGCGGGCTGAAAAACGACACGTTCACGACACTTCAGTTGGATTAACCCCAAAGATATGGGGAACATTATAACGAAGACGCGCCCCTGTATTTTGCAGGGGCTTTTTTATGCCTGCAGCTTGAGGCAGTAAATACAAGAGATCGATTACAGCCACAGCGTGATAGCAGTGAAGTAAGAATTTAAAGGGTAGGTTTGGGAAATCTGAGAAAAAGATTAGCTTAAAGGAAAGCTTGGAGCGGGCAGCGGGAATCGAACCCGCATCATCAGCTTGGAAGGCTGAGGTAATAGCCATTATACGATGCCCGCGCATCAATAGGACTCATTCAATATGCCAGATTAAATTCAAAAGAAAAGTCTTTTTTGCTCAATGAGTTGCTTAATGAGCAAATAAATACCAATTCGCTCAAAAAGCGCACGATGGCGTTGGCGATAGGTAACTCCAAATATCGAACCGTTTTCTTTGTCAGGCAGTTATTTACTCTGTTCTTCGTCTCTCTCGCGTCTTGAATTTGAACACTTGGCATTCATGGTCAAGACTAAATGTTGAAATGATTCAATTTTTTCCCACACACGTAAAAACGAATACCACCATTTGCCGAGAGAGACCGGCACGATAATACAGAGGAGAAAGGGTATGTGGAAAGGTTTACTGGCAACACTGTTTGCTATCTCGGTAACGGCTTGTACAACGGTGACGACAGACGTCGACAAGCAAGCGGATTTCTCATCCTACAAAACGTTTGATTTTGGTGAGCAGTCTGAAACCCCAACCAGTTTGGACGCACGAAGAATCGAACAGGGATTGGCTGCTCAACTGGAATCAAAAGGGTTGTCGCGCGTGCAAAGCGGCGGTGACCTTTATGTGCATCACGACATCATCAAAGAGTCCGAATTGGTGTCATCGGGTTCTAGCTTTAGCGTTGGTTACGGATGGAACAGCTTTGGCGTGATCACTTCTAGCCCTGAGCGCTATAAAGAGAAGAAGTACGGCAAGCTTGTTGTTGAACTTGTTGATACCAAAGCTAACCAAGTGGTGTGGAAGGGTGTTTCTAGCCGCAAGCTAACCGAATCAATGAGTACGGAAAAGCGTGAAGAGCTAATCTCGGAAGAAGTGATGAAGATGTTTGAAAACTACCCTTACGGTAAGAAATAGCTCGGCTCAAGCACGAACTAATAGCCCCGTCCGGCATGAGTCGAACGGGGCTATTTTGATCGTGGGTTTCATCATTGCTCCCTCACGAGTTACTCAAACCATCGGATGTATTGAGGATTTCAAGCGCGAGGGAGAAATCATACTGTTCTGCTGCTCTTTTAAATTTATCGAAACAAGAGGCCGCCAATCCGAGCTGTTTGCCGCTATGAACGCTACTCAAGTGATTAAGCACCTCGGTGTCATCATTAAGCAGTAGGCGTTTCAACATTTCGAACGTCTCTGGATTGAATGATTCGTCACTCTGAACGGGCTTTTCTTGTGTATTGTTTTCAATGGCTGACAATACCTGAGTGCAGACGCTCGTTAAGGACTGGACAAGAAGTACTTTGTCTTTTGCACTGACGTTCTCTTTTTCCAATCGCGTGCATAGTGCTTGAATTTGCTTGAGTCCGACACTGCCACTGAGCCCTTTGATGGTATGAATGGCTCTGCCTACCTCGTCAGTATTCATTTCATCGAAGCTAAACGATTTGTATTGGTGAGCAAACTTTTGTAATACCGACAGATACAGCGTGCCATTTCCTGCTGTGACTCTGATGCCTTGTTCAATATTCAGTTCAGGTATTTGAGAAAGCGCTTCCTTGATGGCAATTGGCATCTCATTTGTAGGCGTTTGCGTCTCAATACTATTGCCGCCATCAGTACACAGTAGCTTCGCTAATGTCGATTTCAGCAATGGAATATCTATGGGTTTATGCAGCACACAATTCATGCCTGCATCGAGGGCTTTTTTCTCATCTTCAGCTAAGGTATTGGCCGTTAATGCGATAATTGGCAACTCGGTAAGCTTTAGCTTCTGTCGGATGTTTTGGGTCGCCTGATATCCATCCATAATTGGCATCTGACAATCCATTAAGACGGCATCGAAGTTGTGTTTAACCAAAAGTTCTAAGGCTTCTTTACCGTGGTTGGCGATTTGCACAACGCAGCCCACATTGACTAGAACATCTCGCACTAACTCTTGATTAATTCGATGGTCTTCAACAACAAGAATTCGTTTTTTCGTCAAGCTTGAACCTGAACTTGTGGTGGCAGGAGAAGGCGCTTCACTCTCACTTTGGAAAAGGGTATCCAAGCACTCAGAAAGCACTGTAGTTGTGAAAGGTTTCCTGAGTAGCTCATCATATTTGACGTCAATAGAGTCCAATTGGTGTAGAACGTGCGCAACACTGGTATTAGTGACCAAAAGCACTTTGCTATTCGGCACATCAAGGCTTCGAAGCTGAGAGAGCATCTTGGTAATTAAGTGGGATTGGGCGGGTAGGGTGACCAAAAGGAGTGGAGGGAGCTTAAGTTCAGAATCTATCATGTCTTTTAGGTCAGCAAAGCCCTCACAACGGATGTTCAGTTGTTGCAATTGACCTTGTATGAGCAAGCGAGACTCTTTACAAGCATCGACCAAAAACGCGCGGTTAGGCACGTGGTCGAAGTTTGGACACGGAACGTCTTCATTGCAATATTCGAGTTCAAATTGAACTTTAAAGGTTGAGCCTTTTCCTAGCGTACTGGTCACTGAGATTGTCCCCTTCATCAAATCGATGATGTTTTTCGTAATGGCTAAACCGAGCCCTGACCCACCGTATTTTCGCGTTGTTGAGGTGTCTGCTTGAGAGAAACTATTAAACAGCTTGCTGATCTGTCCGGGTGTCATGCCGATACCTTCATCCTCGACAACTAACTCCAAGGTACTGTATTGCTTGGTTTTACGAAGCAAATTCAAACGCAATGTGACTTTGCCTTGGTGAGTAAACTTGATGGCATTAAACCCTAAGTTCAGGATGATTTGCTTGACGCGGTAAGGGTCGCCTATCAAGGTTTGCGGTAAGTTTTGATCGACAGAGAGTAATAGGTCGAGAGATTTATCCTGTGATTTGACTGACAAAATATCGATAGCTTGATCGAGTAATTCATCGAGAAAGAAGGGCGTACGTTCGAGCTCTAGTTTTCCTGCTTCTACTTTCGAAAAGTCCAATATGTCATTTAACAATCGCAACAAGGATTTCGCTGAGCGATGTACCTTCTCAATGTAGTTCTTTTGATGTTTATTGAGCTCTGATTCAAGAACAAGATGACTCATGCCTATGATGGCATTCATCGGCGTTCTAATTTCATGACTCATGTTGGCTAGGAAGCTCGATTTTGCTTGATTAGCAGATTCGGCATCATCACGTGCTTCTTGCAATGTCGCCGCCATCGCTTGAAGTTCGATTTGTGAGCGACGCATGGTATAGGCGAGTAAGATGATTGCCAGAATGAACACGAACGCCGAATAAATGAGATATTGCGACACTTGTTTGAATTGCGACACCTCGGCAAAACGCAGCTCTCTTAAGTGGTCAAGCTGGTCGTCTGCTTTGGTCGCGGCCATGACCATTTTGCCTGCAATATCGTTCAGTTGTTGGGATACCTCGACGACATCTAAAAAGTGCAGCTTATACGCCTCAATTGAGCTAGGCACAGATTCAAACAGCGCATTATTGCTCTCTTCAACCAAAAAAGATTGGATGCTACGTGTGTGTGCTTGTGCTTTCGCTAACGCCTCTAACACAATCAGTTTGTGTTTTTCCTTTTCTTCGGCTCGAGTCGAGATCATGAAGTCGCGATCTGCTTGTCTCGCCTTTCCGACTGATTGTTTAAGTAGCGTCGCTTGGATGCCTGCTTCAAGGCTCATGTTCATGTCACTTTCTAGGTTGGCAACATTGGCTTGCGCTTGAATCAGGTCCTGCCTGATGCGTTCACGCAATGCATCCACGCTCCGAGCGAGTTGTTCAGAAGAGGATCTCAGGTTTTTAGATGTGGCTTCATTGTCTGCGCTTTGATTTACCAAGCTTAAGGCTGATGAATAATGCTTTTGCGAGTTCTTCAGCGCTTGAACGAGGGTTAATTCGTATTTGTTGTGCAGCGCTTCAGAGAGCGTTTCTGTAAGCTGTTCAAGTTCGTCCGTGTACTTGATGGCATCGTTGAGGTCCCTGTCTCTGCCGAATAAAAGAAACTCTAGACTCGCAGAGCGAATGGACTGGGCGGTTAAGTTTATCTCGTAGCTGAGTGATTCGTGCTCGGCCACACGAACCATCATGTCTCGGTTTTGAAGTTCTTCCTGTTTGTCTGATACGACTTTAGAAGCGAGGCGTTTTTGTAACTCTCGGGTTTGTGTGGCAACGGTTGTCGCATCCTTTTCCATCACAGAAAGGCTTTGTTTTTGTTGTTCTGTGAGGGTTTTATATTGGGTGAAGAGTTCCTGATAGTCTTCTACGTAACTAAGTAAAGAGTCATCGATGAGGTCGTTTGATACTGAGTTCTCTTCAAAGCTCTGCGCGAGTTTTTTGGTCTCTTCGATAAAACGCTCTGCTTTAGCTGCGTCTTCCAACTGACGATCGCGCGTGTAGGTGAGCTCATATAATCTCGCGTTATCAAGTGCCAGCAAGAGTTGCCCCGCGAGACCGTACCTCTCTATTGAACCAAAGGTTTTATTGATACTGAAACCAGCGAACAAGCCCACGATACAAAACAGCGCAATAACGAACCCAAAACTCAACAGGGTTCGTTTTGCTTGTTTCGAGACTTTGTTTTCGCCTTCTCTGGTCATTACGCGTTAACTCTCAAAGCTTGGGGCTCAACATCCGAATAACGCGCCATTATTTTTTTGATTTCAGGAATGAGAGAGATAAAAACAGGCACCAGTTTTGGGTCAAAGTGGGTACCCGATTCCTTAGTCAGAAGCGCGCATGCTTCGGGAATCGACCATGCTCGTTTATAAGGTCGTTCACTGGTTAAAGCGTCAAACACGTCTGCAATGGCAACGATTCGAGCAGAAAGGGGAATCTGCTCCCCAGAAATACCTTTCGGGTAGCCGCTTCCATCCCACTTCTCGTGATGCGCGATGACGACTTCTCTCGCAAGGTTAAGGAGAGGAGAATCGTGCTTGCCGAGGATCTCATAACCATATTCCACGTGTCGTTGCATCTCTTCCCATTCATCTTCATCGAGGCGAGAGGGCTTGAGTAGTACGGCATCGGGTGTTCCGATTTTACCGATGTCATGCATGGGGGCGGCGGTAAAGAGCAGTTCACACCATTCCTCATCAGCGCCAATGGCCTCTGCCAGCAATCGGCTGTAGTGGCTCATTCGAATCACGTGCATGCCTGTTTCGTTGTCTTTGTACTCGCCAGCCCTTGCTAAGCAGTTGATGATCTCGAGTTGGTTTCGAGCAAGAAGGGCGGTTTTCTCTTTGACTTGAGCTGCTAGCATTCGGCTTTTACTGTAAGCCAGCAGCTGTGATCGCACTCTTACTCGAAGTATGGCTGGGCTAATCGGTTTGGTTATGTAATCCACCGCGCCAATATCAAAGCCGAACTGTTCATCATCGTCATCGGATTGTGCGGTTAAAAACATGACCGGAATAGCGCTAGTCAAAGGGTTCGACTTCAAACGCTTACATACCTCAAAGCCGTTCATTTCAGGCATGACAATGTCGAGCAAGATGAGGTCAGGTTTTGGCTCTTGCAGTGCGATTTGCAAGCCGCGTTCACCGTTGATCGCAGCTTTGACTTGGTACTCTTCGTTCAGCACGTTAGAGATGATCTGAATGTGCTCGGGTGTATCGTCAATGACCAAGACCGTAGGTTTAGTCGTTAGCATGGTTCATCTCCTTTGCGTTTAGTAGATGTAAGCTGCGCCCGAACTCGAGCTACTGTTGTCGTTGAAATCTGACCCATCAGATGCCTCTTCTTTTGCGCCGACGATCAAGGTATTACCATCACCACTGATCGCGATAGCGCTGCCAAATCCATCGCCAGCATCTGAATTGAGGGATTTGATGTATTCTGCTTGCTGCCAAGTCCCTTCAACATTGGTAAAGAGATAAACTGCACCAGCAGCACTTGCGTTATTCAATTGCACGTCACCATCCAAACCTTGGCTAGATGAGGCTTCATTTGGGGCGCCAACAACAAGCGCTTTGCCATTGCTGCTCAGTTGAACATCGGAACCGAAGTGGTCAGAAGCATCGGAGTTAACGGCTTTGATGTAATCTTCTTGTTGCCAACCCGCTTGCGATTTGTAGAAGAGGTAAGCAGCACCGGCGCCAGAAGCTGAGTTGTCTGATTCATTGCCGTTTATCTCACTGTCAGACGCTTCGTTGAAAGCGCCAATCGCTATCACGGTACCATCTGAGTTTACGTCGACTGAGTGTCCAAACTGGTCTTCAGAATCCGAGTTTGAGGCTTTTAAATAGGAGTCTTGAGCCCAAGTTGTACCGTTATGAACAAAGACATAGGCCGAACCTGAGTTATCACTGCTATTATCCATCTCGTCACCATTGACGCTGGTGGCATTTGAATCTTCACCCGGTGAGCCTACTACCACGGTTAATCCGTCCTCGCTTAACGCCACGTCGTAGCCGAACGAGTCAAGCTTGTCTGAGTTTGATGACTTTAAGTACGCGGTTTGCGCCCACTGGTTGTTTTGCGTTTCAAACACGTAGGCCGCCCCAGACAAACTGCCTGTGTTATCTGTCTCGTCACCATTGATGGACTGAGCTGAGGAGCTTTCTCCAGGCGCACCAACAAGTAATGTCGTACCGTCTGAATCCAGCGATACGGAAAAGCCAAACGAATCAACAAGGTTGCTGTTTGAGGCTTTAATGTAAGCTTGCGATTGCCAAGAAGACCCACTGTTAACGTATAGATAAACAGCACCGGACGCAGGCGATAGGTTATCCAACTGGTTACCATCGATACCCGTTGCAGACGAGGCTTCGTTTATCGTACTGACAGCAAGCGTGTTGCCATCTCCGCTCAGAGCAATCGCGTAACCAAACTCATCTTTGTCATCGGCATTCGGCGCTTTAAGGTAAGCAACTTCATTCCAAATACCGTTTGTTTTTCGATAAACATATACGGCTCCAGATAGGGCAGCACTGTTTACAGTAGGATCATTGACTATGCCGCTCTCTTTGAAAGCACTCACTGCGATAGTCGAGCCATCATTACTCACCGCGACAGCGTTGCCGTAGTTGTCGTTACTGTCGGTGTTAGATGCTTTCAACAAGCCAATGGCATTCAATAAAGCGTTTGGTTCGATCGATACTTCGTTACTTCTCTGGCTGCCATCTTTGTTGCTAGCCACCACAAAATACGTCTCGTTGGTGGATAACAAGTTGTTGAGCTCAACTTGTTTATTGGTCTCGGTTAATCCACTAGACAAGACGTCGCAGTTATCCGTTGATGTCGTGTTTTTTTTGCACAAGGTGTACTCGTGAGCGTTTTGACTGGTTTGCCACTGAAACAAGAACGTTTTTCCAGTTACTAAAGTCGGAGCAGTCAGTGTAAAGGCGCTTGGCGGCACAGGCACAGGTGTTGGGTCTGGCGCTACCACTGGTGGTTCTGGTTGTTTGTCTTGGTTTTGATCGGGCTGCTGCGTTGTATTCTCATCAGGTTGTTTGTCCTTATTTTGGTCGGGCTGCTTTTCTGGCACCGGATCGGGTTTCGGTTCAGCCTTTGGTGGCAAAACTGGAGGCGTATCGACGGGCGGAAGTGGTGGTTTTTCACTCTCTGGCGGTTGAATTGGGTCTGGTGTCGGTTCTACATCTGGGGTTTTCGGCAGTTCAACTTCTTGTTGTTGCGGTGGCGTAACTAGCTCCGTGCCTGTTTCGGTGTCATTACAGGCGGTAAGAAAAAGCGTTGAGCATGTGACTAACAATAAAAGTGCTTTCATAAATGATTCCGAGTTGTGAACTTATAAGCGACTGGATTCGTTATTAATTGCACTAGCCTTTAGCGGTTGTGTTGTTTTTATTGTCGGCTAACTCTTATTTCTGACGGGGTTACACACTGAAGAAGCATAAGGCGTACCAAGTGTGTATTAAGCGAGTGAACCAGTCGTGAATCTCGCGGGCACTAATGATTGATGAAAATCACCGGATAAAATAAGTAATTTATTGCTTATTTATCCATCAAGGTTTCTTCTTTGAGACAAAAATTCTCTTTTTGACATTCAATTTGAGAACCCAGAACTCAGAACCTAGCGCCCAGGTAGGTGAGAGCAATCTCCCTCATTCTCATCTATTCCTGATGCAAGTTGACTGCTAGACAGCGACTTCAATAGACATGGCCTCAATGGACGAGGTTGTCGCGGCGACACTTTTAGGGCTTGGCTTAGCTTTTGCTACTTCCTTAACAGGATGAATAAAAGTGGGGGTCACAATGAAGATTACCAGCCCTGTATTCGAGGAATTTGAAGCGCACGAAGTTCAAGTGGGATCGTGTTTACTCAAGGTGCAACAGCACGCGTGTGAACTCATTGTGGAGAGCGGTAAACGCTACAACATTACAACGAAAGAAAGTGATGTCTTAAAAACGTTAGTTACCAACTTAGGTAAGGTGGTATCTAAAGATGCTCTAATTCGCGCAGCATGGGGAAACCCCGAGATCATCGGCTCCAACTCATTGCCCGTCGCGATTTCAAACCTGCGTAAAGTACTCGAACCGGAAAAGATCAAGATCGTTAATGTCCCCCGCCAAGGTTATCAACTGGAAGTAGAGTGTATGGGATCTGGAGAGTCGCATTCAGAACAAGTTGAAGAAGTAACAGAGCAAGTCGTTGCATCCAAGCCTGAACATAATATCAATAAACGTATTGAAACAAACTCCAACAAGATTAGTGTCATTTGCGCTTGGTTATCGCTATTGTATGTGGTGTTTGTGGCGTCGTATTTCAGCTTTTCTTGGGTTCAAGTTGATTGCGAGGTTGTCGGCCAATCCAAAGTCTGTGCAATTCGAGGGGATGTCGACTCTGAGGTGAAAGCAGAGCAAGGCTCATCCATTTTCGTCTCATCAAACGGCAAGCGTTATGAGGGGGCATATCATGACTAAGCTACTACAACGCGTCGCATTTCTTGGCTTCATCTTAACTACCGCTTTTCTTTTATCTGGGCTGGTCAATGGTGCTGGTTGTCGCTATGACCTCTCGGTGGAAAATGCTGAACATCAAAAAACGTTTGTCACCTGCTATCGCGGCAAGGTGGTGGTGCTCCATTCTCTTCTCAACGAACAAAATGAACTGGTTTCCAAGTGGCAAGTAATGGCAAGGCAAATGAAGTTTGGCAAGCAGGTGATATACATCATCTATGACCGAAACCGCATTGATGGTGGCAGCACGAACAACCTGACAGACAGATATAACGAAATCTTCTCGGGATATAACGTCCTCTTTTACCACGTAGAGCGGCTGGGCGATCGTGTCTTTATCTTCGAAAACTTCCCGGAAAACAACGTTATTGAAGGGCAGTTAGAAGGCGAGATGGATTTGTTTGCCATGGTGATGAGGTGAGTACCAAGAGCTCTCGTTTCATCAGTGAGTGAGCTAGTTCCTGAAGCGTTACTTTTCGATGGGAACAAACAGTACCGCCATTATTTAACGCTAAATTACTCACTAAGGCGCGAACGTTATTTTTAAAGTAGCGACAGAAGTATTAAAGAAGCTGCTTTTGGATAGAAGGAACAAGACAATGCTAAGTGATGTTGATAATGCGAACTTGTTTGCGCGTTGCTTGATTGATGAAGGGCTTGAAGTTTGTAAGCTTAGAGACGAAAACGCGGAAGCGAATAAAGTGATGGTTAAGTGGCATCATGAAGAGGGCTCTGCATCGGCTTGTAATCGCTTAGCATCCGTTGGCATTTTCATTAACGTGGTTTCTCTGCCCGGGGATAAAAGCTCGCAAGAGTCGGGTTTATTGTTTGAGTTAAATGAGCTGACAAGGCTTGGCATCAACCCAAACGAAATACGTATGTTGGCAGAAGCTACGGCTGGTGCGTTACTAGGGCGTTGTAAACTTGAGTTTGTTGCACAAGTGGTTGCTAAGATCGCTTCTCGATTATCTGGTATTACTTAGAGCACTTTTGAGGTATTTTGAGCATGAAATGTACGCCCAAAGGTTTGCAAAACTCTCTTTTTACTATCAACTGAGAATTTAGATTGCAAATCAACACGCATGGAGTTACAACAGCGTATCGTTGTGGTTTAGGTGAATTCTGTGCGTACTTACCTAGTCAGTGTGTTAGGGCTTGTTGTTGCGCTGATGGCTTTTGGATTGAGTCAGGCTTCACCGTCACCAAAACTTTCCCACGCGGTCAGCTACACCTCTTCTTTAATTGATGGTGAAGCGTATCTTGAGAAAGCACCATTCTCACCATCTCGTAAAATTGCCGCCAGCTTATTCAGTCGAAACGCACTGCGCGTTAACCATTCCAACACATCACCAGAATCTGATGACTTAGATTTAGTACCTGCGCGTTGGCTAACGGTAGTTGCGGATTCTAATAAACGCTTTGTATCTAAAGTGGCTATGCCCGTTATTGATGTCTTTTATCCTCGCTCGAAATATCGACTTGGAACAGGGCAAGAATCTAATCTCATTTATCGCTTCATGCATGCTAGGTGATGCCTATTCATCTGTTTTTAAATTTAATTGTGATGTTTAGGAGTTTGCTATGTTTGATTCGATTACTCAGGTGCTGTTTGCGTTGTGGCACCAAGACTTTACCGCGCTAATGGCGCCGGGTAGTGCAGGGCTGATTTACTTTGTAGTTGGTGCACTTATTTTCCTTGAAAGTGGGTTTATCCCCGCAGCCCCATTCCCGTGTGACAGCGTGGTCGTACTTTCTGGTACATTGGCAGCGGTAGGAGTGCTTGACCCAGTTATGATCATGTTGGTGATTGTTGTCAGCGCAGCAATGGGCAGTTGGGCAGCATATCTGCAAGGTAAATGGTTAAACCGCTTGCCGAAAGTACAAGGCTGGGTGAACGCAGTGCCAGCGAAGCGTTTAGAGCAAGTGGACATGTTGCTGGGTAAGCATGGTTTGATTGCGCTGTTTTGCGCGCGTTTTATTCCAGTGGTGCGTTCGTTGCTGCCATTGATGATGGGATTACGTGTGAACCGTGTTAGCAAGTTCCATTACTTTGCGTGGCTGAGCGCGATTCTCTGGACACTACTGCTGTGCGGTCTTGGCCTGTTGCTACCATTGTTACCTGAAAAGATAAACAAGATTGTGACCATGGGATTGATGGCTGCACCGGTTATTACCCTAACCATTGCCATCATGAGTTTTGTATTGGTGAAAGTTCGCAAGGCTTGGAGCAAATCAAAAACAACTCCGCAACTGCCATAATTGTTCTGGTAAGAAATTTGAAAAGCAAAAAAGGCGCTATCACAGCGCCTTTTTCTGTATTTGCATTGCTTGCAATGAGAGCGAATCAGTAACCGATGTTGTAAAGGTATTCGCCTGCTTCCTTACACTCAGTTTTGTAGAACTGTTCCATCTTCGTTTCATCCATGCCTTGTGCTTTGAATTCGGTCTCCGCAGAAGAGAGCTGGCTGAATGTATAGCCGCGCTCAGCCATTAAGTAATGACGAAACATAGCACGATGCTCAGGAACGGCTGCACGAGCGTTAGAAGCATTTGCACACTCTAGAAGCGCACTATTACTCATATCTTCAGGTTTTGCTGCTTGTGACGTCGCAGCGAATAAGGTTGTTAGAGCCAAAACGGCGATAGTCGCGATTTTTTTCATAATCAGGATCTCGAGTTAATTCAGGGTAAAGATGAGATCATCCTTGGCTAGTACTGAAGGTATCCGTATTAATGTCAGTACAGTCAATGTGCGAGCTAAGCCTCGCGACTGTGTTTAAACACGTAAAGTAAATTTGCTTGCTTCCATCCCGGAAGATGAAACGCACTTTTGCTTGCCGATAACTGTGCACGATTTGGCAAAGGTGTGGCTTTGAGTGCGATATCCAATAAGGAAGGGGACAAAAAAGCGACCAGAAGGTGATACTCGGGTAGGACGCTCAATGTCAGCTCGCCATCGTTACCAGAAGCTCGACGGCAAGGCAGTAGACCCAACAGGTCGCGCTTTAAGTGGCGGTAGTAACCATCAGGGCTCCAAGCATCACGAGTATTCCAAGCTCGATAAGGGACTTTTAACGCATGATAGTCATGTTGTGTAAGTTTGTAGAACGTCTCGGAAGCTGTGTAGTTGGTATCTGCAGATTCATGATTTTGCGCAGCATACATCTGCCCTGAGAACAGGGAGAGTGACAACAAAAGCAGTAGGCGAAATACGTGAACCAAAACTAACCCTAACACAAGATGGAATCGATATTCGTTTGCTGCCAATTGGTGGCGCTTGCGTATACTAGCGACTTGTTAACAGGATGAACAGTTTTTTGTCTATTAAAAAAGGGAGCAAATCTGCTCCCTTTTTGGACTTGGTAAAAGCGGCGCTAAGCGCTTGCGTAGATAACGCTGCCACCTTTAATGGTGTCAATGATTTCTCGCGATAACTTTTGCGGCAGTGCTGGGCAACCCCAACTGCGGCCAAGATAGCCATTCTTTTTGATAAAAGATGGGTTTGCGTAGTCTGCGCCATGAACCACGATGTAACGCTCACGTGCCTTGTCGTTGACACCAGATGTTAATCCATCGAGTCGCAGCGAGTATCCGTTAGAACCATAGTAAGTGGTATCAGTTAAGAACGTACCCAAAGAAGTCTTACGGGAGTTCACTACGTTAGAAAACTTTGTCGCAGTTTTTTTACCACTATTGACGCCGTGAGAAACATAGGTATTAAAGATAAGTTTTTTCTTATCTAAATCGACCACATAAAAGCGTTTTTCAGTAGAGGGTTTACTGTAGTCGATGATGGTTAATACTGGCTTTTTACGGTCATGTGCTTTTTTGTAAGCTAAAAATGCATCGTTGAATAAACTGAAGTCGATGACTCCTTCCAAATTGGCTTCTTTAAATGTCTTTTCAACAAGTTGCTTGGTAGCTTTAGTTTCCGTTGCTTTTGCTGATGAGTGGTGAGCAAAGGCAAAAGGTGAAACCGTAAGCGATGTCCATATCAATAATAAAAATAGCTTTTTCATTTGTACTAAATAAAACTCTTGGTGTAGCAAATTCAGCGATTGCGTCTTGCAGTCGTTAATACAGCATGCACATCAATTTAATTCTATTCTCAACGTTTCCTATTATGCGTAGTGACACGTATTACCGAACCATTTTGATATTTGGTAGAGTTCTGCCAACTAACTCGCTGAAATTAATCAACATTGAGAGGTTAATCGATGACTTTAAAAATCTTCAAGACAAATACTAGCCGATTTGGGTAATTAATAAAACTGTGTTTACCGTGATTTACTAAGCAGTGGTGCTAATAAAACGTCGTTTAATTATAAATGAAATAAAAATACCGTTTGAATTCAATGTATTTATTTCATACTTAGCATTAGACAAAAATTTTTTAGACTGTGATCCTAGTCGTAACAAATCATTACCCAACTACAGACAATTGATAGATTAAGCGAAGACCTAATTCTGCATATTCAACTAAACGTGCAGCTAGGTTGTTGTATGTGGTCAATTTATTGACTATTGCTGTTCACATCATCGAAATGATTTATGTTAGTTTGCTATAAAACTGTTATCAAAGGGCGATGAAGATGGAAGTTCATGAGTGTGTCTCATTTATCTTAGTTAAGGGCGATCACGTGTTGCTGGAAACTAGAGTAAAGGATAAGGAATCTGACCCTGGGGCAATAGCAATACCCGGCGGCCATATGGAGTTAAACGAAACCCAACAACAAACGTTGTTTAGAGAATTGGAAGAAGAGCTCAACATCAAGCCACTTCAATTTGGTTATTTATGTTCTTTATATCACCCAACTACAGAACTGCAATTGATTCACTATTATGTGGTGACCAATTGGCAAGGTGATATTCAGAGCTTAGAAGCGGAATCTGTTAAATGGTATCCAATAACAAATGCACCAGTCTCGACGGAAGTCGATCGCGTCGCATTAAGTGAATATCTTCGATTAAATACAGCGCTAAGAACTGTGTTTAATAAATGAAGTTCCATAAATAATATTTGTGACGAGTAATAATATTTTTGATTGAATTGTAAATATCGAAAATATTCGAATTATCTTATTAACAAAATATAGCGGATAAATATTTTGCGAAAACTTGATCAAAAATAAACTTTGCTTTCAGTTGGTTATGCTAGTTTCTGCCAAGGTAAGTTGAAAAAGGGAAGTGTATGTCGAAGTGGTTAGATTGGGCAAAGCAACTACAGGCGATTGCTCAAGCAGGGGAAGCATACAGTAAAGATGCTTACGATCTAGAACGATTCAAAATGGTAGAAGACATCGCTCATCAGATGTTTGCTGACATCAGCGATAAGTCAGTTGCCGATATTCAAAACTTGTTTATCCCTGAAACGGGTTATCCTACGCCCAAAGTCGACCTACGTGCTGGGGTGATAAAAGATGGCAAGATACTTCTCGTAAGAGAGCGCGAAGACGGAGGGTGGACGTTGCCTGGTGGTTGGGCTGATGTATGTGAAACGCCAAGTAGTGGGGTGGTGCGCGAAGTGTTGGAGGAATCTGGCCTCGTCGTTGCAAAACCGAAACTGATTGCGATTCGCGACAGAGCGATGCATGACTATCAGCCGCCTTACCCATTCCACATCTATAAGATGTTCTTTTTGTGTGAATACGTTTCTGGTGAGCCTAAAGAGAACATTGAAGTGTCGGAAATCGATTTCTTCGCGCAACATAAGATTCCGCCACTTTCACAAAGCCGAGTTTTACCAAGAGATATTGAAATGGTCTTCGATGCTTTTTACAGTGAAGATTTTCAAGTACACGTCGATTAAGGAAGAAAATGAAAACGATAGGTTTAATTGGTGGTATGTCATGGGAGTCTACCGCGAACTATTACCAAATCATTAACCGTGAAGTAAAAGCGCGTCTAGGTGGGTTACATTCAGGAAAAGTCTGTTTGTACAGTGTCGATTTCGCCGAAATTGAAACACTTCAACATCAAGGTCGATGGGAAGACACGGCCACGATTCTTTCTCAAGCAGCAAAATCGGTGGAAGCAGGCGGTGCGGACTTCATTCTGATTTGTACTAATACCATGCACAAAGTCGCTGACCAAATTCAGCAAGCTGTCAATGTACCGCTTGTTCATATTGCTGATGCGACCGCTGAGAAACTGGTGGCGGATGGCATTAAGAAGGTTGGTTTGCTTGGTACACGTTTTACCATGGAGCAAGACTTTTATAAGCAGCGACTCATCGATAAATTTGGTGTTGATGTCGTCGTACCGAGTTCAGATGATCAAACGATTGTTCATGAGGTTATCTATAACGAGCTGTGCAAAGGAGAAGTGCTTGAGGATTCTCGTCAACAGTACCTCGCCATTATCAATAAGTTAGTTGAAGAGGGCGCTGAAGTGGTCATTCTTGGTTGTACTGAGATTGCGATGTTAGTTGAACCTCAACACACAGACGTGAAGCTTTACGATACAACAGAGATCCACGCTAAGGCCGCGGTGGAAGCTGCGCTGAATGAAGCGTAATTCTCTACAGAATTGATCGACAGGATTAAATTGCTCAGGGAAGAGTTATGAATTATCGATGCGGACAATGTCGCCAGTTTACAAGGCAGAAGAGCTGCGCTGATATTTGCGGGGCTTGGGGTCATCCAACGGATGCGAACCGTGCTGCTTGCGATTATTTTATGCCGTCGATCCGGGTTAAAGATCGGGTGGTTTCTCCTTTAAAAAGTAAAAATGGCTAAGTCGTTCTCATTAATTGAGAATTTCTTAATCAATCAGTATTAGTTGATTGATGCAAACGATTGCTCCCTAGGGGATGTATTGTATAATTTGCGTCGCGTCACACTTTGGTGGCGCGTATTACATTTCAGGATTCCCATGTTGAAGAAATCTCTTGCTCTAATGCTTGCTGCGTACTCACTTCCTTCCGTTGCAGGTTCGACCATCGGTATTGTCGGTGCGATGGATGTCGAAGTTGAAGCGCTATTACCAAAAATCCAAAACCAACAAGTAAAGAAAATTGGTAGCCATCGCTTTTACACGGGTGAGTTAGAGGGCAAAACCGTTGTCGTGACGAAATCTGGCGTAGGTAAGGTCAATGCGGCAATGACGACCACTCTTCTGATTGAATCTTTCGGCGTTGACCAACTGATCTTTACGGGTATTGCTGGTGCTAGCGACCCTAAATTGGACCCGTTAGATGTCGTGGTTTCTACACGTTTGGTTCAGCACGATGTTGATCTAACCGCGTTCAATATGCCGAAAGGTCTACTGCCTGATTACGAAGAGCGTTACTTCTACGCAGATAAAACACTGCAAAAATACGCATTTGATGCAGCCGTTGATACGCTTGGCAAAGAGAGTGTTTACCGTGGCGTTATCGCATCTGGTGACCAGTTCATTGCAAGCAAAGTGAAAGTGACGGGCATCTACCAAGAATACAACGCAATGGCTGTGGAAATGGAAGGTGCGGCGTTAGGCCAAGTAGCAGATGCGTTCAAAGTACCTTATGTGGTTATCCGTACGATTTCAGACAAAGCGGATGGTTCGGCAGATGTTGTCTACTCAGATCTTAAAAAAGCAACGGCCGACAACTCAGCGAACATTACACTCAATATGCTAAAGCGCATGTGAGAAAGTGTTCACTAGGCTAAATAGTCTTTTGAGAACACGAAAAAGCAGCACACACGGTGCTGCTTTTTTTGTTGGGTTTCAATTCATCTGCAATAAACGATATAAGCCGTTAGGCTATTAGGCTAAGCAATATCAGAGCGGGTAAAAGGTTGGTCGTTAGCCGATTTCCACCATTGATCAAGCTGCTCTTTGTTCATGGGCTTACCAAACAAGTAACCTTGCATGAAGTCACAGCGATACGAAGATAGCCATTCGTGCATCACGTTATGCTCAATACCTTCTGCCGTTACCTTCTTGTTTTGCGCATGGCACAGTTCAATGATTGGTTTGATGACGTGGCCGTTGTCAGTATTCATCAAGGTGAGCAGAAATTCTCGGTCGAATTTGATTTTCTGAACAGGGTACTGAACCAATTGCGTCAGTGAGGTATAGCCTGAGCCAAAGTCGTCAATCGCAAGTTTATAGCCAAGTTGGGCTAGTTCATCGAGCAGAGCAGTACCTTGTTGGTCTGCGGCGAAGGTTTCTGTTATTTCCAACTCAATACAGTGAGGGGGCACATCATTTTGCTTCGCTTTGTCGTGGATGAACTCGGCCATCGATAGGGAGTTCAACTCTGCTGATGATAGGTTAATGGATAAAATGATGTCCTTGCCAAAAATACTCTTAAGCTGGTGGTACTCTTCCATTGCGTTAGCAAACACCCAGCGGTCGATTTTCTCGAACAACCCGGTTTGTTCCGCAATAGGGATGAATTCCTTCGGTGGAATCGACCCAATTCCTTCCGCTTCCCAACGTAAGAGAACCTCCAGACCCTCGATTTCATTGGCATGACTGTTCATGTATGGCTGGAAAACCAAATGGAATTCGTCTTCCACATTGGCTTTACGCAAAGCGCGTTCGATCTGGCTACGGCGCTGAGCTTCAATATTGAGCGCCGCAGAATAATAGGCGTATTGGTTTTTGCCGCCGCGTTTTGCTTGGTACATCGCCGCATCCGCACTTGAAAGCAACTTGGCAATATCAGCGCCATCTCTTGGATATTGAGCAATACCAACGCTTGCCGTCACTGGAAATGAATTTGTCGAAGATTGGCTCAAGTTGTGGATGGGTTTGAGCAACTCTGAAGCGAACATATCTGGTATGTCAGCGTTCTTTTGGTTTGTACTCAGCAGGATGGCGAACTCATCGCCAGACAAGCGAGCTCCAAAGCAAGGACTGTTGTGTTGTTGGGTAAACTTCTGGCAGACATTTTTTATATGGCGAGAGAAGACTTGTAAAAGCTTGTCACCCAATTCGTGGCCGTATTTGTCGTTCACGTACTTGAAGTTATCTAGGTCGATGTAAACAACCCAAAGTTGCTCAGAGGGATCGGCTAACTCACGAGTTGCCAATTCATGAAAACGATGACGGTTCGCGAGTTGAGTTAGGTGATCTGTTTCCGCTAAGTGTTTGGTTTTATGATAGATGTTATTGAGTTCTTCATACATGTCGAAGAAGCGCGAAGAGAGGCGACCAATTTCATCGTCACTGTTTAGCTTTTCAATGTTAGTGCGCTTGTTTGCTTCTATTTCGCGCAGTTGTTTGTCCAGTTTCGATACCGGGCTGAGCACGTAACGATACAAGACTAAGACAATCAAAGTGATGGTACAAAACGACGCTATACCAAACGAAAGAGCCAGCTCCAACCAGACCTTATCGACCTTATTCCACATTAAATACTCTGCCGGTGACAAAATTGCGTGGAAATGGGGTAAGAGTTCAATAGTTTGGGCTAGGGGGATATCTAGGTGAATCGGTTTGTCAGAAAATGTGATGACACTGTGGGTATCAAATTCTATTTCGTGTTTGATGTCATTAAAAGCTTCGAGAGAGACGGAGACGACAACAAAGAATGCGTTGTGCGGATCAAAGCTGGGTGGGTGCTCGCCCGTTCGCTTATCGAACAGTTCGTATTGTAGGAGTATGCTTTGCCCACTTGAGTTGTAAATAAAGCCTGTATGGCTGGTTTTACCGTGCTGGGCATAGCTCTTTTCTACGTATTCGAGAATCTTAGGATCGACGCTGCCGTTGGACTCATAAAACTGATTCTCGGTGTAATAGAGTAGGTGTTGGTCGCCATCCAGTATTGCCATGTTCGCATCGCCATTATAACCATGGCTCAGCACTTCCACCGTTTCGTCCAATCGGTTGAATAGCTGTCGTTCTCGGTACGGGTCTTCGTGGTTAACGAAGTAATCCTGTAAAACTTCACTTTTCCCTAGGGTATAGGCGTAACTGTTGAGGAAGATATTGGCTTGACGAAATTGCCCTGCGAGCTTCTCCATTTGCAGCTGAATGTAGCTGTCTTCTCGCTTGATCAATGTGACTTTTTGAATGCTATAAATGATGTAACTCGACACCAACGCGCTAATAAGAATGACTGGCGCGACAAGCAAAACAACTCTATTGCTTAGTTTCATTATGGTTCTTCAATTTCCGTTTGTGTCCCTACAAACGTTCCCTACTTAAAGGTTCCGAACGGATGACGATAGTATTTCTGTGTTTTTCAAATTGTAAGTGGGTGATTTTCGAAAGTCAGACACCCTTACTTAATTTGTGATGCTGTGTGCGGTTTTTTACGAGATTGACCAGAAGAAGTCTCAAACTTTAGACATATTTGTACCGTTTCAAAAGCACAAAATACATTTGCGGGATGAATGCGCAAATGAGTAATACTGTTAAGACAGTCTCCATCTTATGGATTTTTGCTTCATCGAAACGTTTCGATGGTGAAATGTGACCCCAATATCTTTTTCTTCATCGCACAAGCTTCAATTACGGATCATTCTCACACCTTATCGATTTGTCACTAGCCAATTTTCATTGCCGTCCTATTATTGCATCGAAACGTTTCGATGAGTTTTCTGTCAATACTAAGAAATGAAACTCAAAGTTGTATGAACGTGTAACCGAAAGGTCGATGAGATGAAAAAAAGTACCCTAATTAACTCAGAAATTTCTTACTTGGTGGCGACGCTGGGTCATACCGACGAAATCACCATTTGTGACGCGGGCTTGCCAATTCCTGACCATGTACAACGCATTGATTTAGCGTTGACGCACGGAGTCCCAGGCTTTCTAGATACCGTTCGCGTGATTCTGTCTGAGTCCCAAATTGAAGGGGTCATCATTGCTGAAGAATTCGCCAAAGTTAGCCCAGTTCACCATGATGCTTTAATCACTGAGCTAACCAAAGAAAGTGAGCAAACAGGCAAACAAATCGCGATCAACTATGTGTCGCATGAAGATTTTAAAGCTCGCACAGAACAAAGCCGCGCTGTTGTTAGAACAGGCGAGTGCACACCTTACGCGAACGTGATTTTCCAAGCCGGCGTGGTTTTTTAAGCCACAACTAATTGAGGACAAATTATGACTCAAGCCATTCTACAACTGAGCGACATCGAGAAAGCGTTCCCGGGTGTTAAGGCGTTGGATAAAGCCAGCCTTAACGTATACCCAGGTCGTGTTATGGCGTTGATGGGAGAGAACGGGGCAGGTAAGTCGACCTTGATGAAAGTGTTAACGGGCATCTATCACATGGATGCAGGAGGCATCAAATACCAAGGTCAGCCAGCGGCGTTTAAAGGTCCACGAGACTCACAAGAAGCCGGTATCAGTATTATTCACCAAGAATTGAACTTGATCCCGGAACTGACGATTGCCGAAAACATCTATCTAGGCCGTGAATTTACCGGTTCTATGGGGCGTATTCAGTGGGGCAAGATGTATGAAGAAGCAGACAGGTTGCTTCAACGCCTTAACGTAAAGCACTCATCGAAAACGCTGCTTGGTGATTTGAGCCTTGGTGAACAGCAAATGGTTGAGATTGCGAAAGCGCTGTCTTTCGAATCCAAAGTCATCATCATGGATGAACCTACGGACGCATTGACTGACAAAGAGACGGAATCGTTGTTTAAAGTGATTAACGAACTTCGTGACCAAGGTTGCGGCATCGTTTACATCTCACACCGTCTAAAAGAAATCTTCGAAATTTGTGATGACATTACTGTGTTACGTGACGGTAAGTTCATCGGCGAATGCCAAGTTAAAGACACTAACGAAGATGGACTCATCGAAATGATGGTTGGTCGTAAGTTGGAAGAGCAATACCCGCGTATCGATGTGACGCATGGTGACGTTTGTCTTGAAGTGATTGGTTTGACGGGCTCTGGTGTTCACGACATTAACTTCACTCTTCAACGCGGTGAGATCCTTGGCGTATCGGGCTTGATGGGCGCAGGGCGTACTGAATTGATGAAGGTGATTTATGGCGCGCTACCAAGTGAGCGTGGCGTTATTAACTTAGACAACAAGACCATTAACCCGGTTAGCCCACAAGATGGTCTGGCGAATGGCATTGCTTACATCTCTGAAGATCGTAAAGGCGATGGCTTGGTGCTGGGGTTATCCGTGAAGGAGAACATGTCTCTGTGTGCACTGGATAAACTCACCAAAGGCTTCCAAATCCAGCATGGCGAAGAAGTGGTAGCGGTGGAGGACTTCATCAAGCTTTTCAACATCAAAACGCCAACCCGAGACCAAATCATTGGCAACCTTTCTGGTGGTAACCAGCAGAAAGTGGCTATCGCAAAAGGGTTGATGACCAAACCTAAAGTTCTGATTTTGGATGAGCCAACTCGCGGCGTCGACGTAGGCGCTAAGAAAGAAATCTACCAGCTAATCAACAAATTTAAAGCCGATGGCATGAGCATCATCTTGGTTTCTTCTGAGATGCCTGAAGTGCTAGGCATGAGTGACCGCATCATGGTGATGCACGAAGGTCGTATTACTGGCGAATTCGATGCGAAAGACGCCGACCAAGAAACACTACTCGCTTGTGCCGTAGGCAGAAAGATCAATGAGGAAGCAGCATGAGTACTAAGACCATGAGCAAACCAACCGAAGCGAACAGCAAAAAGTTGTTCACCAAAGAGTGGCTGATTGAGCAAAAGTCACTGATTGCACTGATTTTCTTAATTGTTGTTGTCTCATTCTTGAACCCGAACTTTTTTACGGTAGACAACATTCTTAATATTCTTCGTCAAACCTCAGTTAACGCAATCATTGCAGTAGGTATGACGTTGGTTATCTTGACTGCAGGCATCGACCTAAGTGTTGGTTCTGTACTCGCGTTATGTGGTGCTTTCGCGGCGAGCATGATTGCGTTAGAAGTGCCGGTGCTTATTGCGGTTCCGACAGCGCTGTTTGCTGGTGCGGCACTGGGTGCGATCAGCGGTATCATCATTGCCAAGGGTAAGGTTCAAGCCTTTATCGCAACACTGGTTACTATGACGTTACTACGCGGCGTAACCATGGTTTACACCGACGGTCGTCCTATCTCAACGGGCTTTACCGATACAGCAGATGCATTTGCATGGTTCGGTACAGGTTACGCACTTGGTATCCCAGTTCCTGTTTGGTTGATGGTGATTGTCTTTGCTGCGGCTTGGTACCTACTGAACCACACTCGCTTTGGTCGCTACGTGTACGCACTTGGTGGCAACGAATCAGCAACGCGCCTTTCTGGTATCAACGTTGACCGTGTGAAAATCGGTGTATACGCCATCTGCGGTATGTTGGCAGCGCTTGCAGGCATCATCGTGACGTCTCGCCTTTCTTCCGCGCAGCCAACAGCAGGTATGGGTTATGAGCTAGATGCAATCGCAGCGGTTGTTCTTGGTGGCACCAGCTTGATGGGCGGTAAAGGTCGCATCATGGGAACCTTGATTGGTGCTCTGATCATCGGCTTCCTAAACAACGCGCTGAACCTACTCGATGTTTCTTCTTACTACCAAATGATTGCGAAAGCAGTGGTTATTTTGCTAGCAGTACTGGTAGACAACAAAAACAAGTAATTGATATTTAAAATAAAGATCTCCACTAAATCCTGAATACAAATCGAGCCAGAGGACGTGTGCTGGCTCACCCTACACAAAGGACTAGAACGATGAAAAAACTCGCAACTCTTATCTCTGCTGCACTTCTTTCTTCAACCGTATCGGTAGCGGCGCACGCTCAAGATACAATGGCGATTGTAGTTTCTACACTGAATAACCCTTTCTTCGTAACGATGAAAGACGGTGCAGAAGCGAAAGCGAAAGAACTGGGATATGACTTGATTGTACTGGACTCGCAAAATGACCCGAGTAAAGAACTATCAAACATCGAAGACCTAACGATTCGTGGCGTAAAAGCGATTCTGATTAACCCAACAGATTCAGACGCTGTGTCCAACGCGATTCGTATGGCGAACCGTTCTAAGATCCCTGTGTTGACACTAGACCGTGGTGCAAGCCGTGGTGACGTAGTGAGCCACATCGCTTCTGACAACGTAGTTGGTGGTGAAATGGCAGGTCACTACATCATGGAAAAAGTAGGTGAGAAAGCGAAAGTTATCCAACTAGAGGGTATTGCAGGTACGTCTGCGGCGCGTGAGCGTGGTGAAGGCTTCATGACAGCAGTGAAGGGCAGCAACATGGAGCTACTAGCAAGTCAGCCTGCTGATTTTGACCGTACTAAAGGTCTGAACGTAATGGAAAACTTGCTTGCAGCGAACCCAGATGTTCAAGCGGTCTTTGCTCAGAACGATGAGATGGCACTGGGTGCGCTTCGCGCAGTTCAGGCATCAGGTAAAGACGTAATGATCGTTGGCTTTGACGGTACCGACGATGGTATCGCTGCTGTAAACCGTGGCAAGCTAGCTGCGACGATTGCACAGCAACCAGATCTTATTGGTGCGTTGGGTGTAGAAACTGCAGCGAAAGTATTGAAAGGCGAGAAGGTTGAGGAGTACATTCCTGTTCCGCTTAAAGTCGTGACTAAGTAAGTTTAACGTTCGACTCAGTGATTCTTCTTTGTTGAAGATAACGGAATGACCCAATGAATGTGTTGGGTCATTCCAAACAACGAAAGTGGTAAGTTACAAAATTAAATCTAGTTGAATCGTAATACGCTTACGTTTTTTCAAAGAGCGTAAACCTATTACTCCTGTTCAAATATAAAGGGTTCAATCAGAACCGAGGATAACCGTATGAATAAGTTAGTGGTGTTAGGTAGTGTAAACGCTGACCATGTTCTTCAAGTGCCTTCTTTCCCTCGCCCTGGCGAGACGCTGCATGGTCGCAACTATCAAGTTATCCCTGGTGGCAAAGGTGCCAACCAAGCTGTGGCGGCAGCTCGATTAAACGCAGACATCGGCTTTATTGCGTGTGTGGGTGATGATTCGTTCGGCATCAACATTCGTGAGAACTTCAAAATGGATGGCATCGACATCAATGGTGTGAAGATGCAGCCAAACTGTCCAACGGGCATTGCCATGATTCAAGTGGCGGACAGCGGTGAGAACAGCATTTGTATCTCAGCAGAAGCCAACGCAAAGTTGACAGCAGAGGCGATTGAGCCTGATCTAGAGCGCATTCGTCATGCTGATTACTTGTTGATGCAACTAGAAACGCCAATGTGCGGCATCGAGAAAGCAGCGCGAATCGCGAAAGATGCCAAAACCAACGTCATTCTGAACCCAGCGCCAGCTCGCGAGCTGTCAGACGAATTACTGTCTTGCATAGATGTGATTACACCAAATGAAACGGAAGCGGAAGTACTGACAGGTGTGACGGTAACAGACGATGACAGTGCACAAGAAGCGGCGAACATCCTGCATTCGAAAGGCATTGAAATCGTCATGATCACGCTCGGTGCGAAAGGAGTTTGGCTGAGTCAAAATGGTCGTGGTGAAATCATTCCTGGCTTCCGCGTAGAGGCAACAGATACAACAGCGGCGGGCGATACGTTTAATGGGGCATTAGTTACTGGTTTATTGGAAGACTTACCTTTAGAATCAGCGATTAAGTTTGCCCACGCAGCAGCAGCGATCTCAGTAACTCGCTTTGGCGCGCAAACCTCCATTCCAACCCGCAAAGAGGTTGAGGAGTTTCTGGCTCAACACCAATAATCAAGGAGTAATAACATGGCAACGATGAAAGACATCGCAAAACTGGCAGGGGTTTCCACCTCAACTGTGAGCCATGTTATTAACAAAACTCGCTTTGTCAGCGAAGAGATCTCGGAACGAGTCAACAACGCTGCCAAAGAACTCAATTACTATGCGCCGTCTGCTTTGGCGCGTAGCCTCAAAGTGAACCGCACCAAAACCATTGGTATGCTAGTGACCACCTCAACCAACCCATTTTTCGGTGAAGTGGTAAAAGGTGTTGAGCGCAGTTGCTACCACAAAGGCTACAGTCTGATCCTGTGTAACACAGAAGGCGATAACGAGCGAATGCGTGAATCTATCAATACGTTGTTGCAAAAGCGCGTTGATGGCCTGATTTTGATGTGTTCATCGTTAGAAGGGGAGCGTATTGATGTATTCGAACGTTACCCTGATATTCCGGTTGTAGTCATGGACTGGGGCCCAATATTGTTCACTAGCGATAAGATCCAAGACAACTCACTTCGTGGTGGTTATCTTGCTGCTAAATACCTTATCGACTGCGGCCACCAAGAGATTGGTTGTATTACAGGTCCACTAATCAAGCATCAAGCGCAAATGCGTTATGAAGGCTACAAGCGAGCGATGATTGAAGCTGAGCTTGAGTTCAATGCAAACTGGATTGTTGAATCTGACTTTGAATGCGAAGGTGGTTATCAAGCCTTCAAGAAAATGGCGGAACGTGGTCCGTTACCAAGCTCGATTTTTGTCTCCAACGACATGATGGCAATGGGCGCAATTAACGCGGCCAACGAGCTAGGTATTAAAATTCCAGAGCAGTTATCCATTATTGGCTACGATGACATCCATATCGCCAAATTTATGTCTCCATCTCTGACAACAATTCACCAACCGAAATACCGTCTAGGGCAAGCTGCAGTCGAAACATTATTGCGAAAATTGGATGATAAATCTGATGAAGCTCAGGTTGTTCAGCTTGAACCAACATTGGTTGAGCGTAACAGTGTGAAGGTTGTGTCTAGTCAATAGCCCTCGTTTTCCGTTGTGACATTTTGCTAGAAATTAGTAATAAATTATTTCTCTTTGTATGAGAAAGGCTTAGTATTAACTTTCATTATAAATAGAAGTGTTAATTATATATTCGGTGGATTAGCAATATGTTGTCAAAGGGATACGCGAAGTTCTCGGTGAAACACCCTTGGTTTCATCGTTTGAATGTTACAGCGGTTGCGTTCATTTTTTTATTAAGTTGCTATCAACTATTAGTCAACGAAGCTTTTGAATTCTCAATCGGCTTTGTTATTACTCTTTTAGCAACATTACTCTTTGCTTCGGCATCGGCGTTTAAAAAACGTTATTCGGGTTTAGAGTCTTAAACCATTACTGCGTAGTGGGAACACTACAATATAAAAAAATTATTGATCTGATTTATGATCGGATACATCAAAGGGAGGACAAATGTCCTCCTTTTTGTTTGCTGCGAGGCAATAAGATGAGCGCATCCCAAGCACAATAATAAAGGACATCTTCATGGACCTATTTGCCCTGTTAGACATCAACAACACCCTTGTTAACATTCCTATTGGTGGTGGCTATGCAATGAGCTGGATCGAAGCGTTTGGTACGGTTTTCGGTCTGCTTTGTATTTGGTTTGCGAGCCAAGAAAAAACCATTAATTACTTGTTCGGTCTGCTGAACGTAACACTTTTTGCCGTTATCTTTTTCCAGATTCAGCTTTACGGATTGCTTCTGCTTCAACTTTTCTTCTTCTGCGCCAACATCTATGGCTGGTATGCATGGACAAGACCAAATGCACAAGGTGAGACACTTGAGGTGCGTTGGTTAAGCAAACAGAAGCTGATCGCGACAGCTTCAGTAAGTGTTGTTGCGATTGCGATGTTAACGATTTACATCGACCCATTCTTCTCTGCGTTGGCTAACATTGCCGTTGATACGCTAAACGTGTTCGGTGCAGGTTTATCTGAGCCTGTGTTGGAGCCAGATGCTTTCCCATTCTGGGATGCAACCATGACCGTGCTTTCTATCGTGGCGCAAATCTTGATGACACGTAAGTACGTTGAGAACTGGATTCTTTGGGTCGTAATCAACATCATCAGCGTGGGTATTTACGCGACACAAGGTGTGTACGCAATGTCGGTTCAATACGCGATTCTCATGTTCATCGCAGCAAACGGCACAAGAGAGTGGGCACGTAGCGCAAAACGCAACGGTGAGAAGACCCTAACGCAAGCGACAGCTCAAGGTTAAGCCAATGATGAAACAACCACATATTGGTGTAGACAGTACTCAAATAGCGCCTCGAGTGATCGTCTGTGGTGAGCCAGATCGGGCGAACCGTATTGCCGCGTTGTTTGATAACGCAGAATTGGTCTCTGAAAACCGTGAGTATCGAGTGTTTACGGGAACATACAAAGGTCAGCGCGTATCAGTGTGCAGTACTGGTATCGGAGCACCTTCTATGATCATTGCGGTGGAAGAGCTAAAGCAGTGTGGTGTGACAGATGTGATTCGAGTGGGATCGGCTGGCGCGATGCAATCCAACATCCAACTTGGTGAATTGATTGTAGTTGAAGGCGCAGTACGAGACGAAGGTGGCTCGAAAGCGTACGTTCGCTCTTCGTATCCGGCTTACGCAAGCTTTTCATTACTGAAAGCGCTGGACAGCTATTTAGCCGCAAAAGAGGCGCGCTATCATTTAGGTGTGGTTCGTTCCCATGACAGCTTCTATACCGACGACGAAGAAGCGATCTGCGAGTACTGGAACAAGAAAGGTATTCTCGGTGCGGATATGGAAACCTCGGCTTTGTTTACTGTCGGTCGACTGCGTGGTCTGAATGTCGCCTCCATTCTGAACAATGTGGTTTTGTATCAGCAGGATGTGAAAGAAGGTGTAGGGCAGTACGTAGACGAAGCGCAAGTGATGATGGAAGGGGAGCGTTTAGCGTCTTACGCTGCTCTTGAAGCCTTAATTGCACAGAGTTAACCAGATCACAGCTTAGTTAATTTTATAAGCGGCACCTTGGTGTCGCTTTTTATTGGCTGTCATCAAACGATTCTAGCGAGTACAATCTACTTGAGATTGTTGTCATTAAAGAGAAACTCACGTGAAAATAAGCCCTTATCCGACTGGACGTTTCAAAAGCTTTCTAGAACAGAAAAGTGCTGAGTTTCGTGACTTAATCTATCAATGCCAAATCGGCAGTCGATACTTTGACTCTGGTGAAGAGCTTCTTCGCCAAGGTGAACAACTTCAATATCTTTATGTTGTGCCAGTTGGTCGAGTTTCGATGAGTATCATTGCAGCTAATGGACGTCGTTTCCAACTGGGTGAAGCCAATTGCGATTATCACATCTATGGTGAAATGGAGTACTTCACACAAACGCCTTGCCAATGGAATGTGGTAGCTGATGAACACATGCAAGTGGATATCATCTGTATCCAAAAACTGACTGAGGCGCTACATCAGCAACCTGACATGATGTTCTTCTTTGCCTCTGCTTTGGCGGAGGATTATCAGGATTCAATGGACATTTACACCAATCGCTTGTTACACCCAATTACTTACAACATTGCTTATGATTTGTTGGTGCAAAAACAGACTAATACCTTGTTGGGTGGATTTGGCAAAGTAAACCAAGAAGCCGAAAGATTTGGCACTTCCGGGCGTGTTTATCGCCGAGCGGTGAAAGATTTAATGGACAAGGGGTTGATCAGAAAGGGCGAACAGGGGCTAGAGATTGTTGATGAACTTGCACTAAAAGCGTTTCTTGATGCCTACGAGTAGCCCGCACGATTCCATTTTAAAAATAAAAGCTGCGGGCTATCTGGTTTATCTGTTGTTCAATCAGAACAATGTGTGTTTATTCTGATTTAAAAACACAATTTTTAGCAAAATCAGACGCTTCGTTACCGGTCCATTCGCCTTTTGGCTTTTCTTTCATGTCGTTACACCACGCTTCACTGCCCACCTCTGTACAAGCTATCAGTTGCGCTGCGACAAAAACCATTAATGCTAACTTCTTCATTTTCTAATCCTTTTTGATAAGACTTGTTTTGAAGTATAAGCACTCGATCACGAGATAAACATGAAAATTATTATTTTGCGCTTACCGTCTCAAATCCGATATAGGTACAGTGTAATTTGTTGATTTATTAAGCCAATTTAGAAGTGTAACGAATGTAAAGTTATTAAATAATCGGTTGAATGCCTATGTGAGTAACGATATATTGCGAATGCGCATGATAATGGATCTCATTTAAGGTTTAAAATAATGGAAAAACTCGTCAGTGCGGCTCTTGTTTCGCTGCTCACAATCTCACCTGCTTTTGCTGCAACCGTCAAAATCGATCACTACATGGGAACGACAGAAGTCGAACAATCACCAAAGCGTGTGGTTGTGATTGGCTTTGGCCCTCTTGATATGCTCGATAGCTTTAATATCGACCCTGTTGCAGTCTCGAATGCCTCGCATCTTCCTAAATACTTATCGAAATACAATAAAGACAATTACACCTCTGCTGGTAGTTTGTTTGAACCAGATTTCGAAACCATCTATATGCAAAAACCAGATTTGATTTTGGTTGGTCCTCGTGGTTCATCGAAATACGATGAGTTAAGTGAAATTGCACCAACAGTCGTTTTTGCATCAGGAGAGAAAGAAGATTACTGGCAGGGCACAAAAGCACAATGGCGTAATCTTGGTAAGATCTTCAACATAGAGGACAAGGTTGAGCAAAAGATCGAAAACTTGGATGCACAGTTCAAGGCGATTCGCGAATACAACCAAACCAATAATAATGATGCACTCACGATTTTGAGTATCGGAGACAACATCAGTGCATTCGGTGCGAAGTCTCGTTTTGGCGCGATTTACACAGATTTTGGTTTTACTGAAACAGTGAAGAACCTCAAAACAGGCACGCACGGTGATGTCATCTCTTACGAGTTTATCCGCGAAGCTAACCCGAAGAATATTCTAGTCATTGATAGAAACTCACTTCACGCAAAGTCTGACAATGACCTCGCTAAAGCGTTGGATAACGATTTGGTTAAAGCAACTTCGGCTTACAAGAACAAGAAAATAACCTTCCTAAATGTTGATGCTTGGTACTTAGCAATGTCTGGCGTAACCGCGACGGAAAAGATGGTGAGTGAAATCAAACACACGATCGATCTGTAAAAAAGCTAGCTGAGGTTAACTTTGAAAAAGTTATTGCTTGTTCTTATTGTTCTAAGCGTCGCATCGTTGTTTGTTGGGGTGGCAAATATGACACCCCAACAGTTGTTTTCGGGCGATGCAAAAGCAATAGAACTCTTCTTTACTAGCCGAATTCCGCGTTTATTTGCCATTCTTCTTGCTGGAGCAGGGCTGAGCATCGCTGGATTAGTGATGCAGCAAATTAGCCAAAACCGATTCGCCGCGCCTTCAACAACGGGCACGATTGAGTGTGCCATGCTCGGTTACGTAATGAGTGTGGTGTTTTTTGGTAATGGCGAACAGCTTTGGCTTGTCTTTGCAGTCTCAATTCTGGGTACCTTGATGTTCGTCCAGTTCATTCAACGCATTCAATTCAAAAGTGTCGTGTTTGTACCGCTCGTCGGCATCATCTTTGGTAACGTTGTTGACGCCGTTACTACCTTCATTGCCTACAAATACGATGCGCTGCAAAGCCTGTCTGCATGGAGTGTGGCGAATTTTGCCAACATTTTACGTGGTGACTTTGAGCTGCTTTACATTGCTGTTCCCGTCGCCCTTTTAAGTTACCTATTTGCTGCGCGTATCTCTGCTGTTGGCATTGGTAAAGACTTTGCAGTAAACCTTGGTCTTAACTATCAGCAAGTGGTGACGTTAGGTGTACTTTTGGTATCGGTAATGTCTGCCAGTGTGGTGATGATCGTTGGTCAACTGCCGTTTCTTGGGCTTATCGTTCCAAACTTAGTCAGTTACTTCTATGGCGACAATCTTAAACGCAATATCCCGCTTACCGCTATGTACGGGGCAATACTTGTTTTAGCTTGTGACTTGGTTAGCCGATTGATCATCTTCCCTCATGAAATGCCGATTTCAATCGTGATCAGTATCTTGGGCGGAGTGGTGTTTATCGCGATGTTGTTGCGAGGTAAGCAAAGTGCGTGATTCCCAAAAACTGTTCTTATTGGCAGCCGTCGCGCTGCTTTTTGCGTTTCTGTTTGTTGGTATTGGCTTAACAGCAGATAACTACCAATACTTTTTGTCGCGACGTGTGCCTAAAGTGCTAGCCATGGTGTTGGCGGGTATTGCGATTGCTCAATCTTCATTGGTGTTCCAAACCATTACCCACAACCGGATTCTTACTCCAAGTATCATGGGGTTTGATGCGTTGTATGTGTTGACGCAAGTGCTGATTGTTTTGCTGTTTGGTGGTTTAAGCGCGCTCGTTCTGAATGTTTACATCAACTTCTCGATTGCTGTATTGGTGATGGTAGGCTTTTCGCTGTTGCTGTTTGGGTTTTATTTTTCAAAAGGCGGGCGCAATCTCATCACTTTGTTGTTGGTTGGGCTGATCTTTGGGCAGTTGTTTAGCAATATTGCGGTGTTCTTCTCCCTTCTGATGGACCCAAATACCTTTGCGTTTGTGCAATCTAAACTGTACGCCAGCTTCAACAATGTGAAGGTGAACTTGGTGTATCTCAGTTCACCAATATTGCTCATCGCTTGCTGGTTGCTGTATCGCATGCATCGCACCTTAGATGTCTTTTGGCTCGACCAAGACAACGCTAAGAGCTTAGGCGTTGATGTCCCTAAAGTGACGCGCAATGTCTTTATTCTCTCTGCGGTTCTCATTGCCATTTCGACGGCTTTAGTCGGGCCAATCATGTTCTTTGGTTTATTGGTGACGAACTTGAGCCGTGAAATGTTCCACTCTTACCAGCATCGTACCTTGTTAGTCGGTTGTTCATTGATGGCAATTTGTGCCTTGTTGTCAGGGCAGTGGATTATAGAAAACCTGTTTTCATTTGAAACGACGCTGAGCGTGGTGATTAACTTTATTGGTGGTATCTACTTCTTGTATCTACTGCTGAAAAACAAAGTCGTATAAACATGATAGTTATAGATAAATTAACCAAAGCATTTGGTTCCAACAAAGTGGTTGATGGTGCGGATGCCCAATTTGAGAAAGGGAAGGTGACATCGATTATTGGTCCAAACGGAGCAGGAAAGAGTACCTTGCTGTCGATGGCGTCACGATTAACCGAGCGAGATGGCGGTAGTGTCATGATTGACTGCAAAGAGATTGCAGAATGGGACACAAAAGAACTTGCGAAAAAACTGGCAGTGTTGCGCCAAGCAAACACGATCACGATGCGTTTTACCGTAAAAGAATTGGTCTCGTTTGGGCGATTCCCTTATTCAAAAGGTAACTTGTCCAAAGATGACCATGCGATCATCGAGCAAGCAATTGACTACTTAGACCTGAAAGAAATTGAAGATAAGTTCTTAGATGAATTGAGTGGTGGTCAACGACAGTTGGCGTTTATTGCGATGGTGATAGCCCAAGATACGGATTACGTTTTCCTTGATGAGCCACTGAATAACCTTGATATCAAGCATTCGCTACAAATCATGAGAGTCGTTCAACGTCTTGCGCACGATATGAATAAAGCCATGGTCGTGGTGATTCATGATATTAACTTTGCGGCTTGTTACTCCGACGAGATCCTTGCGTTGAAGAAGGGCAAAGTGGTTGCTACTGGCAAAGTAGAGGAGGTGATTCAGGCATCCACGTTAGAAGATATCTACGAGACACCTTTTAATATCATTGAGCTTAATGGCAAGCGTATGTGCACTTACCATTAAAGCTATATCCATTAAATTAAAACGAAATAGAAATGTTGGCGAGCTTACTTGGTGAGCTCGTCAATGATTGGACATCGGCTCTCGGCATCGCCTGGGCAAGATGAAACCCAACCTTCTAATTGCTTTTTAATCTCCAACAAGTGAGCGATCTTTTGCTCAACCTCATGAAGCTTATCCATCGTACGCGCTTTCACTTCGCTGCTCTTGCGATTCGGGTTGTGCGCCAGTTGCACAAATTCTTTGCATTCTTGCAGTGAGAATCCTGCGTTTTTCGCTCGGGAAACAAGGTTGAGCTCTTGGATGTGTTTGTCAGAATATTCGCGATAGCCTGAATCGCTGCGAGCCGGTGACGAGATGATGCCTTTGTCTTCGTACATACGAATCGACTTAGAAGACAACCCTGTTAATTTCGCAACTGCACCAATATTCATGATGACCTCTGTATTTCAGAAAACCTTTCTCGCGAGTATAACGCCAAGTGTTTATCTTCCCAAATGGCTTTGAGAGCAAACCTATTTTGTGGCGTTGACACGAATACCATCAATGGCTGTTTACGACCTCGTGTGGCGGAACACCAAACACTTTCTTGAAGGCGTTGGTAAAGTTTGATGGGTGGTGGTAACCCGCCTCGTATGCCGCTTCCGTGATGGTGACTAATCCACGCTCCAAATGCTGACGAGCAATCTCCAACCGGCGGTGACGGATGTAGCCGTTGACGGTCATATTAAAAGACTGTTTAAAGCGACGCTGGAGGTTAGAGACGCTCATCGAGAACTGTTCTGCTAAGCGTTCTAAGGTTAAATCTTCTTCGAGGTGCGTCTCTATATAACTGACTACATCCTCGATTCGAGCATCGCCAGAACGCTTTTTCTCTTCGCACTCCGCGCAGTAGTCGTCTGGCATTTGCCCAATCGAGTGGTAGAGCACTTGGTAAATCAAACACTCTACCTCTATACGATCTTTCATGTTTGTCGGAGATTCATGTTGAGTGAGAGCTCGTGTCAAATCAATTAACGTCTCATTAAGCTCCAGCGTGTAAAAGGCTTGGTGAGTTTCAATAAAGCGTTTGTGACCGCAATGTCCCGCCATTCTCGATTCCAACCAAGGTGGCTTAATAAGAATATTAATTTTATTCATGCGGTTGTTTTGAATCAGCGAGCGGCGGAAGTTTGCAGGCTTAGCTAGGTTAACAACCACGCCTTGTGGGCCTTTGCTTGCGTCGAAATCAAATTCGAGGTCATCGTAGCCAAAAGAGAGTTTCCCCTCCAACAGAATGGTAACCAGTAGTGCAGAATGTGCGGTTGAAACGATATTCGAATCGACTAATTCAATGCAACGTCCGCCATGAACAAAGATTTGGTCGTTGTATTGGTAGGAGAGGAATTGACCTTCCGCAAGTTGGGTTTGGTTGCTTTGACCTTGAGTCACAATGATCTGTTTTTCCGTCTGCTCAAGCTTTTTGGTTAGAGCTACTTTGGCAATTTTAGTTCTTTTTTTGGTCTCTTCCGCCATTTGACGTTTCCTCATAACACCTATGCGATTTCGCATAAGTGATTCGTCTTTGTATTTATCAATAGCGACCCTATCATACGTGAGAATTATTATCATTTATATTTAGGAAGACGTTTATGGAAAGCCCAGTTAGCTCACCAATTAAGCTTTCAAGCCTATGCCTAGCAGTCGGGGTGGCGCTTGCTCATCCCGCTTTAGCCCAAGATCAAGATTCTCATTTCGAAGAGGTAGTGGTATGGGGTACGAAGGTATCCAGTAACACCGAATCAATGTTTGCCGACGACATGTCGCTCAAACAAGCTGACCACATGTCTGATTTGCTTCGTGATATTCCCGGCGTCGACGTGGGTGGTACACACTCTGTCAATCAACGTATTACGATTCGTGGTCTGGGTGAAACCGATCTTGATATCCGTTTAGACGGTGCCTCTCAGCATGCCAACATGTTCCACCATATTGGTAACCTTACACTCAACCCAGACATTCTAAAGTCAGCAGATATCCAAGTGGGTAATAACTCAGTTACCCAAAGCGGTCTTGGCGGTTCAGTGTACTTTGAAACTAAAGATGCTCGTGATCTGCTGCGTTACGATGAAAACTTTGGTGCTCGCGTTTACGGCGGTTATGCGTCTAACGACAACCAACAAGGTTCTCTAACACTATATGGATTGCTGTCTGAAAATGTGGACGCGATGGTCTATGGTCACTACGTAACACGTGATGACTTTAAAGATGGTGATGGCAATAAAACCTTTGGTGCGAAAGGAGATGTTTACAACATCTTAGGTAAGCTCGGTTATGAGTTTGGCGATATTCACCGACTAGAAATCTCATACGATATGTATCGTGACAGTGGTGATTACAACCCACGCCCCGATATGTCTGGTGACGCCAATAATGGTTTGTCGAGTGAGCTTCTGATTCCAACCGATTATGATCGTGACACGGTCACATTAAGTTATGAGCTTCGTGGTGAGCAACACCAAGGGAACGTCACGTTATACAACACTGAAACCGAAATCGTCCGTGATGAATCTGTCATGGCGCCGCGTTGGCCAACAAACCGCTTATCGAAAAATACCGCGAAAAACCAGAACTTTGGCTTAAGCGCAAAATTCCAATCATTGCTCACTCTGGGTAGCTTTGACCATCGCGCGACTTACGGCCTTGATTACATGGATAAGACTTCTGAAAGTTACTATGGCAGCAGCAAGTTCATGGATGAATCTGCGGTTTCTACAGCTTTGTTCGTCGAAGACCAATTCTTTATCTCGGACGCGTTTTCGATCACAGCCGGCCTACGATTTGACGACTACCAACGCAAAGCTGAAACAGGTAACAACGATTACGACGAAGTGACATGGGCACTAGCGGCAGAGTGGGCAGTAACACAAGACTGGACTCTGTTTGCAAGTTCTCGCTCGCTATTTAAAGGTCCAGAGCTAATGGAAACCTTTATTGCTTATCAAGATGTGGCTTATCTACAAGATGGTTTGAAGCCAGAAACGGGACTCAACACCCAAGGTGGCGTTCGTTTCAATAAGACGGTAAATGAACACACATTTGGCGCAAACCTAACCGTGTTCCAAACCGATATTGATGACTACATTGCAGAAGCGTATCAAGGAGCGACTCAAACATACCTTATTTACAATGAGGGTGATGTCGAGATCAAAGGTTTTGAAGCGAGTGCTTTCTATGGTTACGAGAGCTTCGGCAGCAAACTGTCTTACTCTAAGTCGGATACAAAGAACAAAGATACGGGCGGCCCAGTAGCGGGTGGTAATGGCCGCAGTATTGACATGGGTGACAGCATCGCTTTAACGCTGGATTACCAATCTGATTCGTTAGGAACCATTTTCGGCTGGAACTCAATGTTTGTGCTTGAGGAAGACAACGTGTTTGACGGCCAACCGAAGAAAGACAGTTACGATGTTCACAACTTGTACGCACAATGGGTACCTTCTGACGTTGACGGGTTATCGGTCACCTTTGGTATTGATAACGTATTTGATGAGCTCTACACATCCCACGCCTCTCGTTCAGGCACAGCAAGGGGGATTACGTTAGACGATTACGAACCAGGGCGTAACTACAAGTTGTCTGCCGCTTATCAATTCTAACTCTAAGGGCAATAACAACAACCTTAGATGTTTGGCTCTCGTACGAGAGCCTTTTTTATGAAAGTGACGAGGGACTGAAATGATCAAAGAAACCACTGTAATTGAAAGCGAGCATGCGGCGAAATATCTCGTGACTTTGTGTCGCCACTTTGCGCGTAAAGTGCCGGCGACTTGGAATGATGAAAAAGGTTTGGTGACATTTCCTGTTGGAAATACGGAGTTTAAGTTAGAAGGGGAGCGTTTACTGATAACTTGTGAGGCGGACTCTGAAGAGTCATTAGAAAAAGTGAAGGGCGTTGTGTCGGTTCATGTAGAAATGTTCTCCCGCCGCGAAACTCTGAAGTTGAACTGGATACGCTAGCGAAAGCGAATCGACACTCGCGACCAAAAACAAAAAAGCCCGTAAGCATGATACTTACGGGCTTTCCAAAATCGTTTTTCCTAGGCCTCTTCAGGCGCTAGGCTTTTTTTTTCCTGCTGCATTTTAGCAAGGAAGTACACGTTAACACATGCAATAAAACCGTTAGTTAGAACTACTGGCCATGAATCGATCATCAAACCGTACGCTGTGAAAAGTGCACAGCCGATAAAGTTAAGGATACGAAGCTTAACGATATCTTTCATAGTTAGTGAGATAGCAACCATGATAGAAGCCGCGTAGCCTAGAATCTCAACCATGTTCATTTCCATTATTTGACCCTCTTAAATCTGCCGAATTTTGTCGGTACCACTTCTTCTCATCTTGAGATTAACGAGGAAGCTCCATGCCTCGAATGGTCTTGTTCGTTTTGATGGGTGAACTATAGCAATGGAAAAACCGTGATGAAAGCCTCAAATCAAGGTTAAGAGAAGGTTAGCGATTACGCAAACGTTTAGGAAAAAATTCATTGATAATTTTACTTATTATGTTGATTGATAATAGCGATGCAAACAATAGACAAAACTGAGTTGAAGGAATTAGGACAATAACATAATATTGAAAATGAGAATCATTATTAATTAAGTGTAATTTATGCCTGTTGCCATTAGCTTTCTGTTTTCATTTGCCTTGATGATGCGTACCAAACCTCATTCGTGGGGAGTGGCTATCCACGTATTAACACATGTTCTGATGCTGATTCTGATTCCTTCTGACTATGTCGTTCAGTATTTGATGGTGATGTTTTTCTCTTCACCTTTCCTTATCCGACTTGCGAAACGATCTTCAAGCTACGACATTTTGTTCGCATTTCTACCGCTTCTTATCGGTACGGGCGGATTAGTCTTAACTTCATAATTTCACGTCACTTCGTCTTTTTATTTATAAATACTAAGCTTTCATTAATAGTCTATTATTTTCATATGTTTGGTTGGTATTTTAGTGGTTTGTTGGTGTCACATAATTGTGACTAGGTGCAGTTTTCGTATCTGACGATTAACGAAACTGCAAAATATGATTGTTTATTGACTCAATACTTAGTTAAATCAGAGTTGTGATAAACGGTGAATCATAAGCCGATAAACTAAAATAATGTATAAAGGTCTAACGAGAAGACGTTGACCAATTAGCGGGGGTCAGATGAGTACACAAGCTGTGCCGCAGGAAGTATTAGTAGATGCTGTCAAAGGGGATGTTTACGCTTTAAACCTTGAGGGAAAGGTTAGGGCGATTAACGTCGGGGATGTATTGGTTCCGGGTGATGTAATCATCACGGAAAATGGCGCTTCGATTGAAGTGATAGCGGAAGGTTCTCTCTATCTAGTAGACGAGAATTGTGTGGCGTGTATTCCAGCGCCAACACCTGAAGCTGCATCGACGGAAGCGGTCGTTCAAGCGCCTGTTGACGGACAAGTCAATGTTGACCCAACGGCAGCGGCAAATGCTGAGTTTGGTGCAGAAGACGTGGCTGCGATTCAACAAGCCATTTTGGAAGGTGCCGACCCTACCGCCATTTTAGAGGCAACCGCTGCAGTTCCTGGCGGAGGTGGTGGTTCCGGTTCTGCGAATGCGGGCTTTGTTACCATTGAGTACAACAATCCCGAAGTACTCGCTTCAACCTTCTTCGAGACATCGGCTCCAAGCGGTGATACCGAAACCGACGATGATATTGATGGCCTCGACATCACCATTTTTGCTGACGGTGGTCAGTCTCTCTCTTCTCAAGTAACAGAAGGCTCAATTTCTCTATCAAGCTACCCGCAAACCATTTCTTCTAGTGTGTTGGTTGAAGCAGGGGATCTCGCACTTGATACCGCTTCATTTGTACCTGAAACGTCTTCTTTAGAGTCTTTGTTAACTGAGCTTAACAGTGATATTACCTCTGGTGGTCAGCCAGTGGCGTTCGTTTATGACGAAGCGCAAAATGCCATTATCGGTACTCAAGAAGGTAACGAAGTGCTTCGTATCGAGATAGAAGCGACATCTCTAGGCCGTGATTTAGAGTTAGAGGTCGTTACCACGATTAACCAGGGTATTGACCATGTTGCGTCTGTTGCTGATGGCCAAGTATCGATCGTCGGTGATCAAATCAATATTGCTTTTGATATTACAGGTGCAGATATAGGTGGTAACAGCATTCAAGCGCCTATTGATTTTACGACAATTGTTATTGATGGCGATGATCCTGCGCCGCAAAACGTTACTTTTGAAAACGTTGAATCTTCTTCTACACCAATTACTGGCACCTTTGTTGATATTGGTAGCGATCAATTGGCAACGGTCACGTTTAATCAAGAAGGACTTAGTCAGTTCGATGGCCTACTGAGTGATAATCAGGCGACAGAAGCGGTACTCTCTGAAGACGGCAGTACTATCACCTTGTCCATTGCTGGCTCGAATGAAGCCGTCTTAACCATTAGTTTGAACACCGATGGCACCTACCAATTTGAGCAATTTAAGCCGTTAGAACAAACAAACGGTGAAGATACGATTGAGCTCTCTTTGCCAACCACAATCGTCGACTTTGACCAAGATACGGCAAGCAACACCTTTACGATGACCATCCTTGATGGCGATAATCCTGTGATCGAAAACGTGACGGGATTGTCTTTAGACGAGGCGGGTGTTGACCAAGGTTCACAGGAAGGCGCGGTAGTAACAAGTGGGACTGGGTCGATCACGACAGCGGTCGGAAGTGACATCATTGATCACTACGAGTTGGAACCTACAGAGTTTAATGTTGGTGGAGAACTCCAATCTCAAGGGCAGGTTGTTCAACTAGAACTAGCGTCCGAGAGTAATGGCGTACGTACTTACGAAGGCTTCATCGAGCTGGATGGCGTGCGTATCACCGTATTTGATGTGGCGATTGATGCGCCTGCATTGGGCGAATACCAATTCAACTTGTATGAACAACTCGACCATACGGGTGCTAACGATGACTCGCTAACTTTCTCACTGCCAGTTTACGCGGTAGATGCGGATGGTGACCGTTCCTCTATTACCGACGGTTCGAACACACCAGAAGCCGCGCAAATTGTCATTCAAGTTCAAGATGACGTTCCTTCGATTGATGGCGTTGAGGCACTAGCCGTCGATGAAGACGATTTATCAAGCATCGGCTCCGATCAAAGCGACTCTGTGCTCGCGCAAGGCAGTTTCACGACGACTCAGGGCTCAGACCGTGTTGTAAGTTATCAATTAGAAAGCGGCACTGATCCACTCAATGGGTTGGAATCTCAGGGTCGATCTATCTCTCTGACGGAAACAACCAACTCAGATGGCAGCTTTACCTATTCTGCAACGGCAGAAGGGGACGCTATCTTCACCTTACAAGTGAACCCTGACGGTTCTTACTCATTTACCCTTGAAGGTCCAATCGATCATGCTGTGGGTAGTGATAGCTTAACTCTAGACTTCAATATTGTCGCAACGGACTTTGACGGTGACACCAGTTCACTTGTTCTACCGGTAACCATTGCTGATGATGTGCCAACCATTAACGGCGTTGTTGCTCTTACCGTCGATGAAGATGATTTAAGTTCGGTAGGCTCTGACCAATCACAGCCAACGCTGGTTGAAGGTCAGTTCACGACGACTCAGGGCTCTGATGGCGTCGTACAGTATCAGTTGGATGTAAACGCTGATCCTTTAAATGGCCTGCAATCTCAAGGTCAGACCGTCTCCATTGCCGAAACGCAAAATGCAGACGGCAGTTACACCTACAGCGCAACGGCAAATGGCAGCGCAGTTTTCACATTAATTTTGAATACCGACGGCTCGTACAGTTTTGAGCTGCAAGGTCCAATCGACCATGCGGCAAATAGCGACAGCTTAACCCTCGATTTTAATGTTATTGCTACTGATTTCGATGGTGACACAAGTCAAATCGTATTGCCTGTTACCATCGTGGATGATAAACCGACCATTACCGATGTTGATGCGATTACCGTTGATGAAGATGACTTAGGTACGATTGGCTCAGATCAGACTGGCCCGATTTCAATCGATGGCAACTTCACCACCACACAAGGCTCGGACCGAGTAGTGAGCTATCAGCTCGATGCTTCTGCAACACCAGTGGCTGGACTCACATCACAAGGCGTGGCAGTCACGCTAACTGAAACCGCAAACGGCGATGGCAGCTTTACCTATCAAGCAACAGCAGGCACCGAGTCGGTCTTTACACTGACAGTGAACACTGATGGCTCTTATAACTTCACGCTTGAAGGCCCAATCGATCATGCTGTTGATAGTGATGAGTTAACGCTCAACTTCCCAATCATCGCGACCGACTTTGATGGCGACACCACAAACGCCACGATCCCTGTGACGATCGTGGACGATAAGCCAGTTATTACTGACGTGGATGCCATTACGGTTGATGAAGATGATCTAGCGTCAATCGGTTCAGACCAAAGCAATTCAATTTCTATTGATGGCAACTTCACCACCACACAAGGTTCAGACCGAGTGGTGAGCTACCAACTCGATGGCACATCAACACCAGTTGACGGTTTAACCTCACAGGGTGTGGCGGTAACGCTAACAGAAACCGCAAATGGTGATGGCAGTTTTACCTACGAAGCAACAGCGGGCTCTGAAGCGGTCTTTACGCTGACAGTGAATACTGATGGCTCTTATAACTTCACGCTAGAAGGGCCGATTGATCACGCGGTGGATAGTGACGAGTTGACACTGAACTTCCCAATTATCGCAACCGACTTTGATGGCGACACCGTTACTGAAACCATTCCAGTCACGATTGTTGATGATGTACCTACCATCACAGCGGTGGATGCGTTGAGTGTTGATGAAGACGATCTTAGTGGTGTGGGCTCAGATCCAGGCGGCGATCTGTTCGTTGAAGGCGCGTTTACGACCACTCAAGGCTCTGACCGAGTGGTGAGCTATCAACTGGATTCAACCGCTGATCCTGTTGCGGGTCTGACATCTCAAGGTGAGGCGATTACCTTGGTGGAAACCGCCAACGGTGATGGCAGCTTTACTTATGTGGCGACCGCAGACGGCAATCCGGTATTCACGTTAAACGTATCAACAGATGGCACTTACGATTTTACGCTGCAAGGCCCGATTGACCATGCAGCTAACAGTGACAGCCTGACGATTGATTTCCCAATTATTGCCACTGATTTTGATGGTGATACGACTTCGGCAACCATTCCAGTCACGATTACGGATGATGCGCCAATCATCGATAATGTTGTGCCTCTGGCTGTAGACGAAGATGATTTATCAGGCATTGGCTCAGACCAAACTGATGCTGTGTTTGTGGAAGGCGCGTTCACGACTACTCAAGGTTCAGACCGTGTGGTGAGCTACCAACTTGATTCAACTTCTGATCCTGTCTCAGGTTTAACTTCTCAAGGTGAGCCTGTTACTTTGGTAGAGACTGTGAATGCTGATGGCAGCTTCACTTACGTGGCAACTGCGGATGGCAATCCTGTTTTCACCATGAATGTGAATGCTGATGGCACATACAACTTCCGTCTAGAAGGGCCGATCGATCACGCGTTAAACAGCGATGAATTAGTACTGAACTTCCCAATCATTGCTACAGACTTTGATGGCGATACGACGACCGCGACTATTCCTGTCACGATTACTGATGACGTTCCAACCATTGACAACGTTGTTCCACTCACGGTGGACGAAGATGATCTCGCTTCAATTGGCTCAGACCAAAACGATGATGCGTTTATGTCGGGCTCTTTCAGCACAACTGAAGGCTCGGACAGCGTTGTTAAATACCAGCTTGATGCAACCGCAGATCCAGTAGCAGGGTTGACCTCTCATGGTGAACCTGTCGTACTTGCTGAGACAACAAATGGTGATGGCAGCTTTACTTACACTGCCACAGCAGATGGCAATGCCGTATTTGAATTAGTGGTGAAGCCAGACGGCAGCTACACCTTTACTCTGCAAGGTCCACTAGACCATGCGGTGAATAGTGACAGTCTACAAATCGACTTCCCGATTATCGCAACAGATTTTGATGGCGATACCTCGACAGAAACACTACCTGTCACCATCGTTGATGATAAACCAACCATCACTGATGTAGACGCAATCCGCGTGGATGAAGATAACCTAGCGACGATTGGCTCTGATGGCTCAGACCCAATTTCAATCGATGGCAACTTCACTACAACGCAAGGCTCTGATGGGGTGGTGAGTTACCAATTAGATACTGCTGCAACGCCAGTTGATGGTCTAACATCACAAGGTGTGGCCGTCACGCTGACTGAAACCGTAAACGGCGACGGTAGCTACACTTATGAAGCGACAGCAGGAACTGAAGCAGTATTTACGCTGACCGTTAATACGGATGGTTCATACAACTTCACGCTGCAAGGTCCAATCGACCATGCGACAGACAGTGATGAGCTGACACTGAACTTCCCAATCATCGCAACGGATTTTGATGGTGATACCACCACAGAAACGATCCCAGTCACCATCGTGGATGATAAACCGACCATTACCGATGTTGATGCGATTGCCGTTGATGAAGATGACTTAGGTACGATTGGCTCAGATCAGACTGGCCCGATTTCAATCGATGGCAACTTCACCACCATACAAGGCTCTGACCGAGTAGTGAGCTATCAGCTCGATGCTTCTGCAACACCAGTGGCTGGACTCACATCACAAGGCGTGGCAGTCACGCTAACTGAAACCGCAAACGGCGATGGCAGCTTTACCTATCAAGCAACAGCAGGCACCGAGTCGGTCTTTATACTGACAGTGAACACTGATGGCTCTTATAACTTCACGCTTGAAGGCCCAATCGATCATGCTGTTGATAGTGATGAGTTAACGCTCAACTTCCCAATCATCGCGACCGACTTTGATGGTGACACCACAAATGCCACTATCCCGGTCACCATCGTGGACGATAAGCCAGTTATTACTGACGTAGATGCCATTACGGTTGATGAAGATGACCTAGCGTCAATCGGTTCAGACCAAAGCAATCCAATTTCTATTGATGGTAACTTCACCACCACACAAGGTTCAGACCGAGTGGTGAGCTACCAGTTAGATGGCTCATCAACACCAGTTGACGGTTTAACATCGCAAGGTGTGGCGGTCACATTAACTGAAACTGCAAACGGTGATGGCAGCTTTACCTACGAAGCAACCGCGGGCTCTGAAGCGGTCTTTACGCTGACAGTGAATACTGATGGATCTTACAACTTCACGCTAGAAGGGCCGATTGATCACGCGGTTGATAGTGACGAGTTGACACTTAACTTCCCAATTATCGCAACCGACTTTGATGGCGACACCGTTACTGAAACCATTCCAGTCACGATTGTTGATGATGTACCGACCATTACAGCGGTGGATGCGTTGAGTGTCGATGAAGACGACCTTAGCGGTGTGGGCTCAGAGCCAGGCGGCGATCTGTTCGTTGAAGGCGCGTTTACGACCACACAAGGCTCTGACCGAGTGGTGAGCTACCAACTGGATTCAACAGCAGATCCTGTTGCGGGGCTGACCTCTCAAGGTGAGGCGATTACCTTGGTGGAAACCGCGAATGGTGACGGCAGTTTTACCTATGTGGCCACCGCTGACGGCAATCCTGTCTTCACGTTGAATGTCGCAACAGATGGTACGTACGACTTTACGCTGCAAGGCCCGATTGACCATGCCGCCAACAGCGACAGCCTGACGATTGATTTCCCAATTATTGCCACCGACTTTGATGGTGATACGACTTCGGCGACCATTCCAGTCACGATCACGGATGATGCGCCAATCATCGATAATGTTGTGCCTCTGGCTGTGGATGAAGATGATTTATCAGGCATTGGCTCAGACCAAACTGACGCTGTGTTTGTTGAAGGCGTGTTCACTACTACTCAAGGCTCAGACCGAGTGGTGAGCTACCAACTTGATTCAACTTCTGATCCTGTTTCGGGATTAACCTCCCAAGGTGAGCCTGTTACTTTGGTAGAGACTGCGAATGTCGATGGCAGCTTTACTTACGTGGCTACCGCGGATGGCAATCCTGTCTTCACCATGAACGTGAATGCAGACGGCACATACAACTTCCGTCTAGAAGGTCCGGTGGATCATGCGTTAAACAGCGATGAATTAGTTCTGAACTTCCCAATCATTGCTACAGACTTTGATGGCGATACGACGACCGCGACCATTCCAGTCACGATTACTGATGACGTTCCAACCATCGATAATGTTGTCCCACTGACGGTAGACGAAGATGATCTCGCCTCAATTGGCTCAGACCAAAACGATGATGCGTTTATGTCGGGGTCTTTCACCACAACTGAAGGCTCGGACAGCGTTGTTAAATACCAGCTTGATGCAACAGCAGATCCAGTAGCAGGGTTAACCTCTCATGGTGAGCCTGTCGTGCTTACTGAGACAACAAATGGTGATGGCAGCTTTACTTACACTGCCACAGCAGACGGCAATGCCGTATTTGAATTAGTGGTGAAGCCAGACGGCAGCTACACCTTTACTCTGCAAGGTCCGCTAGACCATGCGGTAAATAGTGACAGCCTACAAATTGATTTCCCGATTATCGCGACAGACTTTGATGGTGATACGTCGACAGAAACATTGCCTGTCACCATTGTTGACGATAAACCAAGCATCACTGACGTAGACGCGATCCGCGTGGATGAAGATGACTTAGCGACGATTGGCTCTGACGGCTCAGATCCAATTTCAATCGATGGCAACTTCACTACAACGCAAGGCTCTGACGGGGTAGTAAGCTACCAATTAGATACTGCTGCAACACCAGTTGATGGTCTGACATCACAAGGTGTGGCCGTCACGCTGACGGAAACTGCAAACGGCGACGGTAGCTACACTTATGAAGCGACAGCAGGAACTGAAGCCGTATTTACGCTAACAGTAAACACGGATGGCTCATACAATTTCACGCTTCAAGGGCCAATCGACCATGCGGTAGACAGTGATGAGCTGACGCTGAACTTCCCAATCATCGCAACGGATTTTGATGGTGATACCACCACAGAAACGATCCCAGTCACCATCGTGGACGATAAGCCAACTATTACCGATGTTGATGCGATTACCGTTGATGAGGATGACTTAGGTACGATTGGCTCAGACCAAACTGACCCGATTTCAATCGATGGCAACTTCACCACCACACAAGGCTCGGACCGAGTGGTGAGCTATCAGCTCGATGCTTCTGCAGCACCAGTAGCTGGACTCACATCACAAGGCGTGGCAGTCACACTGACGGAAACCGCAAACGGCGATGGTAGCTTTACTTACGAAGCGGCAGCGGGGACTGAAGCGGTCTTTACGCTGACAGTGAATACCGATGGCTCTTATAACTTCACGTTAGAAGGTCCAATCGACCACGCGGTAGATAGTGACGAGCTGACACTGAGCTTCCCAATCATCGCGACCGACTTTGATGGCGATACCTCTGCTGAGACAATTCCTGTCAAGATCGTTGATGACAAGCCGACACTTGGTGGCATCGAAGCCACAAGTGTGCAAACGGTTGATGAGGACGATATCCCAACAATCGGATCCGATGGTACGCAGTCGAACAGCATTGCAGGTAACTTCATCGCGACTGATGGCTCTGATGGCATTGTGGAGTATGGCGTTTCTGACCTAACCACGCCAGTACAAGGCCTGACCTCTGGTGGTCAATCACTGGTTATGGTTGAAGTATCAAACGCAGGTGGCGTCTCAGTTTACGAAGCTCGTATTGATGGCACGACGACACCAGTATTCCGTGTAACCCTCGATGCCTCTGATGACAGCTACACGTTCGATTTGCTTGCTCCTCTCGATCATCCAAATGCTGATGGACAAAATGAACTGATCATCAATTTACCGATAAACGCGACTGACTTTGATGGAGACGTGTCGAACAACATCACCTTACCAATTACGGTTGTGGATGATGTTCCGACCATTGACGGTTTACTAGCAGGCAGCGAACAAACCGTTGATGAAGATGACCTACCAGCAGGTACGGATGCTGCAAGTGCAGAAGATACTGTTATTTCAGGTACTTTTGATATCACCGAAGGTGCTGACCAAGTTGCTTCTATTCAGCTGAGTGACCTGACCACACCTGTTGCCTCTCTGACTTCAGATGGTGAAGCTATCACCTTAGTTCTGTCTTCTAGCGCAAACGGCGTGAACGTATACCAAGGTGTCGCTGGCAATCCTACTGAAGTGGTGTTCGAACTGACGTTGGATGCAACGAACAACACCTACGAGTTCGATTTACAGAAGCCGCTTGATCATCCAGATGGTAATCAGCAAAACGAGATTGTTATTAACCTCCCTGTGACGGCGACAGATAATGATGGTGATACTTCACCAGCCTTCACATTGCCAATTACCGTTGTGGACGATGTTCCAGTTGTTACCAATATTGAAAGTCTACGTGTCGACGAAGATGACTTACCTCTTGGTTCTGATGGAACGAAAGAGCCATTAACGGTATCAGGTGAGTTCGAAGTCACTAGCGCAGATGGTATTGATGCTTTCGAATTGGATCTAAGCTCAAATCCTATCCCGAATCTGAAATCGGGTGGAGAAGAGGTAACACTTTCCCAAGACGTTGGCGCCTCAACTGCTGACGCGCTTGTTTACGTGGGACAAACTCCGGGTGGAGTGACGGTCTTCACGTTGACACTTCATCAAGATGGTAAATACGACTTTGAGTTATCTGGTCAGTTAGATCACGCGGTTAACTCTGATGAGATTTTGTTGAATCTACCTGTGAAGATTACAGATGGCGACAACGATACCATCACTGCGACCTTGCCAGTGACCATCGTAGATGACAAACCAACCATTGATGCTATTAGCTCTGGTAGTACCTTGTCTGTGGATGAGGATGATATTCCAAGCCAAGGTTCGGACGACACGCCAGAATCCAATATCATTGGTGGCAACTTTGACGTTACGGATGGTGCCGACTCTATCGTTAGCTTCCAGTTGGATAGCTTAACGTCGCCTGTATCTGGACTTACCTCAGGTGGTCAACCGCTTGAGTTGGTTGAGTTTTCAAACTCAAACGGTGTGATTGAGTACCGAGCTTATGTACAAGGTACGACGGACACCGTCTTTAAACTGACGCTAAATGGTTCAGCAGACAGTTATGAATTTGAACTGTTGGGTGCACTTGATCATCCTGCGGGTAACGATGAGAACTCGTTAGTCATCAACTTCCCAGTCAACGCGACCGATTTTGATGGCGATGTTTCAAATAATATCACCTTGCCGATTACCGTGGTGGACGATGTTCCTGCGATTGTGAAAGTGACAGACACTAGCCAACAAACAGTCGATGAAGATGATCTTGCTGGTGGCTCAGACACGACAAGTAGCGATTCAACGGTATTAACTGGTGGATTTGAAGTCGTTGATGGTTCGGATGAGATTGTCAGTTACCAAGTTTCTGACCTCAATGCCGTTGTGTCTGGCTTAACTTCGAACGGCAACAGCATCGAGTTGAATGTGGTGAGCTCGGTTGGTGGTGTAACCAGTTACGAAGCGGTCATTACTGGCACATCAACTAAGATCTTCACCTTGTCTCTTGATGCGAATAACGACAGTTACCAATTTGAACTGTTGGGGCCAATCGACCATGACGCTGTTCAAGGTGAAAACAACCTTGTCATTGATATCCCAATTACAGTGACAGATTTTGATGGCGATACGTCATCATCACTGAACCTTCCAATCACCATTGTTGATGACATTCCTGAAATTACATCAGCAGATGCGTTGGCTGTTGACGAGGATGATCTCGCTAATGGCTCTCAGGCAACCAACAAAGACAGCCTAGAAGCAACAGGCAATTTCGATACGGTAGAAGGGGCAGATACAGTTGTCTCTTACCAGTTGGAGCTTACTTCTAACCCGATCCCAGGAGTCACTTCAGGTGGTCTCGCGGTAACTTTAGTTCAAACCGCGGTAAGCAACAACAACTTTACTTATCAAGGTCAAACACCTGATGGTAACTCAGTGTTCACGCTAGTTTTGAACGCTGACGGCTCTTACAAGTTTACGCTTGAGGGTGCGCTAGACCATTCAACCCAAGGCGAAGATACACTCATACTCGATCTTCCAGTCTTCGCGACCGATGTCGATGGCGATACGGCCGGCATTAACTTACCAGTGACGATTACCGATGATGTTCCAACCCTGCACGATGCGTCTATTTCGCGTATTGAGGGACAAGGTAACCGTACGGTTCGCTTATTCCGAGACCCTGTAGAGGGTGATGATGATCTTGGTGCGGACGGCGCACAAGTGACTTCATTCTCGGCTGATGATTCGGGTATTTACTTCAAGCAAAACGGTGTTGACTCGGACTCTGTTGATTTAAACGGCAGTAACCAAGTTGTGTTCGTTCACAAAGTTCTTGACGGAGTGGATACCGAAATCGGTCGTTTGATTGTGCGAACCGACGGCCGCGTGTCTTTCCGTCCAAATGACGATCTTGACCATACAGAAACCGATTCGATTGATTTCACCATCAACGTTGTTGCAACCGATGGTGACGGTGATACTAGTGATGCTGATGTTGATATCTCAATCACCGACCGTAACGCGCAGATTAATACGTCAACCGTCACCGCGTTCGAGGACCAAGGTCGTGGTGGTGTTGTCGCAGGTGTGGATTCTGCAAATACCCAAGATAACCTATCAACCTTGGATGTGACGCCAGCGAAAGTCGATTTGGTTATCGATTTGCATGATATCGATCGTAACGAGAGCCTAGGTGACATCACTATTCGAGATGCCAATACTCACAACGGTACGTTCTACTATCGAGACGGTAGCGGCAACTACATTGAATTAACGCCTGTCGGCAATACGGTTGTTCTTGATGCATCAAATGTCGAGCAATCATTCAATGGTGAGCTTGTCTCGCTAGATAACTTGTACTTTGTACCAGATCGCCATTCCTCAACCGATGCTTCTGGTATCGATCCTCGTATCCGTGTGGAAATTCTTAACAATGGTACGCCAGACCACACGATTAATGGTCGCTTGGATATTGAAGTTGATGCGGTTGCTGATATTGCAACGTGGAACGCTAGCAGCACCTTCGATTACACCGTTGATGAAGATGGCAACAATGTTGAGTTAGACATTGAAGCGAACACGCAAGATATCAGTAACCCAGAGTCTATCGTATATGAACTTGTCTTTACCGAGGGTGGAGACAATGCGACGTTGGTTTACTCAGATGGTACACCTATTCCAGAAGCAGGTGGCAAATACCTAGTGGATGCGAGTCGTATTGACGAGGTTGAAGTGGATCCTTCGGAGCACTTCTCTGGCCAAATTAAGCTAGATGTAACCGCGATTACGACTGAGAGTAATAACCCTCTGACGGGCAAAGAAACGGCGCGTTCTGAAACCGAAGAAATTGTGATTGACGTTAACCCTGTCGCTGACCAAGCAGACTTTGTGGTGAATCGCATCAACATTTTTGAGGATAACGCTCGAACTCAAGATACCGTCGACCCTGTGACAGACCACGATCCGCTTCAGTTGAGCGAGGTCATTACGATGAGCCCATCAGATGATATTGATGGCTCTGAAGAACTGTTTGTACGCATTGACAATTTCTCCATTGATGGTGTGACGTTGGTTTGGCTTGATACAGCAAATCCAAGCCAAATCAATGCAGTTACAGACAGTGGCGGTAATGTTCTTTACTACGAAATTCCAGAATCAAGCCTTGCTAATGTTGAAGTGCTTCCTCCATTACACAGTAACGAAGACTTCACGTTTGATGTAGAAGGTATTGTGAAAGACAACGCCTCTCTATCAGGGGGCGCCGCTCAGGACATTCGTTCTTTGGGCACGCAATCGGTGATTGTATCGGTGAAAGGTGTTGCGGATATTCCAGACATCGAACTGAACGATAAAACTGGCATTTGGAACGTGTTCGATGATGGTACCGTTCGAGGAATCGAAGCCGAAATCGATGAGAACGGTCAAGTTGATCTCGCGTTTAGCGTGGTATCAGGAGAACTGAAAGACAATCCAGCTGATAGTTCAGAGTCCATCACGGTATTGCTGTCTAACATCCCTGATGGTGTGGAACTGTTTGATAACGATGGTGCCTCTATCGACCTAACGTTTGTTGGATACGATGGAGCAGGCCAACCTATTTACGAAGCAAACATTACCAATGCTAACGTAAACTCGGGCATCGTTATTCGACCTGAAGCGTCGTCGACAGAAAATATTACCATCACAGCAACCACTATCGTGACTGAGAACGATGGTCATACGCGTGAGGTAACTGGTGAAATCCGCGTTAAAGTTGCCCCTGTGATTGATGCTCAAGACAACTATGTCGTTAGTTCTGAAGGCAACGAAGACACGCGCATTAATATTGATTGGGAGCCGACAGCAACGCAAAGCCCGGATGCGGACGAATTCTTTGCTGCCCTAACAATCACTGGCTTCCCAAATGGCAGTACTGTTTATGTTGACGGTGTTGCGCAAACCGTGACAGGTGGCAGCATTACGCTCACTCCGGGAACTAACGAGTCAGAGCAAGACTTCTCTGCCAGAATCACTCAAGATGGCTATATTCAAGTCCAGCTTGAACAGGACTCAAGTACTGACTTTAGCTTGAGTACACAGGTGACGGTGAAAGAAATTGATGCAGAGTATGTCGACTCAGGCAATCCGGGTGAGGGCATCGCATCTACCGTGATTAACGGTACAGTTAATGTTCAAGTGAATCCGGTTGTTGAACCAGAGGACTTAACAGGTGATGTCGCTGATCAAACTCGTCTACTGGTTGAAGAATCGGGTGGTACAACGACCGATGTAGTTCGGGCTGATGCTCAAGGCCATATCGATTTCACGATTAACACCAGTGCTGGTGGTCAAGCCGGTGCTAACATCATCAAATATCAAGAGTTTGATGATTCTTCTGATGAAGTCGTGACTCAATTGGTAGTTCAATTCAGTATTACTGACCCAGAAATCTTGAATCAGCTAGTCATTGTTGGCGCATCAAATGAAGGTGGTGGTCGCTGGACGATCACTGATGAAGAAAACTTCTCGATTATTGCGCCAGCAGGTTTGGATCTTACACCTAATGATGACACCGACGACGGTGATAACAACGGTATTTCTTCAATTGGCTTGACCATCTACGCACAAGTGAACGACTTGGGTGAAGATACGATCGAAGAAGACGCAACAGTTCAACGTCAGACTGACATTACACTCGAGTTCCCAACAGATATCACGCCTCAAACCAGCGTAGCGGCTGAAATTGACCTTGATAACACGGTTCAAATTGATGGCAACGAAGACAATACTGTTGATTTGGGTACGCAATTGTCATCTAAAGTCAGCACCATCAATGCTGATGGCGTAGAAGATGTCCTAACGCTTGTTATTGACCCTTCATCACCTGGTGTACCTCCGGGCCTAGTTATTGGCGGCACTGATGTTGACTTCGTTGACGGCAAATACGTGTTCCAAGCTTCGATTGATGCGAGTGGCAACATTACTGGCCTCGATGGTTTGACCCTACGTGTTGCCGAAGACTGGGCTGGTGACTTCACGCTGCCAGTTCTCTTCGTTACCACCGATACTCAATCGGGTGATGAAAACACGACGCTAGAGTCACTACCTGTTCAGATCTTGCCAGTTGCGGATGTCCCAGGTTCTTCGGGTGATCAACCTCTTGATAGCAATGTGACACCAGATGTTACAGTCGATATCACTGGTACGTTAGGCTTAGATGCTGACAAGCAACCAGTGAACGACCTTAACAATGATGTCCCAACCAATGATGGTATTGGCTACGAAGATGGCTTGATTCAGCTCAACTTGAATGTCGACTTTGCTGACAACCGTAATAACTTGCAAGCGGGCAGAGAGACGCTCACCAACATTAAGCTCACGCTTGATGATACGACATTAGGTGAGTTTGTTGACGCGAGTGGCAACTCATTAGGCACAAGTATCGAGTTCAGTGCTGCTGAAATTGCTGCGGGCGCATTGGATGAAGTGTTGTTCAAGCCGAAAGAGAATTACCCAGTTGGTGGCGGTCAAAATACCGTTCAAATTAATATCGAAGGGGAGATCACGGATACAGCAATCATCGATCAAACAACGCTTGCTAACCCTGGCGACGATACCGATGTTCGCACCTTCACTGATAACGTGTCGTTTGAAATCACACCAGTGGTTGATGACATTACGATAAGTGGTGCAGATCCTTCTCAACCTATCGTTGTCACAGGCGATGAAGATACTCTTATTTCATTGACGCAGTCAGGCTCCGGCGTATCGGTGAGTCTGAACGATAATGATGGTTCAGAACAGTTTGTTTCCTTGAAGCTTACTGGATTACCGACCGACTTTATTGTGACTTCTAGCTCTCCTGATTACACGGTGAAAAACAACGGTGGTGGTGAGTGGAGTATTCAACTGAATGATTTGACACAAACATCTGTTGATTTGAGCTCAATTCAAATCCAACCACCGAAAAACTTCAGCGGTGAAGTTGATATTGGCATTACTGCCTTCACACAGGAAGAGTTGCTTAAAGTACCTACGGAACACACTGGCAACTTCAAAGTGATCATTGATCCAATTGGTGATGATGTTGATGTAAACCCAGATACCTTAGTTTCAGGTAATGAGGGTGAAGACATTGAAATCAATATCAATGCTCTTGTGGTCGATAACCAAGAGTCGATTGGTGATGGTGCGAATTATGAAGAGAACGATCCAGAAACACTTCGTGTAGAAATCGCGAATGTACCAGACGGTGCAAGCATTGAACTTACCGACGGCACTGCATTTGTCGATCAAGGTGGCGGTGTGTTCGTTCTAGAGATTGATGCTCAAGATCTGGATAAAGTGGTCTTTAACTCTGGCGATCGCAACGACAATTCTTGGAATGGCACATTGGAGTTTAAAGTGCAGGCCGTTGATACTGGCTTAGATGGAAGCCAAAGCCTAGGCACACCGAAAGAGTTCGATGTAAATGTCGAAGTAGAAGCTGTTAACGACCGCCCAGAGTTCGTGAATACAGTGGATGTTGAAACGCAAGAGGATACTCCGTTGCTGCTTGATGGCTTCAGCATCACAGACGTTGATGCGGTGTTAGATGATCCGAATGCTGAATACGTGCTCAATGTTACTGTAGACAGCGGTATCTTGGAGCTCAACCCAACGCTTATCACTACTTACAACCTAACCGTGAGCGGTGATGGTACGGATTCCGTTGAGCTGAAAGGCACTGTGGCCGATCTAAACAATGCCATTGCAAACGGCCTGATTGAGTTCAATCCAGACCTGAACTTCTTTGGTGACGTTCAGGTGGACGTGACTGTTGATGACCAAGGCAATGAAGGTATTGTGATTGGTGGGGTAGATGACACCCTAAATACCAACAGCGGCAGCTTCAATATTGAAGTGACAGCGGTGAACGATACCCCAGAAACTACGCCAGTGACGCTACCGGATGTTGAAGAAGACAGTGGTGTGTTCTCTATCTCTGAAGCGGATCTTATTGCGAATGCGACAGACGTAGAAAACGACAACCTCACTGTTAGTAATGTTCAGTTAACCGATCCAAGTTCGGGTAGCATTACTTTCAACAGCGGTACTGGTGAGTGGGAGTTTACCCCAGCGCCAAATTACAACGGTCCAGTTGAAATCACGTACACCATTACAGATGATGGCACGACAGATGGTGCATCCGATCCTAAATCGGTTAATGGCAGCGCGTCTTTCAATGTAACGGAAGTAAACGATGCACCAACAACGTCTGAAGTGACACTTTCTGATGTTGCGGAAGACAGTGCGGCGGTTGAGATTACCCAAGCTGATTTGTTGGCGAATGCGTCTGATATTGAGAACGACACGTTGACAGTGAGTAGCGTTCAATTGGTCGACCCAAGTAGCGGTACATTGGATTTCGATAACGTCTCAGGTACATGGTCATTTACACCCGCTCCGGGCTACAACGGTACGGTGAACCTGACTTACACCATTACCGATGACGGTACGACGAATGGTGCTTCTGATCCTCAGACAGTGTCAGGAACAGCAACCTTTGAAGTCACCGAGGTGAATGATTCTCCGGTGACATCTGAAGTAACGCTAAGCAGTACGGAAGAAGATGGTGGCGCGGTGACGATTACTGCGACAGAACTTCTGAGTAATGCGAGTGACCCTGAATCGGATAACTTGACCATTAGTAATGTTGCTCTGGCGGATCCTTCGGCGGGTACGTTAACGCAAGTCAGCGCGACAGAATGGACGTTTGAACCTGCTGCAGATTTCTTTGGTGACGTTAACTTCACTTATGAAATCACAGATGACGGAACCACTAACGGTGCGCCAGACCCAATCACAATTGCGGGCACAGCAGTGTTGAATGTTGAAGCGACCAATGACGCACCTGAAATCACAGCTACGTCGGTAACGGATACGATCAACGAAGCCGATGGCCAGAAAATTACGGGAATTAGTGTAAGCGACATCGACTTCACTGGTGCACAGGCGAACGAAATCATGACGGTGACGCTAGCAGTGACTGAAGGTGACGTTCGTGTTGAGCCGCCGGCAGGTAGTGGTGTCACTGTAGGTGCGGGTATGTTTGGTGAAATTATCCTAATGGGAACACCAGATAACATTAACTCCGTTCTTGGTGCGACAGATGCTTCTGAGGGCGTATTTGTGGATGCAGGAGACGTGGATGCCGCTTCAATTACCTTATCGGTGAAAGTCGAAGACAACGGCGTATACTTCGAAAATGCATCGGGTACAGCATTGGAGGCGAATCAAGACTTCACTATCAATGTGAATCCTGTGGCTGATGCCCCAACACTGGGTATCGATCCTCAGTTTAACTACGTTCGTCAAATTGCTGCTAGCCAAACCGCGAGTAGTCAAGGTCTTGCAATTGTGGGTATCATGGCGGCGTTGACTGACATTGACGAGGTACTTTCACTGGAACTAACAGGTGTACCTGCTAGTGCAGAGGTGACAAGCGGTGTTTCTCCATCAGGCATTAGCTTCGATGGCACCACTTGGACAGTACCAAGCGATGAAATTGATACGCTAGAAATTGTGGCGACAGACACCAACAGCGGTATTGATATCGGTTCTTACGATATTTCGGTTACTGCAATATCAACAGAATCCAATGGTGATGAAGCGCAGTCTTCGCCTGTCCAAATTAGTTTGGATGTGAGCGGTGATAACGACGATATTGATCAGTCAAGCGCAACGGACGACAGTTACCTAGTTGGTGGAGACACAGGCATTAACTTAATCGGTGGGGAAGGTGACGACCTTATCGTAGGTGGCGATGGTGATGATGTGCTGATCGGTGGCCTAGGTTCAGACATCCTAACCGGTGGTGACGGCAGCGATACCTTCAAGTGGACGGTGGATTCCGTTGACGAAGGGGCAGTGGATACCATTACTGACTTTACTGTGAACGAAGACAGTATCGATTTGCGTGAGGTCATCTCTGATCTTAACAATCCGATGATCGATATGGATGATTTGCTTGGACACATTTCGGCAGACTACGATGCGGCTACCGAGGCGGTATCGTTAAACATCACGACCGACACCAATGTGCATCAAACCATCGTGGTTGAACACTTAGGTGATGCGCTGGACTTTAACGGTCTGAGTTCAAACGAGATCGTTGAGTCACTGCTAAACAATAATGTGCTTGCCAACGGCTAAAACAGCCTAAAAGCAAAAAGCGCGATAGCTCTTAGAGTTATCGCGCTTTTTTGTGTCTGGTATAAAAAGCAGTGTGCTGATTGGTATTTAAAGCGTTGTTTACACGTGAATGTCGAGTAGGCTGCCGATCACTTCATTGTTCTTATCAACAACCGATGCACCGATTCGGTTATAGCTTGCAGCTTGAGTTAAGTTAACGAGAGGCTCGATTGGGTTTGAAGGCAATTCAGAGGAGACTTTATTGAAATTAAGCTCGTTATCTTTGACGAGGTCAACTTTGTTAAACGCTAAATCGTTTTCTTTCACAAAGTCTTGTTGAATTTCATGCGCAGCACCTTCAGCCATCTTCTGCGACAGCTGAATCATATTATATCCGGACTGTATTCCTGATACTGGCATGTTAACTCTCTCACTTGTTATGCTTTTGTTAGCATAGGAAGTGTTGCAATTTCGTGCAAGTTCTTTATTCGAACGGTTTGATTATGCAAACAGTTTTGAAAGCATATCGCGTTCTTCGTTAGAAAGAAGCGGGCTTTCCTTTTTGTTAAGCGATTGACTAATGTCACCCTGAAGCGATTTTAGTTGGCTCGCTGTCAGCTCATTAATCTTTTGTCTCAGTTCATTAAACTGTTGAGTAGTCATTTCGATCTCCTCACATTTCTTGGGCTTCTCCTTCATCCACCCACCTCAGCGACCTCCATGGTCACAATTAAAGAATGTTCTAATATTCTTAGGTTAGTTTTTGAATGGTGTTTTTTTGTCCGAGTAATGTCAGTAAGCCTCAAGTAACTTGTAAGACTTTTCCTATGAATAAAGGCGGTAATCATAAAGGGGTAGAATCATAGTCTACCCCTTTAATATGCCTCGTTGGTTCAAGAGGCTTGTTTAGTTCACACGAACGGCAAACTTAGAGGCAAGAGAGTGCAACTCAGGCAGCATGCGGTAGATGAGGTGCAATTGCTGAAGCACCATTCGAGCAGAATGATCATCTTCATCACGCCATTCATTCAGGCGTTGTTCCAAATTAGTATCGTCGATCGACGACAAATCACACTCTTCGCTGTTGTGATGCAATTGTTGATGTAACACGTCCAAATGCTGGTGAATACATCGATGAGCATCAAGAACAAGCTGGTGGATGGATTCATCGTCAATCCGAGTCCGATGCGCACCTAACGCTGAGATATAACTCAACATTGCATGATTCAACGTTAAGAAACGGAAACTTTCATCCACTGCCGTTCGATATTTCCCCGGCTCCGCCAACATGGTGCTGATCGCGGAAGAGAGGTTGGCATCAGTGTTGTGTGCCTGACGACGAGCGATTCGGTAGCTGAGGTTATCTTTCTTACCAATCCGATACTGGCCGATGATCTGACCAAGGTATTGCTTATTGGCATCTATCGCGTCGGACATCACTTTATGCAGGCGCTTAGATTGCCAGTCCGGCAGAATGACTAAAACGGCGCCAACCGCCAGCACACAGCCAATCAAGGTATCAGCAAGTCGAGGCAGTACTACGGCGTAACCTTCACCTAATTGGTTGAACAAGAACAACACGAGTAGGGTGATAAAGCCGGTTGCATAACCGTAGTTGTTGATGCGAAACGCAAAGAACATCACCCCAGAGATGACAATGAAGACCAACTGGCTTTCTTGAGAAGGGAAGAAGGTCAGCAAGGGCACACCTATCAACAAACCTGCGAGTGTTCCGATAACGCGGGCAGTAAGTTTTTGTCGTGTTGCGCTGTAGTTAGGTTGGCAAACAAATAGCGTGGTAAGCAGAATCCAGTAACCACGGTCAATGTCGAACGCTTGGATAATTCCGTAACCGGCAGTTAGGGCAATCGACATGCGCAGTGCGTGGCGGAACAGCATCGAGTCTTTATGTAAATTCGCTGAGATGCGTTGCCACATGGCTTTCAGCGTATGTGGGTTCGTATCATCCAGCACATCTTCTTCGAGCCGCTCCGCGTCTGGGTTATTAATGTTGCTGAGCTGTTTTTCTACCGTCGCTAGGTTATTGAACAGGTAAGTAAGCTGAGCCAATAAACGCTTCCAATGGCTTTGTTCTTGTTCTTCCAAGTAGCCCAAGGAGTTTTGTAGCTCTGCCAATGCAAGAATAGATTGATCAGTATGGGTGTATTCGTTACCTAGTCGAATCGCATGAGCAATATCGCGACAAGCTTGCGCTTGAGACTCAAGTAAGTACTTAAAGCGGAACAAAACGTCTGAGCGCTCAAATTCGGTAGCCAAATCTTGGTATCGATAGTGGCTTGAACTCACGCGCTCGTGAATGTCTTGTGCAATAAAGTAAATATTAAGGAAGCGGTCGCTTGGACCATCGATATGACCGCGCTTAGAACGGCTTAACAGCGTTGCTTTACAAGCATTCAGTGCGTTTACGGTCGCAGCATTTAGCTTCGCCGCCTCGATGCGCATAGGCTGTGGGGTTAAGTTGGTGACAGGGTGGAACAGCTTCGCCTTGGCATCAAGGTAGTTGGCGATTTGTAAGAACACCGTCGCCAAGCTTTGTTGAACAGGTTGAAGTGGCCAAAACATCTGCCAAATCATCGACATGAAGTAGTACCACGCCGCGCCAGTCAATAGTAGCAATGGTTGGAACCAAATATTGGTGCTTTCATGAGCGCCAAGCATGGTGTAAATGGCAATCAATAAAGAGCCAAACGCGATGCTGGCGTATTTAGGCCCAATAGCGCCAAGCATAATAAAGCCGAACGTCGAGATAAACAGGCCGATGGCAAAAGCCCACGGCGTATCAAATAAGATCTCAATTGAGAAAGCAGCGACGGCGAAACAGATAAAGGTAAGAATGAGCGCTTTTATCCTGCCCGTGAAACTGTCGTCGCTCTCAGCCAAAGCGGCAGCAATCACACCCAAGATAAGAGGAGTAATCAAGGTATGTTGCTTAAAATACCAAGCAGGAATCACCACGCCTAAAAGGGTGATAAGAATCAGAATGCTGTAGTTAATGGTTTTGTTTGCCCAATAGAGGCGAAGTTTTAAAGCAGCTTGCACGATGCGCCTTTCGTTGCCGGTGGAAAACAGGAGAATTTTAACAAACTCACTATAGCGTGTTTATGACCTAATTTAATAAAAAACGTCACTTGTTCAGGAAATCAACAGAATTGTCATTGACTTAACTTGTTGAGAGCGATTCATGAACGAACCGCTGTTCACAAATTCAACAGTAATGTGAATTTTAATTAAGAATACCGACAGAAGGCGATTTGTGCTTCATCCATCGCTACAATTTAACTGACTAAAATGATATAAAACGAGAACTTCTCTATCAAAAGGCGCACCTTTCATGCAGCTTACTGCCACCAATAAAGCACAGTTTTTTATTCAAAATGAGTATTACCAAGTCGAAATAAAAGAAAACAGTGTTTTATTAAGTTCAGTCGGCAGTGAAGAGCACATTCCATTTACGATTTGGAATGGTAAAGTTGGCGTTAAGCGTGGCTTGCTCTGGAGCTCTCTGCAGTTTTTCGCTCATGAACAAGATGGCAAGCAGCAAAGCTGGTTAGTGCAAGGTTTGCCTTGGCCACAATGTCGTAAATTTGCGGTTGAAGCGGTTCGTCAATATCAAGACTGGCACAATACTCAGTGCCGAAAACTTGCTGAATACCTCCCTAAGTGGGAAGACGAATTGTATCAACTCAAGCATCTTCCGGCTTATCTCTCGCACTCGAGAGTGCAAAATTGGGTCGACCAACTTAACGGTGAACTTGTTGAAATCAAAACCAGCTTGGTAGAAGCGAAAATGCGTATGCCTAAGCGTATGGCGGAGATTGAACCATGGTTGTCTGAGACTTCTCAGACCTTGAGTGAACGTAACCATGAATGGCTAGAGAATGAACGTCCAAACTGGGAAGTTCTGTTCAGCCGTATCGAGTCTTCACCGCTTAACCTTTCTCAACAGCATGCTGTGCTGCTCAATGATGATCATAACCTTGTGCTTGCAGGAGCGGGTTCCGGTAAAACCAGTGTGCTGACCGCTCGTGTGGCGTATTTACTTCAGAGCCACCAAGCGCAGGCAGAAGAGTTATTGATGTTGGCATTTGGTCGTGATGCCGCAAAAGAAATGAAAGAGCGATTGGTCGATAAAGTGGGGCTTGCGGCAGAAAACGTGCGAGTGAATACTTTCCACCAACTTGGCTTACGCATCCTTAATCAAGTTGAACCTCAACCGGTTGAAATTAGCCCACTTGCTTTGGACGACAATCAACGCTCAGCATGGTGCATAGATTGGCTCAAGAAGCATTGGATGACGCCAACCAACTTTAAGCGTTGGCAAAAGCATTTAGATAAATGGCCGATTGCCTACTTGAAAGGCGATGATGAGCTTGGTAGCCACTCGGAAAACCCGAAACTGATCGCTTGGCTCGATAACCAACTTTCGCAATTGGCTGCCGTTGGCTTAACTAAGAAACAAGTTCAAGAAAAGCTTGTGAATCATCAAGATTACACGCGTTTGAACAGTGAGCTAGCACTTTGTTGGCCATGTTTTAGTGCGTGGCAAAAGATGCTTAAGGAAACCAATAAGGTTGATTTTCCAACCATGATCAGCCGCGCGACAGATTACGTGACGAAAGGTAAATTCATTTCACCTTGGCGCTTTATCATGGTGGACGAATACCAAGACATCTCACCAGACCGCTTAGCGTTGATTGAAGCGTTATGTGCATCAACCGAGAAGCAAACTGGCGCGACTCTGTTTGCAGTAGGTGATGACTGGCAGGCGATTTATCAGTTCGCAGGTGCAGATGTGGATTTGACGACTGGTTTCCAAGAACGTTTTACACATTCAACTGTGCATCACTTAGACACGACGTATCGCTTCAACAACCAAATTGGTGATGTGGCGAATACCTTTGTCCAAGAGAACCCATCTCAGTTGCCGAAGACGCTTAACAGCCACAAGCAGCGTAAACAGAAGAGTGTTCATACTGCACCAAGCAACCAAGTTGAGAAAATCCTTGACCAACTGAACCAACAAGCGAAGAAAACTAAGTCGGTGCTGCTGTTAGGGCGAAACCATTATCACAAACCCGATCTATATGACGATTGGTTGAAGCGTTTCCCGAACCTTGAGATTCGCTTTATGACGTGTCATGCAAGTAAGGGCAGAGAAGCGGACTTTGTGATTATTCTGTCGGTGGATGAAGGTCAATTCCCAGCGAAGAAGAAGCAAGCACATATCGATGGGGCATTGAGTGAGTCAAAAGACAAATACCCTTATGCAGAAGAGCGTCGTTTGTTCTATGTTGCGTTGACTCGTGCGAAAGAGAAGGTTTGGATCACCCACACAGGTGCAGGTTCTGCTTTTGTACAAGAACTGGTGAATGGCGACTATCCGATTGTTACTTCAAGGTAATACCTTCCCATTACTCGGGTAAAACAAAGGCGATACTGAGTATCGCCTTTGTTGTATTTGGAAGCGTCGTTAATAGGAATTACGTGCGCTCAGCAAGGTATGCTTCGTAGTCTGGTACTTCAATATCCACTTCTTGGTCGATCAGCGGAGAGTTGAATAGGAATTTAGCAGTTGCACGGTTCGTTGCTACAGGAATATTCCATACGCTTGCAATACGCAGTAGGGCCTTTACATCAGGGTCATGAGGTACAGCATTCAGTGGATCCCAGAAGAACACAAGCACGTCAATGTTGCCTTCAGAAATCAAAGCGCCAAGTTGTTGGTCGCCACCCATTGGGCCACTGATCATGCTCTTGATTGCAAGGCCAGTTTCTTTGCTCAGCATGTGACCCGTTGTACCGGTCGCGTACAAGAAGTGGCTTTGCAGCTTCTCTTTGTTCTCTTTTACCCAACGAAGCAATTCAGGTTTGCAGTTGTCGTGGGCAACCAATGCCACATGTTTGTGCGCTGGCATGGTACGAGTTGTTTTTTGCATCAAGTTATTTCCGTTTTTATGATTTTAAATTCGCTGCATCCAATAAAACACGTTTTTTGCCCATCAATCAACAGCCTTAACGCTGAATGTAGGCCTATATTCTGACGGAGATAACGAATCTTCAATTGTGTCGTCATGAAGTGTCTTTGGCGTCAGCGCTTTAATGGTTGGAGACGCGTGTTTTTCATACGGTTGATGACGCAAGTAGTGGACTGCCTGCATGACGGAAAGGCGACCCTGTTCCACCATTTTGTCTGTTGGGGCGAATAAAACTTTGTGGCGCAATAAGCCGCGATAGACACCATGACTTAGGTACACAGAAACCAAACCAATCTCCTCGGTTTTTTCTGCACTGCGCAACTCGCTGATGGCAGCCTCAATCGCTACCGCGCTGCCAACAATGTAATCAATGTTGCCCATATCAATGACACGTTGCACAAGGTTACGTTGAAGCTCTTTGTCGTTATCTGCCCAGTACGAATCGACGATACGGATATCGCTGTCTTTAATGGCTTCGTAAAAACCAGTTGTGACAGGCTTTGTTCCACCACGGGTTCTAGGGCCCAACAAAAGAGCGATATTGGTTTTTCCTGATCCTTTTGGGTGTTTCTCTGCAAGGTATTTACCCGCTTCATAGCCCATCCAGTACCAGTCAACACCGACTACGCCTTTGAGTAACTTTGATTGTTCTTCGTCGAGATCAAGTTGATTGACGGTGGCAAAAACCGGCGTCTTACCGACCCAGCTTTGTAGATTGTGTTCGTAAGCTTGCGGATCAACAGTGCCGAGAATTATGGCGTCTGCGCCCCACTGGGTACACAGGGCGAGTTGTTGTTCCTGGCGCGTTTTGTTCGGGTAGCCGCCAGCTTCGAGAACACGAAGGTCAACACCGAGTTTCTCCGCTTCGGAAACCATTCCATAGTTTACTGACAACCAGTATGAATCCTTTAAATGAGGGTATATGGCACAGATTTTCTCAGCCGCAAAAGTAGGCACTGAAGCGAAAAGTGACAATGCGAGTGTAGAATGCTTGAAAATTGTGCGAAATGAACGCTGATTTATAACCATGAAATGAAGTTCGTTGGCATAGATTAAGTAAACACTGCAAAATATAACGTAATATGTCGCCGAACACGAACATTAAGGTCAGGAAAATATGTTGCTAGCTACTGCAAGCATCGGTCGAAAACTGCTGTTGTCTTTCATTGCGATGGCAATGCTGGTGATGATATCAGCATTAATCGGTGTATCAGGGTTTTCTCTGGTAGCAAAAACAGAAAGGAACGTCGTGGACAGTGCCATTCCGGCAATGCTAGAAGCTCGACAAGTTTCTGAGCTCAGTACACGAATTATCTCGTCGGTACAAATGCTCTCTAATGCTCAGAATGAGCAAGAACGTAAAGAAGCTGGGCGCGTTCTTTTTGAACAGCTCGAATCGTTACTTACGCATATTAAAGAGCTTGGCAGTGAGTCGTTTGACTCCAAGCTTCTTGAAGCATTGGAAAACAATGTCCAGAACGTCATTGATAACTTAGCAGAGCTTGGCGTTACAGTAGAACGTAAGCTGTGGTTGACGAAAGAGATCGACACGCGCGTAGAAGAAATGCGTTTGCTGAGTGAAGAGCTAGAGCAGTTGACTCGTACCCAAGTGCAAAACACCAGCACGATTGCGGTCGCGAACGTAACGCACATTTATGACCTTCTTGACGCGAATAAGAAAGCGCAAGCATTCCAAGCTTTGGATGCTCTTGTTGAAGTCGATCTAGACCTGACAGAACGACTTCATGAGCTGCACTTGCTGGCGTTCAAAATGCTTAACCAAATTGAAGAAGCGCGCACGCTCACCAATGTTGACCGCATCCAACAAATTCAAACCGCCTTTGAAGATAACCTGAAAATCATGAAGCGCCGCGTGCTTGCTGTAGAAGACCCGACGCGTTCAGAGCAAATGAGCCAATTGCTTACCGAACTTGGAAAGCGTCAGGTGGTGTTCACTATTTTGCTTCAGCAGTATGAGAACAACGAGCAATCTCAGCAGTTAATGCAGAAAACCCTCGAACTCTTTTCTGAGCTAAACGGGACAGTAAACAAACTGGTGGATGATTCCAACAAGACAACCAGAATTGCGGTTGAAAAGCTTACCAGTACGCTCAAGTTTGCACAGTGGTCACTGACGGTGATCTCCATCATCGGTTTGATTATCGTTGTACTCATCCTTTGGCGCGTGGTTTATGTTTCGGTTATCAAACGCCTGGGTGAATATTCTTCTGCATTGCTTTCGGTTGCGCAGGGTAACCTCGCAGTAGAGCTGGAAGTGAAGGGCAAAGATGAGCTGGCACACATGGGGCAGGCGATCATCACGGCGAGAAACACCGCGCAAGCATTAAAAGTGGTGGCAGAAGGTGAAGCGCAAGCGAAACGTGAGTTGGAAGAGCATAAAGAACACTTAGAAGAGTTGATCGAACAGCGTACTTCTCAGTTGAAACAAGCGAACCGACGCTTGAACGAAGAAGTGCTGAACCACGCAAAAGCACGCAAACAAGCGGAACAAGCAAGTCGTGCTAAATCGGCGTTCTTGGCAACTATGAGCCATGAAATTCGTACCCCAATGAATGGTGTTCTTGGTACGGCACGTCTATTGATTGATTCTGGTTTGAACCCAATTCAGAAACGTTACGCTGAAATCATCAACCGCAGTGGTAAAACGCTACTCGCGATTTTGAACGATGTATTGGATTACTCGAAAATCGAAGCGGGACATTTGGAAATCCGCAGCTTGGGCTTTGATTTACACCAGATGGTTGAAGATACGTTCCAATTGATGAACGGCAAAGCACAAGAGAAAAAATTGCTGTTCTCTTACCACATTGAAAGCGATGTAGGCCGCTACTGGAAAGGTGATGTCATTCGCATCAATCAGGTGTTGAACAATCTTGTTGGTAACGCAATTAAGTTTACCGAGCAGGGTGAAATCGACATCTACGTTAGCTTGAATCCAGAAGATGAAACTCAGGTGCTATTTGAAGTTTCTGATACGGGTATCGGTATTGCCAAGAAAGATCAAAAGACGTTGTTTGATGCCTTCACTCAGGCTGAAGGCGGCATGAATCAAACTGGCGGAACCGGATTAGGTTTAGCGATCAGTCGACGCATTATCCAAGCGATGGGTGGTTGCTTGGAAGTAGACTCAGACGAGGGACACGGTAGCCGTTTCTGGTTCTCGATTCCTTTAGAGGAAAGCGAACCGGTAGAAACCGTATCGATTGCTAGTGCGCGTTGTAAAATTCGAGCGAAGGTGCTTGTTGTGGAAGATAACCCAGTGAACCGTGTGGTAGCAGAAGGCTTCTTGGAGAGCATGGGACACGAAGTTATTTTGGCAGAAAATGGGTTAGAGGCGGAACAGATCATTGACAAGCATGATTTCGACATTGCATTGGTCGATATCAACTTGCCAGATTGCAATGGTGCTGATTTAATCCACCGCCTCAAACGTATCGAGCGCAATAAGCCTTCGGATAAAGCACTCAATCCAACGCCAATGGTCGCGGTTTCTGCTCATGTATTCGCTGAAGAAGTGGAAAGCTATTTGGCGGCGGGCTTTGACGGATATCTGCCTAAGCCGATGGAAAAAGAAGCGCTTTCTGCACTTATCCAAGATATGTTGGATGGCAAACAATTACTGCTTCCCCAAAGTGGGGAGTGCCTTGCTCAGGATGAGATAATTACAACAAGTGACAACGACACTGTGTCCGTCACAACAGACCTAACAGCAGAGGAGCCAGCGATGGTTATCATCAACCCTAATGTGATTCAGTCAGACATGAAGATTTTGGGCAAAGAGAAAATGCTTCACATCATCGACTTGTTCCGACAAACCAGCGCTGATGTTTTGAGCCAAATGGAAAGTTCTGCACAAAATGGTGAAAGTCGTGCTGTAAAAGATCTCGCTCACAAACTAAAAGGCAGCGCAGGCAGTTTAGGTTTGACAGCTCTAATGAATACGTGCCAAAGCATCGAGATTGCATCAGAGTCATTAGAGGCTTACACAATGCTTAGAGCCGACTTGAAAGGGCAGGTGAGTGATTCAGTGATTGCGCTGGATGAGCTAATGGCTGAATAACGTCGGTTGTTTGATTTCAGCGCCACTTATATACAAAAACCTCCGGTTTGCGCCGGAGGTTTTTTTCTATTCGGTCAGATCATCTTCCCACTCGAACCGAGTGTCTAGAGCATAAGGATCATCTTCGAACGGATGTTCCATTCTGCCACGCAAGTATTCGAGTTGGTGCTCAAGCATGTTGACCGTGTCGTAATCCCCCTCTGAGCAGGCAACGTATATCTGTTGCTCGAGAGCGGCGATGTTGTCTCGGATACTCATGAGAACCCCCTTAAATCATCATCGATTCTCAAAACGATTATAGTCAAGTAAACCAAATTCGATCGGTTGTTTTGTACGATACCAATCGTGGATACGATCGCTAAATGGCCAGAACTTTTCAGAGCTTCGGCGAATAGCAAAATTATCCAGTAACTTAACGTAATCATCCTCGGATTTAAGGGTGCTAAATTGATCGACAAATTCTTTTACTTGATCTTCTTCGATAGAGAAAAACGCCGCTGGATAGCTGCCAACCACGCCTCGAACAATGGTCATGTCGTCGTTCGCGAAGTCTCGATTGCTCTCCTCATCAAACAAGCTAGAAATGTTGATGTGAGCGTTGTTATGAATAAGAGTGAAAAGCTCATCTTCACCAGATTTGCTGCGTACCATCAGCATTGTGATTTGCGGTACCGTTTTTAGCCCTTCACCACGAACTTGGTTGATGCTCGCCAACTGCTGCTCATTCTCCACGGTAAGCGCGGTATCAACGATGTCGTATCGTGGCAATAAGACTGGTGATACTTGCTTGCGCAGAATATCCAATAGCTCCGATTTAGGATCGTCGGTGTGATACACCACACTGGTCGGTTGGCTAAATGGTGCAACGTTGCGTTGTAAGAAGTCACTCAGTTGACGCGGTTGGTCCTGATACCAACTTGAATGTTCTTGGTGGCGCATATCAGCAGGAAGTAGGGCAATAAAGTTACTTTCCCCTTCAAGGCGTAAGAAGTCCATGAACATTCGGGTAATCAGCTGGTGGCCAAAGTTACCGTACACATCGAAACCGGCAACAAGTAGGTAGTGGATACGTTCAAGCAGAGCATAGTCCAAAACCCAAGCCGTTTTCGGTTGTTCACCTACCAAGCCTTGCACAACTGACGCACTATCAAAGTGACGGAAGACTGTAAGAGCAGCATTTGGATTTGTACCGTTGCCGTCCCAAATTACGTCGGTCGATAGGTGCTCACCGTTCTTAAACCACTTGTTGATGAAGTCAGACTTCGCTTCTAGGTAGCGTGCTTGCTGACGTGAGTATTTCACCCAGTTGGTAACTGGCACAGTATTGCTCTCAAGCTCGCCGGGAAGTTTTAGGTTAGCTGCTTGCGAGCGATAGAACTCGTTGACTTCAGGAATGTCGGCTTTGTCTGGGTCTAGGAAGAATACCCAGAAGCGATCATTGATTACGTTTAATGCCAACTGACCACGACATACTGGGCCTTTGATGTAAGCCATGATGGTGTTCTGAGCGTTGTCCAACATGAACTTAAAGCGCGACTTCACCGGTAAATCGATGAAGGCGGTCATTGGGTTAGCTGCGATTTCAGGCTCGTAGCTTGGTAATTTTGCCACTTCGTAATCGGCATCAATGAACCATTTTTTCCAGTTCTCGATACGTTGTTTGTTCAGCGCAAACGGCATGTGCGTCTTATCGACAATAGTGCCTTGCTCGGGAATGATGCGGTAGTACACGCGCTCAACACCCGGATCATCATACGGACGACGCGTTGAGATGCGTTTTACTGGCTCTCCCGGTGGCGTTGAGGAGCGGACGAGAGTAAAGAAGCGTGGTTGCTCAGCATCCAGTTCAGAAAAGAACAGGTGCGATAAGAAAAGGTGTTCGTAAATATAACGAGCGGCGAGTTGGTTTTTGCGAGAACTCTTGTTCAGCAGCGTCTCGTATTTCTGAACCTCAGCTTTTTGTTGCTCGGTAAGCGGGATATGCGCATTCATGATGCCGCCATTTTCCAGCCAAAGCATGAGCGTTTGATATTCTATCGCCGTTAGATTCGGCATCCCGAAAGGCATTCCCCATGTCGGGTTGTCTTGTTCGTATTTTGCGTACTCTTCAATCGTCGGACACGTTTGTTCACGGTCGATGGAAAAATCGAAGCCTTCTAATTGAACTTGATCAGGGAGTGGATGACGTTCCTTTTGTTGAAGCATACGAGCAATCAAACCTGCATCCATATTAGCCGCCATGCTCTGCTCACGCTCGTTGAGCACAGGATGGAAGCCAGCATCACGCCATTCTTGCGTAGTTTGCGCGTCTTCAAATAAGCGAGTTGGGGCCGCTGCAGTCAAGCGTGTGCCTTCGTAAACCAAAGCTTTGCTTGCACCACGGTCAATGCCTTCTACGGAAGAGAGTTTTAACTGACAAGGGGCATCGTAGCAGGCGTGACAAACCACACATCGATTATCGACGATAGGTTTTACTTCATGTTGAAAGAAGTCCGCTTTGGGCGTCTCAAGAGCAACAGTACGCTCGCGAACTTCTTCAGGGCCAAACAGTTTGTCGTAGTTTAGGCCCGCATAGGTCGCACAACCTGCAAACAGAGTGGCGATACACAGTGTGAAAATTAAACGTAAATTCATTGAGTTATTTTGAGTAAATTGAATTTGCGTTAATTAAAGCAAAATAAGTCGCCAAATACCAAAAATCGGAGCAAATTGCTCCGATTTCCGGGTTGTTATTGTTAGGTCAATGCCAAAGTAAGAGACAAACCTAGAACGCGTAAGTCACGTTAAAGCGGAAGTCTCGCCCCGGGCTTGCGTAGCCTTGGGCAACAGGGCTACCGATGTATGCCATGTACGACGCATGGTCAAAGTAGTATTTGTCGAATACGTTCTTAACTGACAAGGTTAGAGATAACTCTTCGCCAGCAATTGGCATCCAATATGCGTAAACATCGTGTACGCCGTAGCCTGGCTTTTCTGGATGAACGCTTGGATCAGCCACGTCGGTTAAACGTTCAACAAATCGAGCATTCCAGCCAAACTCCAGTGTTTCCATCGGCTGATAGATTAGATCAAGCACCCAAGTGTCACCGATAGATGTGCCTAGAGTCAAGTCTTCATCCGAAAGTGGAGTGCCATTGAGTTCTGGGCGTGATTGGTTGTAACTCAAGCGAGCTGACACATCTGAAATCGCATAACCTAGGTAGGCGGTAATGCCTTGGTTATCTAAATCGCCAACATTGGTGTACACGGCCCCTTGATTAGTGACGACATCTTTGATGGTGCTGTCAAAGAAGGTTAAGCCAGCAAAGAATTCGTCATACTGGTAGTTTGCGCCCAGCTCTAGGTTGCGCGCTTCCTCTGGCTTACGGTTTGGATCATTTTCGCGGTAGTCGATGACAAATAACTCTTTGATTTGTTGCCCACGAAACGCTTCCGCATAGCTCGCGAATAGGTTCAAACCTTCAAAGGCGTTGTAATTGATACCAACGTTAGGGCTAAAGCCACTTGAGTCAAAGTCTTGGTCCATGTTATCGGTAAGTTCATACCAATCATAACGAGCACCTGCGGTGAGAATGAGAGCGTCTGTCAGCATCCAATCGTCTTGAACAAACAAACCGTAGACAGTGCCTTTCTCTTCATCATCCTTTTTGCCATCGTAATTGGTCTCAAATTCTGATTTGTCTTTCTTGTAATCTAGGCCGTAAACCAAAGTATGGTCGGTGAGTTTACTGGTATTAAAGATCTTCACGCCCGAGGTTTGAATTGAGCCATCGCTCGTTCCCCAACGTGGGTGATCTTTGTGGGCAAGACGACTGTCCGTGTAGTAGAAGGTCGTATCGAGATTGAATAGATCACTCGCGCTGTACTTGTGGTTTAAGGTGAACGTAGAACGATCCGTCTCTTGGTCTAAAGGTTCGTTTTTGAAACTTGGTTGGAAGTGCGGGCGATTCAAGCGTCGTCCGTCGTCATTACGATAGTCGTAGCTTACTGAGAGGTAGTGTTCGTCATTAAGTTGACCGGATAGCTTAAGGAGGGCCACTTGCTGCTCTAGCGCTGTATAAGGCTGCTCTTCACCTTTGCCATCTTGAATGTTGTCACCATCGATGTAACCGAATGATGCCAACAAACCAAGTTGATCGGCGACTTCACCATAAAGACTTGCCGATACTTTGTAGCCTTCATTGTTGGTGTAGTAGCCACCTTTTAACATCGCACCATAGGTTTGGTCCGCAGCGAGTAGATCGTGTGCATCTTTTGTGGTGAATTTAATTGCGCCACCAAGTGCACCAGGGCCGTCTGTTGCTCGTCCGGCGCCTGCACTCACATCGACTTGCTTAAGCAGTTCTGGCTCGATAGATAATCGACCTTGGTGGTGGAATAGGTTACCGGATTGTTCTGCACCATCGATAGAGACATTCAGCATCGTATCTTCTAGACCTCGAACGTAGATCTTTTGAGAGATCCCTGATGAGCCACCGACACTGACTTCGGCATCCTTTCTGAAAATGTCATTAAGATCTTGAGCTTGGGATTTTGCTAGTTGGTCAGAGTCTATCGAGATATCTACACCTTCCGGTGTGTGACCGGTCACCTCGATAACTTCCATATCATCCTTGGCGTAAGTCGCTTGTGACGCCACTAAAAGCGCGATGGTAAGTGGGCTTAACTTAAATACGGTTGAAGCAGACACCGTAACCTCCATTGTTAATGAGAATTATTATCGAGTGAGATTTTGGTGATTCTTCCACGCTGAGTAAACGACTTTTACAACTGTTACAATCCTTGTTACGCGTGATGCTTAACGTCGTTTAGGCAAGGTAATATCCATCACTAAACCTCGCTCCGGCGCATTGTAGGCAACGATCTTGCCGCCAACGGCTTCAATATGCCTTTTTGCTAATGCCAACCCAACACCAAAGCCCTTACGTGATGCGACTTGATTATTGGCCTTAAAGAAAGGTTTGAAAATTTGTTGATACAAACTTGGGTCGATACCGGGCCCAGAGTCGGTAATGACGATTTGATAATGCTCGCTACTGCTTCGCACCTCAATTCTTAGCGTTTCATTGGGTTGGGTGTAACGTAAACCGTTGCGAATGACGTTTTCTAACGATTGGCTAAGTGCCATTTGGTTGGAATCATTGATAGGTAATGGTTCGTCTTGCTGCAGGAACACGTGCCTATCGGGGTATTCAAATCGTGCATCTTCAACGATGATTTCAACCAGTTCCGCTAAGTCAAATGCTTCCGTTCTGAGGTTTGGTTGTTCGTTTTCAATCCATGCAAGGGTGAGAGTGTCTTCTGCTGTACTGCGCATCTTATGAGTGTCACTCTTAATGCGTTGCAACATTTGCTCGCGCTCAATGTTTTTATCGACGCAGTCTATGGCCATTTCTATACGAGCGAGTGGGGTACGTATCTCATGTGACATGTCGGCGATTAAGTTTCTGTTGTGCTGAATCACATCTGAGGTTCGCTCCGCCATTTTGTCGAAAGTGCGTGCGACTTGGCTTATTTCATCGTTGCCTAATTTCATGGTCTGTCCGATCCGCGCCGAATAATCCCCTTGGCTGAAAGCTTGGCTTGTTCGGTGGAACTGCTGTAATGGACGCATGACGTAACGGTACAAATACACCGTGAGTGCCAATAAAGAGAGAAATGGAATCACAAAACGGAACAACCAAAACGCATGGGACATGTAAGTGCCGGGGCGCATTCGGTCAGGCAGTAGAATCAGAAAATGATACCCAAAAGGAGAAAGTGGCACTTCCATGATTGGATTATCTGGAAAATCGAGGTGGATTTTCCACTCAACACTTCGACCAATGCCGTAGCCTTCCCAAAAGCGCTCATTGAGTGGATTGCCGCCTTTTACGTCTAGGTGTGATTGCAGAACCGTTGCCCAAGTAGACTCATTCGCAGCGAGTTCTTCTAACCAAGTGTCCAAACCTTGCCAATCTTGTTGGTCGATATATGTTTGTGCAGTAGAGCCCCAGTCGAGGATCTGCTGACGATGAGACTTCTTAAGGTAGCTCATCTTTTCATTAGAAAGAATGGCAGCGCTATGAATCAAAGAAAAGAAGATGACCACGCCGAGAGATAAGACGACAAACAGTCGCCAGAACAACATTTTCTTCATTTGAAAATATACCCTTTGCCATGCACGGTCTGGATACGGTCGTTAGACATACCTTCCGCGATTAGGCGTTTGCGCACGCGGCTTAAGTGCATGTCTAAGGCTCGGTCATATTGGCTAAACTGACGCTCTAGGACGGTCTGGTAAAGGAAGGGTTTACTCAGTACTTCTTCACGGTGCTCGATTAAGGTCCACAACAGTTTAAATTGAATAGGTGTTAATTGAATGGGGTCCATCTCAGGGCGATGATGGATTGTTACCGTGTGAGTTTGCTTATCGAGAAGTAACTCTCTTTCACTGAGTTGCGTTGCGGAATTGGGCTGCTTGGTGAGTTGGGTGCGACGTAAAATTGCTTCTATACGTAAACTCACTTCGGTGAAGTTACAGGGTTTGGTGATGTAATCATCCGCTCCGCATTTAAGACCCTGAATTCGATATTCTTCTGCGCCAAATGCAGTCAGCATAACTACGGGTGTTTGTGACTGAGAACGAATGACATTAAGCACTTCGAAACCATCGAGGTTGGGGAGGTTGACATCGAGTATGACCAAATCAAAGTCTTGCTGCTGAAAAACCTTAACGGCTTCATCCCCGCAAAACATCGAGATAACTTGATAGCGTTGCTCTTTAAGCAGTCGGGTGAGTTGAAGGTTGAGATCTGGGTCATCTTCGACCAATAAGATTGAAGGAGCAGGAACGGGTGAACTCGATGACCAGCTTGGCTTTGACTGAACGGGGGCTGACGTTGGGCTAAACATGTTGACATATCACTCATTATCGATAATGCGAACTATTATCAATAATGACTTGGTTAAAATCAACGTGGTGAATGAGAAAGCTATCAGTTATTTATAAAGAGGCTTCAAAGTGCGACTTGTTTAGAAGTTTTGCTTGAGCGGGGAAGGCCGCGACAAAAAGAAAGCCCACCTGAGTCGGTGGGCTTTTTCGGTAGTTGCAAAAGAAACTAGTTCATTTTTTTAACTTCTTGCTGAAGTTGCTCTAGCTGCTTCATCTTGCCTTGCAGGCCAAGAGATTGGTAGCTAATTGACGCTGGGTTCATCATCTGACCTTGCTGCATTGGGTAATCTGGCAGCGTCTTGAAGAATTCACCAAGAACGTCTTGGATAGGTACGAACAACCACATGTTGTCAGCCATCCAGCGCAGGTACATACCTGATTCGTGCGGTGCTTTCTCGAATGGGTCAGCACGTAGGTGGATGATTTGTGGCCAGTTTGGAGAGAAGCGAATCGCGTTAGAGATATCACCTTCAAGAACCGCGAAGTTCAGTTTCCAGTCATTCCAACGTACTGCGTTTAGCTCGCCGTTTGCGGTGAAGTAAAGTAGTGACTCACGAGGGCCTTTCTCTTCTTTACCTTGGAAGTAAGGCATGAAGTTGTAACCGTCGATGTGTACGCGCCAGTCTTTACCGTTTGCTTTGTAGCCTTTTGCTAGCTTCTCTTTCACGTCAGGAACGCCAGCTGCTGCCATTAGTGTTGGTAGCCAGTCTTGGTGCGCCATCATTTCGTTGATCTTAGTACCTGGTTCAATTACGCCAGGCCAACGAACAAGTTGAGGTACACGCATACCGCCTTCCCAAGTGGTACCTTTCTCACCGTGGAATGGTGTTGCACCGCCGTCAGGCCATGTTACTGTTTCTGCACCGTTATCGGTTGAGTAGATAACGATGGTATTATCAGCAACGCCTAGCTCATCAAGTTTGTCTAGTAGAACACCTACTTGGTCATCGTGCTCAAGCATACCGTCAGCGTAGATACTTACGCCTGATTTACCTTGGTATTTCTCTTGTAGACGAGTCCAAACGTGCATACGAGTGGTGTTGTGCCAGATGAAGAATGGCTTGTCTGCTTTCACGGCTTTTTCCATGAACGCCAGTGACGTTTCTAGGAATTCTTCATCCGCGTGCTCCATACGCTTACGCGTCATTGGGCCTGTATCTTCAATCTTACCGTCAGCAAAAGACTTGATTACACCACGAGGGCCGTAGTTTTTACGGAACTCAGGATCTTTCGGGTAGTAGTAAGTTTCTGGTTCTTCTTCAGCATTGAGGTGATAAAGGTTACCGAAGAACTCGTCGAAACCGTGGTTAGTTGGCAAGTGTTGGTCTTGGTCACCTAAGTGGTTCTTACCAAACTGAGCCGTCATGTAGCCTTGACCTTTAAGCAGGTCTGCAATGGTCGGTGCCCAATCAGGGATACCGTGAGTAGAGCCTGGCATACCGATTGTAAGCAAGCCAGTACGGAACGGTTCTTGGCCTGTGATAAATGCTGCACGGCCTGCAGTACAAGATTGCTGACCGTAGTGATCAGTAAATAGTGCACCCTCGTTTGCAATACGGTCGATATTCGGGGTCTCGTAACCCATCATACCTTGGTTGTATGCACTGATGTTCCAGTAACCAACATCATCACCAAAGATCGCTAGGATGTTTGGTTTGTCTGCCGCCACTGCTGCGCTTGAGGTTGCCAGTACGCCGAGACCGACAGCCAGCTTGCTCATTTGGTTAGCCATAAAAACTCCAAATTGGTTGTAAGTTGGAAAAGAAGCTTAGGTACCGCCCATGCTTCGTTGGCTATTAAGTTAATGATGCAATTGAAGAATGTCGCTTTATAGTGTTTATAACCATAAGTTATGTAGAGAAATAACTTGTTGTTTTATCAGTTGATTGTTTCAACCTTAGGATTTGTGGGGAAAACTGAAGCGAGACTCAGGTCACGTTAATCCGCTTTCTAAATAGGGATATAAGACCTTAGTTTTAACCAAAGTATAATTATGCTATTTGATTCGCATTAGTCTGTTTTGTGAGCTATACGTTTGTGTGCAGGATGCACTTTTCTATTACATACAGAGGTTTATATGACAGCGAATTATGGCGTGAAACGCCGATTAGCGATTCTTGCCGCCGCTTTTATCGGCGCGACAAGTAGCAGTATCGCAGCAGAGAAACCGAATATTCTGGTCATTTGGGGCGATGATATCGGTCAATCTAATATCAGTGCGTACACATTTGGCTTAATGGGATACAAAACACCGAACATCGATAGCATTGCAAAAGAAGGCATGATGTTCACTGACTACTATGGTGAACAATCTTGTACTGCAGGCCGTTCTACCTTCATTACCGGACAGACGGTATTGAGAACTGGCTTAAGTAAGGTTGGCCTTCCGGGTGCAGATTTAGGTCTTCAGGCTGAAGATGCAACGATTGCAGAAATGCTTAAACCACTGGGCTATATGACAGGTCAGTTTGGTAAAAACCACCTTGGCGACAAAGACGAACACCTTCCAACCAATCACGGCTTCGACGAATTTTTTGGCAACCTTTACCATTTGAACGCCGAGGAAGAACCTGAGAATGTGGACTACCCGAAAGATCCAGAATTCCGTAAGAAATTCGGTCCTCGCGGTGTTATTAAATCCTTTGCTGACGGCAAAATCGAAGATACCGGTCCTCTAACGCGTAAGCGTATGGAAACGGTAGATGAAGAAACGCTAGATGCGGCACTTGATTTTATGGATCGAGCAGTAAAAGCAGACAAGCCTTTCTTTGTCTGGTGGAACGCAACACGCATGCACTTCCGTACTCACGTGAAAGAAGAAAACTTGGGTAAAACAGGCATCAGTTTTTATGCCGACGGTATGGTTGAACACGATAACCAAGTAGGCGAGCTACTGAAAAAAGTGGATGACTTGGGCATCAAAGACAACACCATCGTATTCTACTCAACCGATAACGGCCCGCACATGAACTCTTGGCCAGATGCGGGTACAACGCCATTCCGTGGTGAGAAGAACACCAACTGGGAAGGTGCGTTCCGTGTTCCTGCAATGGTTCGTTGGCCTGGTAAGATTGAAGCGGGCAGCGTTTCCAACGAAATTATGCACCACATGGACTGGATGCCAACGCTCCTAGCCGCTGCTGGTGATGATCAAATCAAAGAGAAGCTGCTAAAAGGCTACACGGCAGGTGATAAGACATTTAAGAACCATCTTGATGGGTACAACTTCTTGCCTTACCTAACTGGTAAAGAAGAGAAAGGCCCACGTGAAGAGATCTTCTACTTCACTGATGATGGTGATTTGAGTTCACTTCGCTTCCGCAACTGGAAGATTGTATTCCTAGAGCAGCGCGCAAAAGGAACACTACGTATCTGGGCTGAACCGTTTACACCATTACGTGTGCCTAAGATCTTCAACCTACGCATGGACCCATACGAAGTGGCGGACATCACGTCGAATACATACTACGACTGGTTGATTGACCACGCATACATGTTGGTTCCAGCACAGGCTTATGTGGGTAAATTCTTAGCAACGTTCGAAGAATTCCCACCGCGACAAAAAGCAGCAAGTTTCTCACTTGATCAGGTGATGGAGAAGTTGCAGGAAAGTCACAATAAATAAATTGATTGCAAGTAAACGTGGGGCTCTTCGGAGCCTCTTTTTTTTGCCTTGGATTCAGCTTTTGTCATCATCGTTAACCCCATGTTAAACCAAGTGTCATACGGTTTTAGGGTAGAGAATGGTGTCTGGTTACTTTGCTTATATAACTGGACGAAATGTCCAATTCGCTAGGCATTAAGTTTGGGTGAGATTTATATTATGCCTATTGGTCTCATTGGTTCGTGAAATATAAATTTGTTGTGCAGGAGGCACATTACATTACTAAACAGAGGTTTATATGAGAACGAAATACGGTTTGAAACGCCGATTAGCCATTCTTACAACAGCGTTTATTGGGGCGACGAGTAGTAGTTTTGCCGCAGAGAAACCGAACATATTGGTCATTTGGGGCGATGATATTGGCCAATCGAATATCAGTGCTTATACATTTGGATTAATGGGATACAAAACGCCTAACATCGATCGCATTGCCAACGAAGGCATGATGTTTACCGATTACTACGGTGAGCAATCTTGTACCGCAGGTCGCTCGACCTTCATTACTGGACAATCGGTTCTGAGAACAGGTTTGAGTAAAGTTGGTCTTCCGGGGGCTGATTTAGGGCTACAGGCTGAAGACGCAACGATTGCAGAAATGCTCAAGCCCATGGGATATATGACAGGTCAGTTTGGTAAAAACCACTTAGGAGATAAGGACGAGCACCTTCCTACGAACCACGGGTTTGATGAGTTCTTTGGCAACCTTTACCACCTGAATGCCGAGGAAGAACCTGAGAATGTGGATTACCCGAAAGATCCGGAGTTTCGTAAGAAGTTTGGCCCTCGTGGTGTCATTAAGTCTTTCGCTGACGGTAAGATTGAAGATACGGGGCCATTAACGCGTAAGCGCATGGAAACTGTTGATGAAGAAACGTTAGACGCGGCGCTTGATTTTATGGATCGTGCAGTAAAGGCTGAGAAACCGTTTTTCGTTTGGTGGAATGCAACCCGCATGCACTTTCGTACTCACGTCAAAGAGGACAACCTTGGCCGCACTGGCATCAGCTTTTATGCAGACGGGATGGTTGAACATGACAACCACGTAGGTCAACTGTTGAAGAAAGTGGATGATCTAGGTATTACAGACAACACCATCGTATTCTACTCGACCGATAATGGCCCACACATGAACTCGTGGCCTGATGCAGGCACAACGCCTTTCCGTGGGGAGAAGAACACCAACTGGGAAGGGGCATACCGTGTTCCTGCAATGGTTCGTTGGCCGGGTAAGATTGAACCGGGCACTGTTTCTAATGAAATCATGCACCACATGGACTGGATGCCAACACTACTTGCTGCGGCGGGTGATGACCAAATCAAACAAAAACTGTTGAAAGGTCATACTGCAGGGGACAAGACGTTTAAAGTTCACCTTGATGGCTACAACTTCTTGCCGTACTTAACCGGTAAAACAGAACAAGGCCCTCGTGAAGAGATCTTCTACTTCACTGATGACGGTGATTTGAGTTCACTTCGTTACCACAATTGGAAAATCGTGTTCTTAGAGCAACGTGCAAAAGGCACGCTTCGTCTTTGGGCAGAACCATTCACGCCACTGCGAGTACCTAAAATCTTTAACCTACGTATGGACCCATATGAAGTGGCTGATGTGACTTCTAATACATACTATGACTGGGTGATTGACCATGCCTATATGCTGGTTCCTGCGCAAGCCTATGTCGGTAAATTCTTGGCGACGTTTGAAGAATTCCCTCCAAGACAGAAGGCAGCTAGCTTCTCTCTTGATCAAGTAATGGAAAAGCTTCAAGAGAATCACCATCAATAGATTTATTAGTTAACAAAACGAAGGGGCTCAATGAGCCTCTTTGTGATGTCGGCTGGAAGTTTTTCTTACATTTCAGTCATTTTGCTCAAAATCTCAACTATATTTGTTTTTAGAATAAAAAGAATCACACACAAGGACAGTTATGACTCAGTGGGCATGTTGGAAGCAGGCTCTGATCGGCCTAGCAGCGCTCGTCAGTTTTTCTCTGTTTGCACAAGAAACGCTTTCTTCACAAGAACCTCTTGTTGAGCAGCAAGTAGGGACGGACACACCTAAATCAATCGATTCCTCGCAGCTTACCTATGTTGGTAGTGAAGCGTGTATTGATTGCCACAAGAAAGAAACCGAAGCGTGGCAAGGTTCTCATCACGATATGGCGATGCGTCATGCCGATGCGGAATCTGTACTCGGTGACTTTGATGACCACACATTCACATTTGAAGGGAAGCCAAATCGCTTTTATCGAAAAGGGGAAGAGTATTGGGTCAATATCCAAGGTTCTGATGGTGAGTGGCATGATTACAAAATCAGCTACACCTTTGCGTGGGAGCCGCTCCAACAATACATGGTGGAGTTCGAAGACGGACGTGTGCAGTTAATTCCTTTCGCTTGGGATTCGAGAACCAAGCAAGAAGGCGGACAGCGCTGGTTTCATCTTTATCCCGATACCACCCCAAAAAATGAGTTCTACTGGACGAACACGGGTCAGAATTGGAACTTCATGTGCGCCGATTGCCATTCAACCAATCTAGAAAAAAACTACGATGCAACAGCCAATACGTATTCGACGACCTGGTCAGAAATCAATGTCGGTTGCGAAGCATGTCATGGCCCTGCCAGTGAGCACGTAGAGCTTGCCAAACAAGCGGAAAAATCTGGTAATACCATCGCCTCAGCGAACCATTATGGTTTTGACCGAGATTTAGGTATGGCAGTAAAAGAGTGGGTCTACGAAGAAGGGCACAGTACGCTCCAGCCAAAAGAAATCGCGATGACTCATCAAGTTCAAACCTGTGCGCAGTGCCATAGTCGTCGTACACAGTTAAATGAAAGTGCAGACCACGTTAAAGGCTCGTTCCTAGATAAATATCGCCTCAGCTTAATTACACCAGAGCTCTATTATCACGATGGTCAAATCTACGATGAAGATTACGTTTATGGCTCATTTTTACAGTCAGCCATGGCAGAGAAAGGGGTAACCTGTACCAACTGTCATGATCCTCATACCGCAGAGCTAAAAATCCCTGAAGAAGCGGTTTGTGCTCAGTGCCATATTGCATCTGATTACATGCCGGAGAATCACACGTTCCACGAGGCAAATACCGAGGCATCCCAATGCACCACTTGTCACATGCCGGAAACGACCTATATGCAAGTTGACCCGCGTCGTGACCACAGCTGGCATGTGCCACGTCCGGATCTAAGCCAACACATCAATACGCCAAACGTCTGTACATCATGCCATGAAGACGAAACCAACCAGTGGGCGGATCAGAAAATAGGCGAATGGTTCCCGAATTCGAAATACCGTAACCAACAACACTTTGCGGTGGCATTCTACGCCGACTCTATTGGTCATCGTGGTGCGCCTGATGCGTTAGCGTATTCCGCTCAAGACTCATCGTTGAGTGACATTATTCGTGCCTCTGCGTTAGAGCGCATGGGCGGCAATACCGGACAAAACACCCTAGTATCTCTGGCTCGTGCGGTGAAGCATGAAAGTGACATGATTCGTCTAGGGGCTGTTGCTGGTTCTTCTGGTTATGAGTTCAGTGACCGTTGGCAAATCCTCGAACCATTATTGAGCGACCCAGTCTTATCCGTGCGTGCAGAAGCCGCAGGTGCACTGGTTCGCCATTATCCGGAAATGAATCCTCTGCAGCGTGACAAGATCAAACAGCCATTGGAAGACTACATGGCAATCCAACGCTTTAATGCTGACCGAGGCTTTGGGCGAACGAACCTAGCGAATGTCTATCGAGACCTTGGTGACACAGACAAAGCCATTGCGTCTTACCAAAAGGCGATTGAAATTGAACCTTATTTCGAGAACAGCTATGCAAACTTAGCCGATTTGTATCGTGCACAGGGCAACGACAAAAAAGCATTAGAAACCTTGATGGCAGGGATTGAAGCTCAGCCGAAATCGAGTGCTTTGCCATACAGTGCGGGTTTAGCTTGGTTGCGAGTGGGTGACAGTGTGAAGGCCAACCAATACTTAAAACAAGCGGCGGAAACCGCAGAGCGAAACCCACAGTATTGGTATGTTTATGGGCTCGCTCTGGAGAAATCAGACGTGCTTGCGGCCAGTAAAGCGTTGAACACCGCTTACAAAGTGGGAGGCAACCCACAGCACTTGTTTGCGGAATGTGAGGTGCTGGCTAGAAACTACAAAGACGGCTCTGTTGCATTTGCTTTTGAGCAGTGTTTGAAGCAACTAGGAGAGTTTGCGCCAGCTGATGTGATTCAGCGTTTAAGAGCTTCTATAAATCAATAGGAGCAGCATGGGCAAACTCAAGTTGTTGCTTGACCTGTTCCCTTAAGCGCTGATGAGCAGGATTGTGCTCATCGCGCTTGTGATACACAAATTTATAAGGAATATGGTCGATTTCTATCGGGCACTCAAGGACCTGTAACTTGAGTGCCTTACTCCATTTCATCGCAAACGAACGAGAGACGACACCTAAGCAATCTCGCTGTGCTACGTACATTGCCATACCTGCTAACGATGACGTTACGATCTCTACATTTCGCTCCTGAATCGGCTCTTTTGCCAGCTGTTCGAAGCCAGAAGTGTTATTCCATTTACCTGAAAACATACAGTGATTTTCGCGATAAAAATCTTCTCGACTCAACGTTCCTTGGATTCTTGGGTGACTTTGCCGACAGATGATCATTGCAGGTTCATGGTAGGCGTTTTCAATCACGAAAGAGGAGTCTTTGGTGATGATGGTATCAATCACCAAGTCCATTTTTTGCTGACGAATTTGTTCAAACAACAAGTATTTTTCCGGTGGAGACTCGTGGAAAACCACGTTTTCAATCGGATTTAAACTGTGGAGTAAGGTTTCGGAGCAGCAGACTTGAAAAGTGGTTCTTTCTGAAATGGCGTTGTCTACGATGCTCACTGCCTGACGAAACTGCGGCATGAGTTGATACGCGGTTGAAGTAGGTGCAATTCCTCGTCCTTGTTTGACGAAAAGCTGTTTTCCGACCACTTGTTCGAGCCGTTTAATCGAAGCGCTCACCGCAGGTTGCGTAAGGCCTAAATGGTCGGCCGCTTTGGTGTAGGACTGATACTCAGCCACCACCAAAAAAGTTTGAATCAAGTTTAAGTCCATCTTGTTACCTATAAACTAAATTTATATATCAACGTATCTGAACTCTATTTATCCGTCAAATAACAAGTTTTATCTTAATCAAATCTTGGTATCTGATTTTCTATCAAGATTAGCAGCAACAGATTTATGGAGCCCTTTTATGGCAAACCACGATAAAAAACGCGGCAAGAAGCTGGTATTAAACGCTTGTACGCTTGCGATCGGAGCGGCATCAGCGACCGCTTATTCGGCAGAACAACCTAACATCCTCGTTATCTTTGGTGACGATGTCGGTTACTGGAACTTGAGTGCATACAACGGTGGCATGCTGGCTTACAGCACACCAAATATTGATAGCATTGCAAGAGACGGTGCTAAGTTTACGAACTTCTACGCTCAGCAAAGCTCAACCGCAGGTCGCTCTGCGTTCATCACGGGACAAATGCCAAAACGTACCGGCTTGTCTAAGGTTGGTTTGCCAGGAGCGAAAGAAGGGATTTCTGAGAAAGATCCAACTATTGCGACACTGCTACGTGACCTTGGTTACGCAACGGGCCAATTTGGTAAAAACCACCTTGGTGACCGCGATGAACACTTGCCGACCAACCACGGTTTCGACGAGTTCTTTGGCAACCTTTACCACTTAAATGCGGAAGAAGAGCCGGAGAACGTAGACTACCCACAAGATCCTGAATTTAAGAAGAAGTTCGGTCCTCGTGGTGTGATCCATTCTTATGCGGATGGCAAGATTGAAGACACGGGTCCATTAACGCGTAAACGCATGGAAACGGTTGATGACGAGTTCCTAGATGAAGCTGAGAAGTTTATCGAGAAACAAGTCAAAGCCGACAAGCCATTCTTTACGTGGTTTAACACCACGCGCATGCACAACTTCACGCACGTTCCAGACGACTACAAAGGTAAAACAGGCGCAGGTTTCTACGCCGATGGCGTGAAGCAACACGATGATCAAATTGGCCACTTGCTCAATAAGATTAAAGAGCTTGGCGTTGATGACAACACCATCATTGTTTACACCACAGATAACGGCCCAATGATCAACTTGTGGCCTGACGCGGGTATGACGCCATTCCGTAGTGAGAAAAACACCGGTTGGGAAGGTGGCTTCCGCGTTCCTGCAGTAATTAAGTGGCCAGGTCATATCCAAGCGGGCACGACGTTTAACGGCATTGTGTCTTTGGAAGATTTCTTACCAACATTGGTCGCTGCCGCGGGCAACAGCAACGTCAAAGAAGAACTGTTGAAAGGCAAGAAAGTGGGCGATATGAACTACAACGTTCACTTAGACGGTTACAACCAACTGCCATACCTAACGGGTAAAACGGACAAGTCTGCGCGTAACGAGTTCGTTTACTGGAGTGATGACGGCGATTTACTGGCTCTGCGTTACGGTAAGTACAAATACCATTTCATGATCCAAGAAAACGAAACCGGTTTGGATATCTGGAAGAAACCATTTACCAAACTCCGTGTACCACAAATCTATGATTTGAGTATCGACCCATTTGAGCGTGGCGATACTGGTATGGGTTACGACCGTTGGATGTACGAACGTTCATTCTTGATGATGCCTGCGGTTGAAAAAGTAAAAGAGGTCATGGAAACCTTCAAAGAGTACCCGCCGCGTATGGCTCCGGGCTCGTTTGTTCCGAAATAACGTTTTGTCCATAGGTCGATAGACCCTAGTTATTGTCCTTAAATACAGCGCCCAACTTGGGCGCTGACTTTCTTCTGCTTTCGAGATCGTTCTTTATGAAAAAACAAACTCACATTCATACAACTCAAATGGCATTAACTCCCCTCAAAACGGCGTTTGCATCTAACAGTGAAAAAGTTGAACGACGTTTTCACGTGATGGCGAAACCGGGCGGGGCGAAATGCAATATCGATTGTCAGTACTGTTTTTATCTGCATAAAGATGAATTACTCAATCAAGGTACTCAGCCAAAAATGGATGATGCAACACTTGAGGCATTCATAAAGAGCTATATCGAAAGCCAAGACGGTGACGAGATTGTGTTTTCTTGGCAGGGTGGTGAGCCAACACTGTTGGGTTTGGATTACTTCAAGAAGATCGTCGAACTGCAGAACAAATACGCAAAGCCGGGCGTTCGCATCGAAAACGACCTTCAAACCAATGGCCTGTTATTAAACGAGGCTTGGTGTCAGTTTCTGCATGACCATGGTTTTCTGGTTGGTCTATCGATAGATGGCCCTGAATTTATCCACGATAAATACCGCAAAACCCGAAGTGGAAAGCCGACCTTTCAACGCGTCATGCAAGCCGTTGATCTGATGAAGCGTCATAATGTGTCATTCAATGCGTTGGTGACAGTAAACCGCTTTAACGCCAAATATCCGCTCGAAGTGTATCGCTTTCTCACTCAAGAACTCGGTGTCACTTATATCCAATTCACACCTTGTGTTGAACCTCGCTCTTTCACTCAAACTGCTCCTCATTTCTGGAAAGAAAACATGTCGCCAAAACTTGGCAGCGAATTAGCAAGACCGGGGCATTTGATGTCGGTCGTTACGGATTGGTCGGTCGATGCAGAAGAGTGGGGCGAGTTTCTGATTGCTGTATTTGAAGAATGGGTGAACAACGATCTTGGCAGAGTCTTGGTCAACCTTTTCGAAACCGCTGTCGCGCAAGTGATGGGGATGCCTTCGCAGTTGTGTGTTAGCGCAGAGTTCTGCGGCAAAGGTCTAGCGATTGAACACAATGGGGATGTATTTAGCTGTGATCACTACGTTTATCCGGAATACCAACTGGCTAACATTCATGACCGATCTCTGAATGAAATTGCTATCTCGACTCGCCAATACAGCTTTGGCATGGCGAAAAAGTCCTCTTTGCCGCAATACTGCCTTGATTGCCCTTATTTGCAGTATTGCTGGGGAGAATGCCCAAAAAATCGGCTACTTACCGCGCCGAATGGTGAGGCTGGTCTAAACTACTTGTGTCCGGGAATAAAAATGTTCTTTGACCATTCGCTGCCAATTCTGGTTGGCATATCAAGGTTAATAAAGTCTTACAACTCAGGTGAATATAGCGAATATAACCTTTAGTTATTACTTTCAGTCTTATACTCAACTTTTAACGCTCAGGCTCCCGTAAACTCAATAGGTAGACTATGAACCACGCACAACAAGCCATTAATGAATTAATCGAACAAACTGAAAAAAGCGTCATTGGACAAAGCCATGTGGTTCAGGCTTTGGTGATAGGGTTACTGACCAATGGTCACGTACTTTTAGAGGGCTTACCGGGAACGGCAAAAACGCGCTCGGTGAAGTCGCTTGCGAACCTACTTAACACCAGCTTTGGTCGTATTCAGTTTACTCCCGACTTATTACCTTCTGACGTAACAGGTACCGAAGTGTACCAAGAGTTGGATGGTAAGCCTCAGTTGCACTTCCAACCGGGGCCAATCTTCAACAGCATTGTGTTGGCGGATGAAGTGAACCGTGCGCCAGCAAAAGTACAAGCTGCACTGCTAGAAGCGATGGCAGAAGGTACGATTACGGTGGGTGATAAGACGCACGTCTTGCCTGAGTTGTTTATGGTGCTTGCAACGCAAAACCCAGTTGAACAAGAGGGTACTTACCCATTGCCAGAAGCGCAGATGGACCGCTTCATTATGAAAGTGACCGTCGACTACCCAGAAGATGAAGCAGAGCGTGACATTATTCGCTTGGTGCGCAGCGAAGAGTTGGGTTCAGAAATCAGTAGCGAATTAGTGACGCCACAACACATTGAACCAGAGCTCGTTATTGAAGCGCGACGCCAATTACCAAACATTACTGTTTCCGATTTAGTCGAGAACTACATTGTGGCGCTAGTCATGGCGACACGTAAACCAGAGCGTTACGCCGATTCCCAGCTACAAAAATGGATTGAAATCGGCTCAAGTCCTCGCGCTTCAATTGCGTTAGACAAATGTGCGCGCGCTTATGCGTGGCTACAAGGGCGTGACCATGTAACGCCTGATGATGTGCGTGCAATGGTGCCTTCGGTACTGGGACATCGCTTCTCACTCTCTTACGATGCACTTGCCGATGGTGTTGATCATCAACGTGTAGTGCAAGAGTTGCTTGATTGTGTAGAAATCGGATAAGCGGGAGGGACTATGGCAAAGCCAACGCTTGCTCCTCAATCCCAAGGGCTCGACCCTCGCTTGTATTGCGATTACTCACGATTGGTGCGTTTACAAGCGCAAGCCGAATCCTTCAGCTTACTGCCTCACTTAAAAGCGGGCAGTGTGCTTTCTGGTCGTCATAACTCATTGTTCCGCGGACGTGGTTTGAACTTTGAAGAACTGCGTCACTACCAACTAGGGGACGACATCCGAAACCTCGATTGGAAAGTCACCATGCGTACAGGCAAGCCTCATGTGCGCAGTTACACCGAAGAAAAAGATCGTAATGTGATTGTTTGTGTAGATCAGCGCAGTGCGATGTTTTTCGCCTCTACCGAGGTCATGAAATCTGTGGTTGCTGCTGAAGTGGCGGCTATGTGTGGTTGGCGAGTATTGAAAGACGGTGACCGAGTCGGGTTTGTTATCGCCTCTGATTCTGCTCTACATCACAGTAAAGCTCAGCGTTCCCAAAACGATTTGCTCGCTCAATTGAAACGACTCTCTCAGGCCAACCAGCGCTTAAATGTGGACTCGTTAGATTCAGACAAAGTGACGTTCAGTAAATGGATTGAGCTCATCAAACGGATGAAGCTAAAGCAATCCACGCTGATTTTCATCAGTGATTGGCGAGATTGCGAAGAGCACCATCTTGATCACCTTAAGCAGCTTCAACAGCACAACGATGTTCTCGCGGTGATGGTAAGCGATCCTTTAGAGCAGTCGCTTCCTCAAGATTTGGCAAAAGTGAAATGGGTGATTGGTGATGGTCGTTACCAGCTCAACCTAGACAGTAAAGCCAAAGTCGATGCCGCCAGCGCCAGTTTGGTTGAGAAAGCCCAGTTACAACGTCAATCACTGGCACAACTCATGGCAATCAAAAAGCTGCCTCATATCGAAATCGATACAACAGGTGATCACATTACTCAATTCCAAAAACTCGTTGGAGGCCGATAAATGACAGACTTACACACGCCTCCAAGCACGTATATTCTGCGTGAGCTGCATGACGTCGCGGTGCCAGAAAGCGTAAGCTGGGTGCCGCAAACCATAGGTTGGAAGATCCTTGCAATTGTCGGTGCGATTGTACTCATGTATGTCGGCTACCGACTGGCACACCATTGGTGGGATAACCGTTACCGTAAAGAAGCTATTGAAGCGATTTCTCGTTTAACACCAGATGACGCCAGCATGCCGAAAGCGCTGTTCTCGATTCTGAAAATCGTCTTGATTCACCTTGATAGCTCTCATGCTCGCTTATTTGATACTGCGTTCCTGCGCAAGTTAGATGAGCTTAATCCAGAGCATAAAGTGTTTGATGACGAAGTCTCTAAGCGATGGCTGCAAAGTATCGTTGACCCATGTGTTGAACTGGAAAAAACAGAGCGTTTACAACTTCTTGAACGCGCAACTGAGTGGGTGAAAGAGCACGATGAGAACGCTCACAACATTGAAAAGCGCACGCTTGCCTACAAAGCGCGTGCATTAAAAGGAGGTCGCCATGGGTGATCTTCTTGCTTCATGGCTTGGCATGAGCAGTTTTGAATTTGAGCATCCGCTTTGGTTCATCATCCTGCCGCTGCCTTTAGTGGTGTATTTCCTCGTCCCAGCTTACCGCACCAAACAAATGGCCATCAAAGTGCCGTTCTTTAGTCAGCTTGTGGACGCCATTGGTGAAACGCCGTCAGAAGGCGCAAGCCAACTCACTCCTAGCTGGTGGCAGCGCGCAACGCTCATCATCTCTTGGCTTTTGGTCGTGACCGCAATGGCAAAGCCAACAGTGCTTGGCGAGCCACAGGTGCGTGAAAGCTTAGGCCGAGATGTTATGGTCGTCGTCGATTTGTCTGGCTCAATGGCAGAGCAAGACTTCACATCCAAAACCGGTGAAAAGATCTCTCGTCTTGATGCAGCTAAAGAAGTTTTGAGTGACTTTGCCAAAACGCGCAAAGGCGACCGCTTAGGTCTGATCTTGTTTGGCGATGCGGCATTTGTGCAAACCCCATTCACACCAGACCAAAAAGTATGGTTAGAGCTGCTTAACCAAACGGATGTGGCGATGGCTGGGCAAAGCACTCACTTAGGTGATGCAATTGGCTTGGCGATTAAGGTGTTTGAGCAAAGCGAAAAGTCGCGTACCGACGTAGAAGAGAGTAAAGAGAAAGTCGCCATTGTTCTAACGGATGGTAATGACACGGGAAGCTTCGTTGAGCCGATTGATGCGGCGAAAGTCGCGAAAGCCAAAGATGTACGTATCCACGTGATTGCAATGGGTGACCCACAAACCGTGGGTGAAACTGCACTAGATATGAATACGATCAAACGTATTGCCAAAGAGTCCGGTGGTGAGGCTTTTGAAGCACTCAACCGTGACGAACTTGCTAAAGCCTATGATGAGATTGGTAAGTTAGAGCCACAGCTTTATGAAAGTACAACTTACCGTCCTAAGCAAAGTTTGCATCATTACTTAATGGCTTTGGTGGTTGCGATGTATTTAACCGCGTTCTCGTTGGCGACATTTAAGCGTCGTCGACTATCAGTGAACAGTGAAGCTTCTGCACAATCAGACAACGTAAAAGGAGAGCACCATGTTTGATTCTCCTTTCTCTAGCATGGGGCTAGAACAGTTTGTCACACAGTTCCATTTCATTCGTCCAATGTGGCTATTGGCGTTCATCCCGATGTTTCTTTTGCTTTGGTTAAGATGGCGAGAAGAATCCAAACCAAGCTGGAAAGACATTCTTCCTGAACATTTACGTAAAGCCTTAACGATTGGCGACTATGGTTGGCGAAAACAACTGCCGCTCAAGCTACTTATGGTGATAGTAGCGATTGCCATCATCATCTGTGCCGGACCTTCTTGGGAGCGCCAAGCTTCACCGTTTGGCGAAGACAAAGCCTCCATGCTGGTGGTGTTAGATAACAACGATTCAATGTTGCAAAAAGATCTTCCGCCAAGCCGTTTGGAACGCTCAAAGCAAAAGATCCGTGACCTATTGGCAGCTCGAAAAGGTGGCAGTACTGGGTTGGTTGTCTATGCGGGTTCTGCTCATGTCGCGATGCCTGTAACGCAGGACAGCAAAGTATTCGAACCGTTTCTAGCGGCGATAACGCCAGAAATCATGCCAGTGGAAGGTAAACTTGCTGAAACGGCGTTACCTTTGATTGACCAACAATTACAAGGCCAACCGGGTTCTACGGTTCTGTTGGTTACAGATGGCGTGAACCCTGCAACCATTACCGCTTACAAAAACTACTTTGCAGACAAGCCTTATCAATTGCTTATCTTGGCAGCGGGTAACTCGGACATTGTTTCTAACAACCCGGTCGATTTGGACTCGTTAAATAATCTTGCCAGCGCGACAGGTGGACGCCTTGTTGAAGTGACGGTAGATAACAGCGACATTGAGAAGCTGAATCGTTTTGTTGAGCGAAACATGCAACTCAATGGCGAATCATCCATGCCTTGGAAAGACATGGGCTATCAACTGTTGTTCCCAATTGCTCTCATTATGATGCTTTGGTTCCGCAAAGGCTGGCTAGTGCAATGGTGTGTGGTGGCGATGGTATCAACGTCCCTATTTATGACGCCAAAAGCAATGGCGGAAACAGTCTCGCTCAAAGCGGATAAGCCTGAAGTGGTGCAAGAGGTAACCGTCTGGGATAAAGCGTCTCAATGGTGGTGGGATTTATGGCTCACCCCAAATCAACAAGGGCAACGTTTGTTCAACAAAAACGAATACCTTGAGGCAGCAAAGCACTTTACGGATCCGTTGCGTAAAGGGACGGCTTATTACTACGCAGGCGAATACAAACTGGCTCATACCGCTTTCTTGGAGATGCAAAACGAACCGTCAGATGCGGTAAAAGACTATGGCTTGTACAACGCTGCGAGTGCGTTGGCACGTCAACGTGAGTACTTGGCCGCGCGTAATTTGTTGCAAACACTGGTAGACAAAGACACCTTGAGTGAGCAATTGCGACCAGATGTTGAGCACAACCTAAAAGTCATTGGTGGCATTGTCGAAGAAATTAATCGCACCAGTGAAAGCCAAGCAGGGACAACAGACGGACCCGAAGAGTCGTTTGAACTGGGTGACAACCCGCAAACGGCAGATGGGGCGGACGAAAAAACCGCGGCTGAATTAATGCTGAAAGAGAAACTCAATGCGAACGAAATCCTTGGCAGCCAAGAATTGGCGGATAAGTGGTTAAAACGCGTAGAGGCCGATCCTAAGTACTTCTTGCGCGCTAAATTCCAAATTCAACTGCGTGAGCCCGTGAAAACAGAACCGCAGCCACAACCGCAACCACAACAAGAAGAGGAGCAAGCACAATGATGAATGCAATCAAACTTGGCGCTGACTCCGTGGTTGGGCGTTTAAGTACCATCTTGATGATGTTTACTTTGTTTTTTACTGGCTTGGCGAACGCACAAGATATTCAAGACTTGCAGCGCAGCAATGACGTAGAGTTATTAGCGTGGGTTGGCAAGCAGGGAGCAGGGGCCGATACGAAGGAAGCCCCTAAGTTCAGTGTGAATGAGCAGGTGATCTTGTACATCGAAGTTGCAACGCCTCGTTGGTTCACCGGTGGTACACGCATTGGCAGCGTAGAAATCCCCAACGTGATTGCAAAGCAGCGTAACCAATTGGCAACCAACTATACCGAACGTAAAGGGGGGCAAACGTGGTCTCGTCAGCGCTGGGAAATAACTTTGTATCCACAAGCCTCAGGGCAGTTTGTGATTCCACCTGTCGCCGTTGGTGTGCAAGTCTCTGCGCCTGATGGTTCGAAAGTGGCTGGTACGCTTTATACGCAGCCAATTAAGTTCGAAGCGTCTATGCCTTCTGGGTTGCTCAGTGATGAATCTGCATGGTTTACCGCGACTAAGGTGAGTGTGGATCAGAAATGGACAACGTCTAACGATGAGCTGAAAGTCGGTGATGCAATCACTCGCACCATAACGATCAATGCACAAGACAGTTTGTCAGTATTGCTTCCAGACTTGTTATCCAATGATTCTACTGCCAGTTATCAAGCGTATCCTCAACCAAACCGCTTAGACGATAAGCAAACGCGTGGCGATTACCATTCGAGTCGAATAGAAGAAAGCGTGTATGTGATCCAACAGGGCGGTGAGTTCACCTTGCCTGAACACAAGTTCCAATGGTGGAATAGCAAGAGTAAAGCGCTGGAAACGGTGGTGATTGAGGGTAAGACCTTCAAAGCCAAGCATACATTTAAATCCTTTGTTAGAGCTTATTCTGGCTGGTTGATTGGCAGCGCAGTGACGCTATTTGTTCTCGTTATCGCCGCCTTGAGCATTCACCGTTATTATCGTTCTCGTCCTACGCCGCCATGGTTGGTATTCAGACGAATGGTGAAAGCGAATCGATGGGGCGCTGCTCGAGCAAGCTTGTATAAGCAGCTGAGAAGCAACACAGGTGGTCTTGAAATGAGTAAAGCCAGTGACACTGACGTTTGGCAGAAGCGTTCACAGCGCCTACAAGAGGGGCAGGAGGATGCAAGCTTGATGAATGCGCTTTGGAAAGGGATACAAGCGCTGAAGCCAAAACGCCTCAAGTGGGCGATACCAAAGGCTTTGCCGCAACTCGATAAGCAGACAAGTAAAAAGAAATAAAAACGAAAAAGGACGCTGATTCAGCGTCCTTTTTTTATTCTTTTTAATCGCAATAAGTAAATGGGATGTCTATTTTGACGTGCTACAACTGACGTAAAGAAATAATATATTTTAAATATATTTAATTCTTATCTTTTAAGGTTCTATTTAAAAGATATTTCATTGCGATATTAAACAGGTTTATTAATTGGTTATATATTTACAACTGCTATATTTGAAAATATATAACCTAAAATCATTTTAATTCCTTTCTGATGGAGTGTCACTTCCATGTGACAAGCTTTTCGTCTTAACCCTGATAAAGACGGCTTAATCAATGTATATTTCATTTTTGGTTTGTTCAAATAAAATAACACTTCAAAAATGGAATGATAATTTGCAAGTTTTTCGATTTAGATTATTAAAATTATCGGTGTATATTTCTGGGGAAGCGGAAATACGGAGTGATTCCGTTTTGATTTTTAAATATGTGAATAATAATTATCAGATTAAATTTAATTCTGTGTATTAAATTTATCTTAATATAATCCGTCGTCACTAGGCAGCTTTATTTTGTGAAGTTTAATTATCAGAAGTTTAATTCGAAATTATTTTAAAGGGTGATTTATGGAAGCTAATATTCACGACGATCCAATATTGGTGGCAGGCAAGAGGATTCTGATTGCTCAAGCAACTTTGGGTCTGGTATTCATCGCGTATGAGTACATGCGAAGCGGCTCTCTCAGTGCTGAGTCAGCGATTACTGGGGTGCTTATCGCGATTCTTCCATCTCTGTTCGGCATGGTATTCGCGTCCATTAAATCTAGGGTGAAACCAGAAGAGAGTTTGCGTGACCTCATGCATCTGAGTCGAAATATCAAAGTCATTTACACCATTGTGATGTTTGTTTTGACGTTTCGATTTATGGCTCTTCGCAACATCGTGGTCCTGATAGGCTTTTGTGTGACGATGTTTGGTCACTTCTTAACGCCGCTGTTCAGAGACCGCTTCGAAAGGAAGGCATAAATGGAGACTGTCCAGTCCGCTCATGAATATATTGAGCACCACCTGACCTTTCTCACCGCCGGCGACGGTTGGTTTGGAATTAACCTTGATTCCATGATCATGGTCTGGCTGACGGGGCTCGTTTTCATCCTTTCATTCCGTTATGCGGTGACGAAAGGAACGAAAGGAGTACCAGGACGATTCCAGTGTTTGATCGAGATAATATTTGAGTTCGTCGATGACATCGTAAAAGAAATATTTCAAGCCAAGGACAAGTTAATTGGTCCTTTAGCACTGACAATATTTGTTTGGGTGTTATTAATGAATGCCGTGGATTTGTTACCGATTGATTTAATTCCTGCACTTACTCGTGCTGTAGGCGTTGAACACTTCCGTGACTTACCATCTGCCGACGTCAATATTACGATGTCGATGGCATTAGGCGTATTTATTTTGGTGTTAGGTTATACGTTTAAAAACAAAGGCGTGAAAGGTTTTATTAAAGAGTTAACTACTCAACCATTTTCACATCCGCTGTTATATCCAGTGAACTTAGTTCTTGAATTGGTAACGTTAATTTCTAAACCAATATCTTTAGGTCTTCGATTGTTTGGCAATATGTATGCAGGTGAAATGATCTTCATTCTAATTGCATTAATGCCGTGGTGGATGCAATGGGCACTAAGTGTTCCTTGGGCACTGTTCCACATTCTTATTGTTGTTCTTCAAGCATTTATTTTTATGGTACTGACCGTGGTTTATCTCGGCATGGCTGTTGAAGAGCATTAATTTCAAAAATCTTGTTTCTTAATTAAAAAATTCAATTCTAGGAGTTGTTATGGATATCGTTAGCGCAGTTCTTTACGTGGCGGGTGCACTACTGATCGGTCTTGGTGCAGCGGGTGCCGCAGCAGGTATCGGTAACCTTGCAGGTAAATACCTTGAAGGTGTGGCTCGTCAACCTGATTTGACCCCAATGCTTCGTACTCAGTTCTTCATCATGATGGGTCTTGTGGACGCGGTGCCAATGATCGGTGTTGGTATCGGCTTGTACATCATCTTCGCTGTAGCGTAATTCGAATTAATAATTTTCATAACGTTATAGAAGAGAGGGTGCTATGAACTTAAATGCCTCAATGTTTGGTCAGGCGATCTCCTTCGTGATTTTCGTTTGGCTGTGCATGAAATATGTCTGGCCACCACTTGTAAAACTGCTTGATGAGCGTCGTGCTGAAATTGCCCAAGGTCTTGAGCAAACAGAAAAAGCAGCACAAGAGTTAGAACTGGCAAAAGCGAATGGTGAAGCGCTACTGACAGAAGCTCGCTCAAAAGCTCAAGCCATCATCAACCAAGGTAAGCAACGTCAAGAACAGATGGTTGCGGAAGCGGTTGATCTGGCAAATCAAGAGAAAGCGCGCATTGTCGCAGAAGGCAAAGCAGAAGTGGAAAGCGAACGCAGCAAAGTTCGCCAAGAGCTGAAAGATGAAATGGCGGATCTGGTGATTGAAAGTGCCAGCAAGCTGATTAATCGCAATCTGGATAGCTCGGCTAACCGCGACTTGGTGAACCGCTTCATCAACGAAATGTAGGAGGGCACATGTCCGAATTGACAGTGGTAGCTCAACCCTACGCAAAAGCGGCGTTTGATTACGCACGCGACGCAGAATGCTTGGACGATTGGCAACAAATGTTTGCGATTACCCAAGTGGTCTTGGAACAACCTAACACGCTTCTGGTCTTGAATGACCTTGATGAAGACGGTTCTGAACAACCATTGTTGGATCTGATTCTTCATGCTGGTGGTGAATGGTTGAATCAAAACTTCGAGAATTTTCTTCGCATTATGGAAGAGAACAAGCGTCTAAAAGCGCTCAGTGAAGTAAACGTTCAGTTCCAAGAGATGAAAGCGGATTACGAACGAACCATGACAGTAACAGTGCGTGTTTCAGAACCTCTGGATGAGGAACAGATGGCAAGGCTTAAACAAGCGTTAACCGAAAAATACGGTAAAGCCATCACACTAGAAACACAACTGGATCCATCCCTTGTAGGTGGTGTGGTGATCACAGCAGGGCAGACCGTGTATGACGGCAGTGTCCTCACCAACCTAAGCCGATTGGCGACCAACCTACATGTGTAACGGGGTATAGAAATGCAATTAAATTCAAATGAAATCAGTGAATTAATCAGAGAGCGAATTGTTAACTTCAACCTCGAAAGTGAAGCGAGAAATGAAGGTACTATCGTCTCTGTGAGTGACGGCATCATCACAATTCACGGTCTTGCAGATGTTATGCAAGGCGAGATGCTAGAACTGCCAGATAACCGCTTTGCGTTGGCACTGAACTTAGAGCGTCATTCCGTTGGTGCCGTTGTGATGGGTCCATATGCGGACTTATCAGAAGGGATGAAGGTAAAAGGCACAGGTCGTATTCTTGAAGTGCCAGTCGGTAACGGTTTGCTAGGTCGTGTAGTGAACACGCTAGGTCAACCAATCGATGGTAAAGGCGCAGTGTCATTCGACCGTATGGACCCAGTTGAGGTGATTGCCCCTGGTGTTATCGACCGTAAGTCTGTCGACCAGCCAATCCAAACCGGTTACAAAGCGGTAGACTCCATGGTGCCAATCGGTCGTGGTCAACGTGAGTTGATCATCGGTGACCGTCAGACAGGTAAAACCGCGATGGCGATTGATGCCATCATCAACCAAAAAGAACTGGGCGTTAAATGTATTTACGTCGCAATTGGTCAAAAAGCATCGACCATTGCCAACGTGGTTCGCAAGCTAGAAGAGCACGGCGCACTAGAAAACACCATCGTTGTGGTTGCGTCGGCATCAGAAGCGGCAGCGCTGCAATACCTAGCGCCATACGCAGGTTGTACCATGGGCGAATACTTCCGTGACCGTGGTGAAGATGCGCTGATTGTCTATGATGATCTATCAAAACAAGCGGTGGCTTACCGTCAAATCTCACTACTTCTAAAACGCCCACCAGGTCGTGAAGCCTTCCCGGGTGATGTTTTCTACCTCCACTCACGTCTTCTAGAACGTGCAGCTCGTGTTAACGAAGAATACGTTGAGCGATTCACTAACGGTGAAGTAAAAGGCAAAACAGGTTCTCTAACCGCACTGCCAATCATCGAAACCCAAGCGGGTGACGTATCGGCGTTCGTACCAACCAACGTAATCTCGATTACCGATGGTCAAATCTTCCTACAAACTCAGCTATTCAACTCAGGCTTACGTCCAGCGGTTGACCCAGGTATCTCGGTATCTCGTGTAGGTGGTGCAGCGCAAACCAAAGTGATCAAGAAACTGTCTGGTGGTATTCGTACTGCGTTGGCGCAATACCGTGAATTGGCCGCATTTGCTCAGTTCTCTTCTGACCTAGATGAAGCGACACGTCGTCAGCTTGATCACGGTGAGAAAGTAACGGAACTCATGAAGCAGAAACAGTACGCACCAATGACGGTTGCTGAGCAAGCACTGGCGATCTTTGCAGCAGAGAAAGGTTACCTCACTGATGTGGCATTAAACCAAATCTCTCGTTTTGAAGAAGAGTTGATGGCATTTGGTCGTACAAACGCGCAGCCGCTACTGGACAAGATCAACCAATCCGGTGATTACAACGACGAGATCGAGAGTGAGCTACACAGCTTGCTGAAAGAGTTCACTGCGCTGCAATCGTAGGACCACTAACAGGAGTCCGTTATGGCAAATACCAAAGAGATTCGCACCAAAATTGCTAGCGTGAGTAGCACGCAAAAGATTACGAGTGCGATGCAAATGGTCGCCGCCAGCAAGATGCGCAAAGTGCAGGAGAACATGCAGGCGTCCCGTCCTTACGCAGAGAACATGCGTAAGGTTATCGGTCACGTCTCGTCCGGTACGCTGGAGTACAGCCATCCTTTCCTTCAAGAACGTGAAGTGAAGCGAGTGGCTTACATCATCATCTCATCCGATCGAGGTTTGTGTGGTGGCCTGAACAGTAACTTGTTCAAAAAAGTATTGGCAGAAATGCAGGACTGGCAAGAGAAGGGCGTTGAAGTAGATACGACGCTCATTGGTTCGAAAGCAATCAGCTTTTTCCAGTCCCTCGGGAAAGTAATGGCACAGACTTCTGGCCTTGGTGATGCACCAAAACTGGAAGATATGCTGGGTGCGGTTAACGCCATGATGGAGCACTACTCCGAAGGCAAAATCGACCGCTTGTTCCTTGTTTACAACCAGTTTGTAAACACCATGGTGCAAAAACCAACGGTATTGCAAATGCTGCCGTTCCCGAAAGAAGACATTTCACGTGATAAAGAGGCTCGTTGGGATTACCTCTACGAGCAGTCTCCTCAAGACATTCTCAACCACCTGATTCAACGCTATGTGGAATCACTGGTTTATCAGGGTGTGGTTGAGAGTATCGCTTGTGAACAAGCCGCGCGGATGATGGCAATGTCTGCCGCGACTGATAACGCAGCGCAACTGATTGAAGACCTACAACTGGTTTACAACAAAGCGCGTCAAGCGGCGATTACTCAAGAGTTGAGTGAAATTGTATCCGGCGCACAAGCGGTTTAGAGAGAGAATTTGAGGTTTAAATTATGAGTATTGGCAAAATCGTCAAAGTCATCGGTGCGGTGGTCGACGTCGAGTTCGAACAAGGCAAAGGCCCGAAAGTTTACGATGCACTGAAAATCAACGATGGCAGCGATGGCTCACTGATGCTGGAAGTTCAGCAACAGTTGGGCGGCGGTGTGGTTCGCTGTATCGCAATGGGTTCTTCGGATGGCCTTAAACGTGGCCTAGAAGTGGAATCTACGGGCAACCCAATCACGGTACCTGTGGGTGAAGAAACCCTAGGTCGTATCATGAACGTGTTGGGTCATCCAATCGATGAATGTGGTCCAATCGGTGAGCAAGTGTCTTACGAGATCCACCGTGATGCACCAAGCTACGAAGAGCAATCTAACAGCACTGCGCTACTGGAAACGGGCGTTAAAGTTATCGACTTGATTTGTCCGTTCGCGAAGGGCGGTAAGATCGGTCTGTTCGGTGGTGCGGGTGTAGGTAAGACGGTAAACATGATGGAGCTTATCAATAACATTGCTAAAGCTCACTCAGGTTTGTCGGTATTTACCGGTGTAGGTGAACGTACTCGTGAGGGTAACGACTTCTACTACGAAATGAAGGAAGCGGGCGTTCTCGACAAAGTAGCCATGGTTTACGGTCAGATGAACGAGCCACCGGGTAACCGTCTACGTGTTGCGCTAACAGGTTTGACCATCGCAGAACGTTTCCGTGATGAGGGTCGTGATGTACTGTTGTTCGTGGATAACATTTACCGTTACACATTGGCAGGTACTGAGGTATCGGCGTTGCTTGGTCGTATGCCATCTGCGGTAGGTTACCAACCAACACTGGCAGAAGAGATGGGTGTGCTTCAAGAGCGTATCACGTCGACTAAGAATGGTTCTATCACGTCTATCCAAGCGGTTTACGTACCAGCGGATGACTTGACCGACCCATCGCCAGCAACTACGTTTGCGCACTTGGATGCGACTGTCGTTCTGTCTCGTAACATCGCTGCTTTGGGTCTGTACCCAGCGATTGACCCATTGGATTCAACATCACGTCAGCTTGATCCTCAAGTGGTTGGTCAAGAGCACTACGATGTAGCGCGTAAAGTTCAGCAAACGCTGCAACGTTACAAAGAGCTAAAAGACATCATTGCCATCCTAGGTATGGATGAACTTTCTGAAGAAGATAAGCGCTTGGTATCTCGTGCTCGTAAAGTTGAACGTTTCCTAACTCAGCCTTACCACGTAGCTGAAGTGTTTACGGGTCAACCGGGTGTATTCGTTCCACTGAAAGACACCATTGCAGGCTTTAAAGCGCTGCTTGATGGTCAGTACGATGACATCCCAGAGCAGGCATTTATGTACTGCGGCAACATCGACGAAGTGCTTGAAAAAGCGAAAAAACTGTAAAGCGCGGGAGGCAATATGGCCATAGCGGTTTCACAAAATACGTTTCAGCTGAATGTGGTAAGTGCAGAGGGCACACTTTACTCAGGTCCGGCACACGCTATCGCGGTAGCCGGTGCGGATGGTGAGTTAGGTATTCGTCCTGGTCACTCACCGCTGATCAGTAAAATCAAGCCGGGTGTTGCTCGTATTACCGGTGACTTGTCGAAGCCTGAAGAGATTCTGTATGTCTCTGGTGGTTTGGTCGAAGTCCAACCTGATGTGGTTACTGTGCTAGCGGATACTGCGCTTCATGGTAAAGACATCGACAAAGCAAGGGCAGAAGAAGCTCGCAGAGCGGCGGAAGAAAACATTCGCGCGCATGTGGACGACATCAGCTTTGCACAGGCACACATGGAGTTGAACAAGGCATTGGCGCAACTTCGTGCAGTAGAACTAACGATGAGAATTCGTTAGTCACTTTTTCGGAATGCGGTCTGAAGAGTGGTAATCAACGGGGCAACTTCGGTTCGCCCCGTTTTATTTTTTATGAATATCCGACAGGGATTGATTTGTTTGGAGAGGCCAAACGTAAGAGCTTTGCAAACACTTTTATATAGCGAGGAAAGCATGCTGGCGTTAGAATCCATCACCCAAATTTTGAATAACGAGTATCAGATCCAAATGAGCCAACAATTTATGCTTCGTGCGTTGGAAGTGTCACGCAACGCGCTGCCTGCTTGTCAACCAAACCCACCTGTCGGTTGCGTGCTGGTAAAAGACGGTGAAATCGTATCAGAGGGGCATACACAGGCGATTGGCGGCAATCATGCAGAAGTTGAAGCTCTCAAAGCTTACAGCGGCGATTTAAGTGACGTGACCGCGTACGTAACACTAGAGCCGTGTTCGTTTGTTGGACGTACACCTGCTTGCGCAAAAACCTTAGTGACTTGCGGCATCAAAAAAGTGGTGGTTGCCATGTTAGATCCTGACCCTCGAAATGCTGGTCGTGGTATCGACATCCTAAAAGAAGGCGGCGTAGAAGTAGAAATTGGTTTGTGTGGCGAAGAGGTGAGTGCCTTTTTAACCCCTTACCTAGGAAAATCCTGAGCGATTTTCAGAATATTCTTCGTCAATGTAGGGTTAAAACTCGCGAAAACATGCATAGACGCTCAAATCCGGTGTTCTGAGTCGTTAACTATCATACTGTTAGCTAAAATAAGACCATGTCCTGTTTTATGTTTGCAAAATGAAGAGCACCGATTTAAACCTTATCCCAATTTTTGTGGCGATTTACGAAGAGCAGAACCTGTCTAAGGCCGCTGCTCGTCTTGATATCAGCCAACCTGCGGTGAGCAAAGCACTGGCTCGCCTGCGTGATATCTACGATGAACCACTTTTCCACCGAAGTACTTCTGGTGTAGAGCCAACCAGCTTTGCGATGGATATCTATCCCGCCATGGTTGCTGCGTTAAAAAACTTCACCTCTACGCTTTCCGCTTCTAGCAGTTTCGATCCTAAAGTTTCTAACCGCATTTTTTCGATCGCCTGTGTATCTGTCGCGAGCTATGAGTTGATGCCACAACTGATGCGTCAGATCCGCGAGCAAGCCCCTAATATCGGGTTAGAAGTGCATCCGCTGTTTACCGAAGATTACGAAAGCGACTTACGTTTACAAAGATACGATTTGATCATTGATTTGCCGCCGCGTGGGCGAACGGTACTAAAAATGGACCCTATCTTTTCTGAGCGATTGATGGTGGTATGCAGCTCTGAGCACCCGCGCATTCAAGATTCCTGTTCGGTTGAGCAATTTTTGGCGGAAGAACACGTTGTTGTATCTCGTTGGCACGCTCGCAATAGTTTGTTAACGGGTGAAGACATTGAAGACTTGGCGAGTCGCAACATTGTGTATCGTGCGGCGGGTGCAATGGAAATGTTGCCAGTGATCAACGGCAGTGAATACATCGGTATGTTGCCACTGTCGACCATCGAACACTTCTCAAAAACCTATGACATTAAAGCCGTGCCGTTGCCTTTCAATGACAGTGTGCATGACCTTTGTGCGATCTGGCACTCTAGCCGCAGTAATGAAAGCGCGCATCAATGGTTAAGAGCTCAGCTAAAACAAGCGGGTAAAACGATTCGATAACGAGGAGCGAGCATGAAGACAATACGTGCCATTCTAAACGGTAAGAAAGCCGGAACCCCTGAACTCCGTAATGAGATCATGCGAATACGAGAGCAGGGGGTAGATTTGCAAGTTCGTGTGACTTGGGAATCTGCAGACATGGGGCGCTTAGTTAAAGAAGCGGTCAATGAAGGCATTAGACGTATTGTTGTCGCGGGTGGTGATGGGACTGTCAACGAAGCAGTCACAGCGCTCAACCAGATTGACGCGAATGCTCGGCCTGAATTGGCCATTATACCAATGGGGACGGCGAATGATTTTGCGACTGCAACCAAAATCCCAACTACGATTCGAGAGTCCATTGAGCTTGCGGTTAATGGTGACGCCGTTGCGGTAGATAGCGTTCAAGCCAACGACCGTTATTTTATGAACATTGCAGCAGCAGGCTTTGGTGCAGAGATTACCGCAGAGACGCCCGTAGAGCTGAAGAACTTTTTAGGTGGTGGCGCTTACACATTAACAGGACTAGTAAAAGCGTTAGGCTTTAAACCTTATGATGGCTCGTTGACGATAGAACAGGGCAGCTATCAGGGAGAAATTCTCGTTGGCGCGTTTTGTAATAGTCGTTTAGCTGGTGGCGGACAAGAGCTCGCGCCAAACGCACTTATTGATGATGGTTTAATGGACATTACTTTGGTGCATCCATTCTTGCCCCATGAGCTACCTCAAGTAATTGATGAAATTCAAAATCCAACTGAGACTGGGCAGTTTGTTAAGCATACTCAGGCGAGTTGGTTGGAGATTGATTTTCCTAAAACGCTACCATTGAACTTAGACGGCGAGCCTTACCGTTCTAATAAGATTCGATTTGATGTCAAACCACGAAGCATTCGCTTGGTGCTTCCACCACATTGCCCTTGCTTGAGTGTTCACTAGAAAAACGAAAAGCCACCGCTGACGGTGGCTTTTGCTTAATTGAAACAAGGGATAATCGCTAGTGCTTAAAGTTTCTGAATGGTATCGACTTCAATTTGAGTTTTAGTCCATTCCGAATCCACTTCACCACGGATAGCAACTTGATCTTTTGGCGACACGTCTTGTCCCATCCAGTCTTCGTTGTCGATCTCGACTTGGATTTCACCCGTGTTGTCTTTAAATAGGTAAGTCTCATTGCCCAACGCTTGCACAATGTTACCCGTTAACAACACATAGCTGTCATCAGCCGCTTTTTGTGCTTCTTTGACGGTATTGATTGCAGCGGTTTCAGGACCGGTAAAGGCAGCCAATGCTGAGCCTGAAAGTAGGGCGAGCATTGACGCAAGAATCAGTTTTTTCATGCTAATGGCTTCCTAATTTAGAAATAGTAAGTAGAACCTACGTTGATTGATGCTGTGTTTGCGTAGCTATCAAGTTGGTACTTCGCGTTTGCGCCGATGGTCAATTGAGGGAAGATTTTGTATTCCGCACCAACAGAGAACACGGCACCCAACTCGTTATTCTTTTCTGTGCTGTGGAAAAGTGTTTTGCTCATTTCCACATCGTCATTTGAAACCAGCTCGTGCTCTTCGTACTTACCGGCTTTCGATTCGTATTGTGTGTAGCTCAGACCCGCTTTTACTTTGGTGGTCCATTTGTCGTTTAATGCGTAGCTAAACACAGGCGCAAGGGTGATTTGTTTTGCCTTGATGGATGAATCCCATTCCATTTCGCGGTGGTAATCTTTTCCATCAATATTCTGGATGCCTAGGTTTTTTGAACGGCTATCTTCTAGTTCAAATTGGTTGTAACCCAGTTCTACCGCCCAAGAGTCGTTGATAGAGTAGCCAACAAAGCCACCAAAAATACCGTCTTCCAATTCAGGGTTTAGATTCACACCGTCAGCGTCAAAAGATGTTTCAAAATCGTGGTCGGTGGTGCCGAATCCATACTCCAAACCCACATAAGGCGCTGCTGCTACCGAAAATGAGCTTGCTGCTAGAATCGTCAGGACTGTTCTTTTCATTCTGTTTTTACCTCTTCGTTTTGATGGGAGGCATTGTGTGTGAAGAGTCGTGAAGTGATCGTGAAGAAAAGGCTAACGATTGAAAATGAATAAAAAAACTCCCCAAAAGGGGAGCTTTTAAAGAAGTCGTAATGGTGTTAGTAGACGGTGCACCATTCGTTTTTCATGTCGATAAGATGCCAGTTATCGCGTTGGTTGGCTTCATCCATCGCTTTATCTAAGTGGCCGACGCTGGATTTACGGTCGTATTTCCACTCTCGATCTTCATCGGTGTGGTGAACGATCATCGCCATCGAGTTTGGCTGACTGGTTGCCCACTGCATCATCGCGTGGTCACCGTCTGAGTTACCAATTGCGAGAACAGGTTTCTTACCGATGATGTGTTGAATGTTTTCCACTTTACCGGCTTTGTCATCAATCGTTAGGATTTCACCTAACTTAGTCACGGTTGGTTTACCGTCGTTGTAGTCGTACTTGTATTTTAGCGCGCTACCAATGATTTGTTCTTCAGGAATGCCATACACTTCTGGTGCCCAAACACGCATAAAGTCCACGCCGCCACCAGAGACAATGTAGGTCTTAAAGCCATGCTCTTGCAGATAGGTCACCATTTCACGCATTGGCTTGTAAGTCAGTTCGGTATACGCCTTACCAAAACGTGGATCTTTTGCAGCTTTCAGCCACTGTGCGACCTTCTCTTGATATTCTTCAACCGTCATATCGCTGTGCGTGACTTTAACGATCTCAAGCAGTGCTTTTTCACCGCCCTTAAAAACGCCTTCGATATCATCGTTCAATACTGATTTGAACGGCTCTTGCGTCTTCCATTCTGGGTGGTCTTTTGCCATGATTTTTACTTCGTCTAGCGCATAAGCCAGTTGGAAGTAGAAAGGCTTCTCTGACCATAACGTACCGTCGTTATCGAACACGGCAATACGATCTTGCTCAGGGATGAATGTCGATTTTGTGGTATCCAAAGATTGGTCAACGTAGTTTACGATGGCGGTCTTACTCGCTCCATCTTTCCAAGAAGGCAGCAAGCTTGGGTCGCAATCTAAAGCCATCGCTGAGAACGATAAACCAGATAAGACTGCAAGGGCACAGATGTGTTTCTTCATATTATTATTTACCTAAGTTTGAATGTATTGTTTGTATACATTTGAGGTGAAATGTAAATGAGAACAACGTGGATTTAGCCTCTTTCCCTAACCATTTCCCTAACCAAGAGACGTGTTAATTGGTAAGAATGCGCAAAGGGGCAGTAACGTCGCTTCTCATGCGTAATCGTGCTTAATCAGCATCTTTAGCAAGGCGAAGTCCCATGTCCGACATAATTATAGACTGGCTTGCGAAATCTCGACGGAAATTCTCTGATTCATCAGAATCATAGGCAAAGCTACCGCCTCTGACAGACTTGTGTGCTAGGCCGGCTTTTTCATCTTTAGCGTTGTTTGGGTTCTCGATTGGGCCATAACGGTAGAAAGTATCGTCATACGCGTCGATCACGAACTCACCAACGTTACCTGTCATGTCATACAGACCAAGTTCATTAGGCTGCTTTTGACCAACGGGGTGAGCTTGGTTTTTGGAGTTGTCGGCATACCACGCCACATCAGCAATGTTGTTTGAACCTGCGTAAGTGAAACCTTGGCTCTTGTTACCACCTTTTGCGGCAAACTCCCATTCCGCTTCTGTCGGTAAGCGGTAGTTTTCACCGGTCAGCTCGTTCAATTTCTCGATGAAGTAATTCGCCTGCTGCCAGCTCAAGTTGTTAACCGGGATGTCTGCACCTTGGAAGTAACTCATTGAAGAACCCATGACAGATTCAAACAACTCTTGAGTGACCTCAAATTTGGAAATGTAAAAGCCGTCTACCTTTACTTCGCGTGCTGGGGTTTCTGCCTTCTTGGCGGAGTCGCTGTCCGATCCCATGACAAATGAACCGCCTTCAACCAACACCATGTCTTGATCAATGTTGAGCGCGATAGGGTGCGGTGATTGAGTCGCACAACCACTCATTAATACGCTGAATGATAGAATGGAAAGTGCGGCTAACGATTTGCTTTTAAATGATTTCATCAATAGTTTCTCGCCAAAAAAGTCACGATAAATATTAGCAATAAACGCTATGAAAAAAGGTTATAAACGGTATAACAAGCCTCTTGTATTAATGGGATTTATGATTAGGTCATCAAGGTGAGAATGGCACGCTTATGAGCGTTCTCAGCTGCATTTCATAACGAAAAAGGTGACGTATGCACATTACTCAAGGTCCTCAGTTCAACGGTAAAGCCTCTAAGCGTTTACATGTCATGGCAAAGCCCATTGGGGCGGCTTGTAACATTGATTGCACTTACTGCTATTACCTCAGCAAACAGGACTTACTTGAGTACAAAAAAGGCTGCACGCCTGTGATGGATGAAGAGACGTTAGAAACCTACATTCGTCAGTATATTGAAGGACAGAACACGCCGGAAATCATCTTCTCTTGGCAGGGTGGTGAACCAACGATGTTGGGCTTGGATTACTTTAAAAAGATTGTTGAGTTTCAATCTAAGTACAAGCCTGAAGGCGTGGTCATTTCTAACGATTTACAAACCAATGGCACGTTGCTCAACGACGATTGGTGTGCATTTCTAAAAGCAAATAACTTTTTGGTCGGTTTGAGTATCGACGGGCCAGAAATGATGCACAACGCTTACCGAACCAACCGCGCAGGACGTGGCACGTTTAACCAAGTGATGAAGGCTGTTGAACTGCTGCACAAACACGAAGTGAAGTTCGCAACGCTAACTTGTGTAAACAATCTAACCAGCCGTAATCCTCTTGAGGTGTACCGATTCCTACGTGATGAAGTGCGTTCTCCGCAAATGCAGTTTATTCCCATCGTAGAACAGAAAACGTTCCGTACTACCGCACCCCAAACATGGGAGCCGCAAGAGCAGCTGAAACAAGGCGACAAGCGTCTTATTCCTGGTCACAAAGACTCTGTGGTTGAGCCATGGTGTGTGGCAGACGAGGCGTGGGGTAACTTTCTTATCGCGATTTTTGATGAGTGGATTCAACACGACATTGGCAAGGTGTTTGTTCAGTACTTTGAAGCAAGTGTAGAGACTTGGATGGGGCGTAAAAACCCACTTTGTACGCTAGGTGAGATTTGTGGCAAAGGCTTGGCAATGGAACCAAACGGTGATGTTTTCGCTTGTGACCACTACGTTTATCCAGAATACAAGATTGGCAACATCCACCACGAAAAGTTAGACACCTTGGCGTATGGTCCTGAGCAACAAAAGTTTGGCTTTGCCAAGACTCGCTCGCTAACCAAGCAGTGCCAACAGTGTGATTACCAATTTGCTTGCTACGGCGAGTGTCCGAAAAACCGTTTCATTCGCACCAAAGACGGTGAACCTGGGTTGAACTACCTGTGTGCAGGTTGGAAAAAGTTCTTCTCTCATGCTGATAAGGCAATGGCATACATTCTTCGTGCAACGGGTAACCCTGTGGCACATGGCAAATACAGTGATGCAGTGTTACGCCAACAAGCGGCGAAGCGTCCTGTATTCGAAACCAAATTTTAAGGGGATTGATATGACATTCTCAAAAACGTTAATAGCCATCGCTCTAGGCGTCACCGTAAGCCAATCTGTTGCAGCGCAGGATGAGACCTTGCTGGCACCGGACCAAGTTTCTTCTGCGAGCGTGACAAGTGCTGAGGAAACCCATTCAGCACAGATGTCGCCACAGCAAGTGGTTGCGAAGTGGTCTTATCAAGCACAAGACGTGAAACAACCAGTAGAAAAGCGCATTGAAGCGTTGCATGAGTTGGCAAAATATCCAAGTCAAAACGCGCTGGTGGCAGTTGCACGCAGTCTTCAAGACCAAGACCCAGCGGTTCGTGAGGCCGCGATTGTGGGAGCAGAACCTTACACGATTGAACATCGCTGGCGCATGATTGAGCCACTGTTGAGTGATCCAGAGGCCATGGTCCGTATTACTGCTGCGACCAACTTAGTGCGTGACTTTTCCAACGTGAGCAGCGAGCAACAGCAAACGCTGGAAGCGCCGGTTGCTGAACTGATCAGCTACTTAGAGCACAAGAAAGACGACGGCTCCAAACTGCTGTTAGCGGATGTTTATCGTTGGCACCATGAATGGGATAAAGCGGATAAAATCTATCAAGCTTTGGTGACCAATCAGCCTGAAAATCCACAAATCTGGCTAAGCTTGGCCGACAACTACCGAGCGCAGCAACGCGATGCTGATGCGGTCAAGACGTTGGATTCTGCGATCAAACTTCATCCTGACAATGCGTCTTTGCACTATTCGAAAGCGCTGACACTAGTACGTTTGGATGAGAAGAAGAATGCAGCGACAGAAATCGAAAAAGCGGCCAACATGGCGAAAGATAACAGCTACTACTGGTATCTAAATGGCGTACTGCAAGAAGACTACAACCTAGACAAATCGGTGAAGTCTTTTGAGCAAGCATATTTGATCTCTGGTGCGCCAGAGCAACTTTATGCGGTTTGCGACATCTATGTTCGTTACGACAACCCGAAAACAGATGAGTGCTTGGGCGAACTAGAGAAAGTCGCACCAAGCTACGTGATTGATCAATTGAAAGAGAAGAAAGGTCAGAAGAACGCCAAAGTAAGCAGCTAAGGCTATTTGGCTCTTTTCCTAAGCTTGTGCTGTTACATAACAGACTGAGAACGGCACATTGAGGCGATTGAACTCCTTGATCCAACGCCATTGGTTATCTTGGAGTTTATCGCCTGGACCTTTCACTTCTATCCATTCAAACTTCCCATCTTTAAAAGCAATCAAATCCGGCATACCGTTTCGATAGAGTTTTAAGTCGCTTAACTGTACGTTAAACAGTTCGACCAACAGGTCATTAGGGATGTGTTCAAGAGCTAGAGATATCAGCTCTTCGTTCACATATGCCCAACTGACGAAGGGATTACTGATCCCAACTTTATCTCTGTATGTATCAAACAACGCCGGTTTATTCCCTTGTTGAACTTGCCCAAGTGCATTGTCGATAAGCTGCTTTCTTTTATCGACAAAATCGGCGTGATACAAATCCAAGGGTCGATGTTGATAAGCGTTAATGAATGCGCCTTCTATCGGTGCAAAAATCGCATCCCACAAGGTTAAACCTAACAAGCTGTTGAGCAGGGTATTCTCGGAATAGAAGACGGTCCAACCTAAACTTTCGAAATGCGCTTTGGTTGCCAGCTCCACACGTTGCTGAGATAGATCCAATTCGATGTGGTATTCGCTGCATTTTGGCTTGGTGGCTCTCGGGACTTTCAAGCCTTGTTTACGTTTAACGCGTTGTTCGAGCTTCTGTGCCACCTCAAACTCAGAGACATCAATAGGGTGGGTAAGCATATCAGTGACAATGTCACTAAATAATTCGTTTTGTTCTAGCTTGTCGTATATGCGAGCACGACGCTCTCTGCTTGGCGCGAGTGTCGTTGTTTCAAACAACGCAATTGCAATCTCAAGTTCGTTTATGCGTTCGTAATCACGGGCAATGTCGTTAATCATGTGCTCGCGTTTACGGTCGACGTAGCGATGTTCAACCTTTTCTGGCATTGCTTCGATAAGCATATCGAGGTTCGCTTTTTGTTTTCTGTCGCATTGCCAATAAAGGTTGGAGAGTTGGCTGAGTTCAATAAGCCGATCGATTTGCTCTCTACTCTCGAAGAATCGACGCGCTTTACTTAACTGGTATTGTTCGAACTGGTGTAAGCCTAAGTCATCAAGCACGAACTGGCTGAGGTCTTGATGGGTATTAGCAAAAAACAGTGTCAGCAAAACATCAATCATGTGTGCGGAGTTAAGCTTAATCACCATGAAATCCAGAGCCTCAAATAGCTCGAAACGCTCTTCACTTAGGCATGCCACTAACGCTTCTTTCTTGAGGGATTTAGGATGCTCAGGATAGAGTGTGACGATCTCTGGTTTGGTTAGTAGATTCGCTGCTAACTCTTGCGTTGTTAGGTCAGGGGAGAGCGAGACAAAATCATGAGCTGCCAATTCGTCCAAAGCCGACTGGATATTCTCGATTTCTTGATAGTTGAGTTTGTCGCTGCGAAACCAACACCCTTTGCGGCTGTAAAGACGTACGAGAAGGCACTGTGCAGGCTTGTTTAAGCAACCAAACGCGGACAGCCATTGATGTTCACCTGCACTAAGTAAGTCGCTGTACCACTCGGTAGCGTGCTGTGTGAGCTTGAAGAAGTTATCGAGATAGTAATCTGGCGCGAGTTCGACGGTGTTTTCCATAACCAACTAACAATAAAAAAGGCTTAACCCATAGGTTAAGCCTTTTTCGAATCAATTTCTGCAGATCTATTAGATAAATAGAACTGGACTGTCGATTAAGCGTTTTTCAGTTGTGCTACTTTCGCTTCAGTCAGTGGTTTAGTGATGAACGCTAGTACGATACACACTGCCATCATTACTGCTGAGATAGTGTAAGCAAGACCGTAGCCGTCACCGTTAGTCATTGAGAAACCAACAACAGCTGCACCGATTGCACCACCGATACCCCATGCTGTGTAAAGCACGCCGTAGTTAGTACCGTAGTTCTTCAGACCGTAGAATTCAGCCGTTAGAGTAGGGAATACTGCTAGAAGCGTACCGTAACCTACTGCTGCGATTGCTGTACCGATGATTAGCGTGAACTCAGTTTTGAACGTTGCGAACAGAACCATGTTGATGCCCTGTAGAACGAACGCTAGAAGAAGAGTACGCACGCCACCGATCTTGTCTGCAAGCATACCTGCCGCTACACGACCGCCTGAGTTAAAGACCGCAAGGATAGACGCTAGGTAAACCGCGTTTGGTAGGTTCGCTTGAACGCTTGCGATAGTTGTGATGTTACCGATGATCATAAGACCAACAGAAGCTGCAAACGCGTACATGATCCATAGAGAGTAGAACTGTGGCGTTTTAAGCATTGCTTTCCAAGTTAGGTCGTCAGATTTCTTCACAACCTTAGGTGCTTGACCTTCTTTTACTTTAGGTTCAGCTGGCGTGTAGTCCGCTGGTGGGTTGTTGATTGTTGCTGCTAGAGGAACAGCGATAGCAAGGATACCAACACCAAGAACTAGGAAGCTCGTTTGGATGCCCATGCTGTCGATCAGTGCAGAAGTCACAGGAGCCAGGTAGATAGCTGCTAGACCAAAACCTGCTGCGATGATGCCGTTAACCATACCTTTCTTAGATGCGTGGAACCACTTCATTGCTGAAGGAGAAAGACACGCGTAACCAAAACCGATACCTGCACCAGTGATTACACCGAAAGTGATGTTCAGCATTAGTGGTGAGTTAACAAAACCAGACGCGATCATGCCTAGACCTGTTAGAACAGTACCTAGGATTAGGATCAAACGTGGACCCATACGGTCTTGAAGAATACCTGCAACAAGAAGACAGATAGAGAAAGTAATAGTTGCAGTCGCGTAAGGTGCAGATGCTTCTGCTGCGCTCCAGCCTGACTCAGTCACTAGTGCTTTGTTGAATACACTCCAAGCATACAGGATGCCAAGACAAAGGTTGATACAGAATCCTGCTAACAGGATGCGCATAGCTTTATCAATCTTGCTCATTTTTGTTCTCAGTAATACCTCTTGGCAGATAGCAAAGAGGGGTCGGTTTAAAGATAGGGTTTACTCAAAATAAGTTTGCGTTTTTCAACACATAACGTAATGAGCGCGGATTATAACCAATAAATGTGTGATTGGAATCTCTTTTTACCCCAGTGGCTAAAAATAATTTGAAACATTAAAAATGATTGTAATGAGAGCGTTTTATATATGAAGAAAATGTTGATCTAACGTAAAGAAGCTTTGGTTTGGTAGTGAGATCCTAAGTGAAACAAGGTTGATAGCTCGAACATGGGTGTTTGGCTCACAGTTTAAGCAAAAAGTTTCAAAATGTTTAAGTGTTAATGCTCTGTAACAAAAATGGCCAAAATAGAGACTGCTTTTTGTAAGTGCAGGATCTAAAGGGTTTATAAATTCGAGAATGTTAACCGCTTGTAATAACTAGATTCAAAAGGGAGGGTTGAACACAAAGCGAGCAAAAAATGTGCTTGTAATTGCTAAATAGATAAGCAAAATAGGGCGCAAAATGAGTTTTCATTAATGAAAGGATGCTTTTCTCTACTTGTAGTGAGGTGACTTATGAAATTGTTCCTATTACTTATGGCTTCTGTTTCTGCAGGTGTCGCATCAGCAGATCACATCCATTCATTCATGCTAGGTCTTTCTATTGCATCGCTTGCAGTAGGTAGCTGCTACTTCTTCGCATTCCGTAGTTCGCGTTTCCCACAGCTTGCTTTGTTCTTACTGATCTGTGGCATGTTGTCTAAATTGACGATTACTGTGGTCGGTGTGATGTGGGGTATGTCAGCTGAGCTGATTACGTCTCCAATCGTATTTGCTTTGTCTTACTTGTTCTTCTCACTAGCAGTAACCTACCTATGGTTCAGCTACCGTCAAAGCATCACCAAGATTCCTGAGCGCTTCAAAGCCGCTTAATCAAAGTAATCAATTGATGAACACAAAAACGCCAGCGATTATCGCTGGCGTTTTGCTTTCTGTGTTTAAAGCGTCACAGTCAGCGGAGGCTCTGGTACTTCCAAAAAGCATGCTATCACTCGATACAATTCGCCCTCTGCAACGGTGATCTTCCCATCCGATTCAATGGCCAAGCGGCATGCTTTAACGAACTGACGTCGTTGAACCGGTTTCAGTTGCAACAACAGCTCTAATGCAGCGCGGCTCAAGCGCCAATTCTTGTTTGCAGGCTCTAACGTTACTTCCGCGAAACCTAAAGATGTTAGGGCTGAATTAAATGCAAGTTGCGCCGCTTGTGGCTCTGAGTGACTGACCCAAGCGAGCTCCCTCAGTAACCAATGTACACTTTCTTCCAATTGCTTAAGGGTTTTGTTCTGGCGAGTAAATCCAAAAGGTGCGATGAGCTGCTTCTCAAGTAAATTAATGACGCACCACTCACCGAGAGAGTAATGATTGTCAGTTTGTGATAATTCACGCAGCACTTCACACAGCCGGTTCTTTTGGCCTTCACTGAGTGCTTTTAGGGCAGGGATCGCTAGCTCCAAAAGAGGAAGGCGTAAATGCGTTGGTAATTCGTAATCTAACCAAGGTAATAGCTTTGCGTGCGACACCATTGGAATATGACCTTTGATCATCTCACGTTGCAAATCGCTGCCATCAAAGATCAGCAGCAATGCAATAAAACGAGCGCTATAAGGCTCACGTGCTATGTCGACCAAGTCTTGTGGCAATTGGCTAATGAGCTGTTTCCCTGTCTCACTTAACTCTGAGGAAGTTGGCGCGACACTCTGTGGCTCAACGTTCTGGGTACTTAAGTCTTGGGTACTAAAGTCGGCATCCGACGCAAATCCACTGACTTGTTCATTACCGAAAGTTGCTCCTTGGCTACGACTTTTACTCAAAAAGCTGCCATCCCAATTAGGCTCAATCCGGCGAATCCTTTCTTCAAGTGGTGGGTGAGTAGCAAATAAACCAGTAAAGCCAGATAAGTTGCTCTGACCAAACATCATATGGCTCATTTGGCTGCTTGCTTTGGCGTTAAGATAAGACCCAGCGTTGCAACCACCTATCTTTTTTAAAGCGCCAGCGATGCCTTGATCGTTACGGGTAAACTGAACCGCACTCGCATCGGCTAAGAACTCCCTTTGTCTTGAGATTGCCGCTTTGATCATTGAACCAAACAAAGTGCCAACCCAGCCTAGAATCAAGCAGACAATCGCTATCAACATAATGACGGCAAAGCCTTTATCTGAATCGGAAGAGCTTCTTGAGACGCGACTGGTGTGGTGTGTGTTGTCTAACACCAGATGACCGAAATGGGCAATGCAAGTGATGCCGAAGAGTACCCCGATTAAACGTGTGTTCAGGCGCATGTCACCGTTTAAGATGTGGCTAAACTCATGAGCAATCACGCCTTGTAATTCATCACGTGTGAAGGTGTCTAGTGCGCCTTGTGTAACACCGATTACAGCATCATCAATACTCATACCTGCAGCAAACGCGTTGATGCCTCGTTCTTCTTGCATCACATAAACAGGAGGAACGGGAATCCCTGACGCGATCGCCATTTCTTCTACCACGTTAAGCAGTCGCCTGTGTTTGGCGTCTATCGTGTTGGAGGAAATCAGCTTACCACCAATGCTTTCTGCAACGCCTCGGCCACCGTTCGAAGATAAGTCAGATAGGCGAATCATCGAACTTATTGCTACGATCAACACGACACCCGCAAAGCACAGTAAGACATAGCTAATGGCCGTGTTTTGATCAAATGGCTCACCCGTCACCCCATAGTAAATACCAATCGATAGGACGCTGACCAAACCCGTAATGACAAATACCGCTAAGGAAAACAGAAACACCAAAAGCCCGGTGCGTTGTCGCGCGGTATCTTGATGGTCAAAGAAATTCATTAGAACTCAACCTTAGGTGCTTCTTGGATGGCTTCAGTATCTGCAAATTCCAACAACTTGCCGTCTTGGAAACCAAACATATTGGCAAACAAGACTGGTGGGAAAGTTTGCTTGTAGGTGTTGTAGCTGGTGACTGCATCATTAAAGGCTTGGCGAGCAAAAGCGACTTTGTTCTCTGTGCTAGTTAACTCTTCTTGCAGTTGGCTCATGGTTTCGTTGGCTTTCAGTTCTGGGTACGCTTCTACAACCACATTTAACTTACCTAGCGCATTTTGTAGCATGCCTTCTGCTTGTGCTAATTGACTGATGGCTGCGTCGCTGTCTGGTGCGTTACTGGCTGCTTTTAAACCAGAGATTGCTTGGTTTCTAGCTTGAATCACTCGCTCAAACGTTTCTTTCTCATGTTCCATATAGCCTTTTGCGATGCTAACAAGGTTTGGGATCAAGTCGTAACGTCGTTTCAGCTGTACTTCAATCTGAGCAAAGCTGTTTTTAAAGCGATTACGTAGCGTCACTAGCTTGTTGTAAATGCTGACCGCAAACACCGCGATAAGCAAAATGATGACGATAAAAACAATAAGTGAAGTCATAGTAAGTTCCATTTTGTGAATGTATGAGATTTTTATATAAGCTGTTGAGATAGTAAGCAAATCAGACTGCTGAGAATGTGGAGCACTTTGAAAATATGGAACGCATTGCTTAATAAAACGCACTACCTAATAAAACGAAGGACTGATGAATGAAGAAGAGAAGGGCGTAAGAGAAGAGTCGTAGAATAAAAAAGGCTCGACATAGAAGCCGAGCCTTTGTTGATTGACGCGATGTAACCGCAGTTTATGCCGTCATTGGTACAAGCACCATAGTACCGATGATTACAGTAATCAGACCTGCCAGAACTGGCACTGATGTACGTTTTACTACTTCGAACGGACTGATGTTTGCCATACCAGAAGTCGCAACGATTACACCAGATACTGGCGAGATAGTACGGCCTAGGTTAGATGCTTGTAGCATTGGGATGATTAGGAACGCAGGGTTAAGACCCATCTTCGCAGCCAGTGAAGGAGCAAGCTCTACGAATGCGTAGAATGGAGCGTTACCAGAACCCGTCGCAATCGCAGCAGCAACAGTTAGACCGGTTAGAATAAGCATTAGCGCGATACCGCCAGCGCCTGCATTGTCTGCAAGATGAAGTAGGTTATCGATAGCACCAATTGACATAAGACCTTGCGCGAACACACCCGCCGCAACCAACAGCATTACCACGCCTTTAAACGCATCTGCCATGCCCGCATAACAAGAATCAAGATCTTCGAGTGACTTCTTACCGTCAAACTTGTTCACGACGTAGTGAATTACAGCACCCAAGAAGATAGAACCTACCACGATAGTGTAGATGTCTAGAGTCAGACCAGGAATTGTGCGACCGTTGAATAGGAATACACCGATGATTGGTAGGAAAGGAAGAACTGCATAGAACGCTGGCGCATCTGCTTTGATCTCAGATACGTCAATCTTTTCCATTGGCGTGTTGTCTTTCTTATCTAGGTATTTATTCCAGAAGAATGCCGCTGCAGCCATTACGATGATTGCACAAATAGACACAGGCAGTACGGTTTGAACCGCGAACACATCAAGCGCTAGGCCAGATTTTTCTGCCGCGATAACCACGTCACCAGAAGTTGGTGAAAGGATGATTGCCGCTGGTGAAGCACACACTGCCACCGCAGCAGGGCGAGAGATACCCATTGCTGTCATCATTGGGAATAGGGTAGCCATTAATAGCACGCCTAGACCTGTTGCTGAACTCACTGCAAGAGACATCAAACATGCAACGATGTAAGCCGCTACCAAAAGGACGTATGGAGACTTGATAACAGAAAGCGGTTTAGAGAACTGTTTTACTACTACATTGTTTGCGCCGATGTGGGTCATGTAAGACGCGAAGCCACAAAGTAGCATGATTTGCATACCAAGGCCGCCGCCACGGTATTGAAGCATGTATTTTACGTACTCTAGTGCGTCCGTCACCATATTACCCGTTGAGGTTACTTTTGATGGCAGAACGTCATGGCCAAGTAGACCAGTCATAAGAAGCAAACTAATACCTGCGGTTAATAACACGCCAGCGGCTTTGTAGCCTTTGACAATGAAATAACCCACAGCAATGGTCACTACCAAGCCAATTAAGAGCTCTAACATAGGGTTGTCTCCAGATATTATGAAAAAAAGAAAGAAACTGTTTCAGTTTATGTCAGAGAATTTACAGAATTCTTTCCTGTGGCACGAGACTAAATTAGAGCTAGCATGATCTAAAACAAATAATAGATTAATAAATAATTGCGTTGGATTATATTGTTTAAATTACGTTTTTCAGGTGTTATGTACTGGTTTTGTTGTTTTTAAAGAAACGAAAATATGAACAATTTGTCGAATAAAAATCGTACGAAATGATTAAAAAGTGGGAAAAGCGATAGTTCGAGCTAGATCACGTTAAAGGGGCTTGATTGAACAAAAAAGCTCCGAATGAACGGAGCTTTTGTTTTGACGTCGTTATATTGAAGCGCGAGCTACACGTTATGCGTAGCGTCGCACTAAGAGGTTCCAACTGCGTTGTTGACGTTCAAATTCTTCCTTAATTTGTTCGTATTTCAGCTTTGATACGGAACGTTCGTACTTTTTCACTACGGTTGCTGTTTTCTCACCAAGCACTTCTTTTCGCGCTTCATAATATTCTTGCATGTGGTGTACGAGTGCATCGAATTCCTGCTGAAGTTGGTCACGAATCGATTGGCTATTCGGTTTCGTTTCTAACTTTTCTTTTGCCTTTTTCAGCAACTGAGTTGCGCGCGCTTTTTCGATACGGAAAGTCGATGTCGTACGAAGTTTGGTTGTTAACCCAAGCCAAGAGCATGATTTGATCAACCATTTAGTCGGGTCGTAATGCCACCAGTACACACCATTTCGGTAATCGTTCTCAAAGATGTGGTGGAAGTTATGATAACCCTCACCAAAAGTGAAGAAGGCTAAGATGCCATTGTCACGAGCGGTGTTTTTATCGGTGAAAGTCTGTTTACCCCAAACATGCGCCAGCGAATTGATGAAGAATGTGGTGTGATGGCTCAAGAACAGACGAGCGGCACCAACGATCAAGAACATTCCCCAGATGTCACCATAGATAAGACCTAGTGCAAGAGGGAAGCCGATATTAGTGGCAATGGCCAAAGGAACGTAATACTTGTGCTGCCATGCAACGATCTTGTCTCGTTTCAAATCACGGCAGTTCGTGTACTCGTTCTCTTTTGACTTGTTGTAATCGCGAAGCATCCAACCAATATGGGAGTACCAAAAACCGCGCTTCGCTGAATACGGGTCTTTGTCATTGTCATCTACATGTTTGTGGTGAACACGATGGTCAGAAGACCAATGCATTGCGCTGTTTTGAAGAGAGAAAGCACCACCGATGGCAAAGATGAATCGTAAAACTGGGTGGGCTTCATAGGTTTTGTGGCTCCACAGACGGTGATAACCCGCGGTAATGGAGAGATTGGTAAAACTAAAGGCGATGATACCCCAGATCAGATGTTCCCAACCTAATCCGTAGTGGTATGCATACCAAGGCAATACAACAAAAGTCAGAATAAAACTGGCAGAAAATATCAATAGATTCAACCAGATAATGGGCGGTTTATTATGCGTCACGATGTGTCCCTAACTTTGAGCTAACAACTGTTCGCTAGAATATCAGCGTACACGTGTAAGTCAAACTAAAGTTAGGCGACTTTGTTTCGAGTTGTGACAGTTCTATCGCTAAGGTCAAACTCGCAATAATCTGGTGTGGTCAGTGGGATTTTTTGCTTTTAAACGAATAATGAGTAGTATTAATCAATGAGCTGTGGCTATAGATTTGTAAAATCTGCCAAAAATATGTAGTTAAAGAGGTGGAAAATGCCAAAGCTCGTTAGAGAAGCAATAAAAGAACATAGGAATACGTAATGGAATTACGATTAGCGGAATATAAGGATTATGAACGCATCGCGCAGTTGCACGTGGACAGTTGGAAGCGTCACTACCGTGGTATGCTAAGTGATGGTTACCTTGATAGCGAAGCCATCGACGATAAATTGTTGATTTGGCAAACTCGCTTAACCAACCCACCATTCAACCAGCATGTTGTGTTAGCCGAAGAGGGCGGGCTTCTTCTCGGTTTTGTTTGTGTGTTTGGGAATCATGATTTTGAACGCGGCAGTTTTATTGAAGCGCTTCATGTGGATGACAGTTATCGCGGTCGCGGGATCGGGAAGCAACTTTTATTGGCGGTTGCAGAATGGCAACAACAGTACTTTAAAGACAGTGGCTTGTACCTTGAAGTGATTTCTCAAAATGAACCAGCCATCCAGTTCTACCAGCATATTGGTGGACAAGAATGCCAAGAACGCAATTGGAAAGCGCCGGGTGGTGGTGAAGTCCTTGAGAAAGTGTTCCGTTGGTCAAATGCACAATCACTGGTTAATGGCATAGAAGAAAACGTGGTTTACTCGTAACGGTTGTAACCAGAAGCCTAATTCAGAAAAGAGCAGCGACGTGCTGCTCTTTTTAGTTCGTATCACCCTAAAAACGTAATCCCATCGCTTTTAACTCATGTTCACACTGTTCTGCATGTTTAAATTGAATTGCCGCTAACCCTACCGCTCGTGCCCCTTCAACGTTATAAGGCATATCATCAAGGAACACGGTTTCTTGTGCTAGGAGTTGATGGGTTTCCAACAAGCTTTGATAAATCTCTGGCTGAGGCTTTAACAATCCCAGCTCTGCTGATACTGTCGCGCCTTCAAATAGTGGCCAAAAGTCGTAAGTGGCTTTTAGAAATTCGACGATCTCTACCACGTTGTCGGTCAGTGCGAACACGTTATATCCTGCGGCTTTGATGCGTTTGAGAAGCTCGACACTGCCATACATCAGTAATTGGGTGTGTTTCACGTAATAAAAGAAACGTTCGACATCGCTATCTGAAAGTGCTTTTTCTGATTGATATCGCTGTTTTGCTTGTGCTTCAGTAATAAGCCCTTTGTTCAAATCTAACCAGATTGCGTTCATAAACAAGTCTTTGGCTAACGCCTCGGCGTCGACATCATTGCCAAATGTCAGCCTTACAATTTCTAATGGCGACCATCTCACTAACACATTACCTACATCGAATACGACATTTTTGATTGCTATTGATTGCATAGGTGTCCTTGTTTGATAAGTTGAATAGGAGAGAGTGGGTTGCTTCGCTGTGTGTATGTTGCACGGCATTCATGTACAAGGCTTTGCGTTACATCCCATTTTCTGTTGAATTAACAATCAAATTTGCCTAATTATTAGTTTTGTGAATATAAAGCGCTGAATTTAAAGTAGAGCGTCGCGAAATATTTGATTAATGTCTCACTGCTTATGTGCGTTAACTAATATATAATTGGAAAGCAAATATAAACAAAACAATGCAAAACACAAAATCAGTAAACGCTAGGCTCAGTAGATAAAGTAAATATGGACGCGATTCGCAAAGTATATCAGTACGCAGAACCCAATCTTACCCTTGTAGGATGGATGGGTTTTGTCGGCTTTCCAATTTACTACGTGGTCTGGGCATTTATGTTCCCACAACCATACGAAAACTTGCCACTTCGTGTCCTTTGCTCAATTTTATTCTTCGGTATCATTTATCGTAACCGTGTGCCATTTGAATGGCGTCGGTTTTTACCTGCTTATTATCAAGTCGCCATAACGCTCTGCTTACCCTGTTTCTTCTTTTACATGTTGCTGATGAACAACTGGTCGAATGTATGGGTGATGTCGTTTATGTCGGCGATATTTCTTCATATTCTGCTCGTCCATATCACTTGGGTCATGTTTGCTCAGACCTTTGCCGGTATTGGGCTTGCGACATTCTTCGCTTGGATAGCGCAAGGGTTCCACCTCGAACTCACAATGGATTGGACACACGTTCCAATCTTCTTGTTTATCTACCTGTTCGGTAACTTGTTCTACTTCAGAAATCAGGTTGAGCACGAAGCAAAAGTATCATTGGCGAAATCTTTTGGTGCCGGCATTGCACATGAGATGCGAAACCCACTGAGCGGTTTGCTGACTTCTATTGATGTCATTCAATCGGTTCTGCCAAATCCAAAAGAGGGTAAGAAGGCGCAATACACGTTAAGCGATGAAGACGTGACACTGTTACGAGAAGTTAGCAGTGACGCGATGAAGATCATCCACTCAGGGAATGAAACCATTGATTTGCTGCTTACTTCAATTGATGAGAACCGTGTATCTCGCTCAACATTCAAAAAGCATTCAGCACAAACCGTTGTCGAGAGTGCGATCGAAAGTTTCAGTTACAAACGTTCCACCGACCGTTTCGCGATCTCTTTAGACGTAAGAAGTGAGTTCGATTTCTTAGGCAGCGATACATTGCTTAAGTATGTGATGTACAACTTATTCAAGAATGCGTTCCATCATCGTAGTTCCGAAGATTTCCATATTCACGTCACCATGTATAGCGATGAGTTCACTAACCAAATCGTGGTGACAGATAATGGTTCGGGCATTTCTCCGGATGTACTTCAGAGTATTTTCCAAGACTTTTATACCACGGGTAAATCCGGAAACTACGGCCTTGGTTTGCCTTTCTGTAAGAAAGTGATGCGCTCGTTTGGTGGCGATATCCGTTGTCAATCGGAAGTCGGCGAGTGGTCACAATTTACCATGACGTTCCCAACTATTGGCTCAAACGCAGTCAAAGAGATTAAGAGTGAATTAACGAAGCTAAAAACGATTTTGTTTGTGAGTGAGCAAAACATTTTAGTCTCGAAAGTCACTGATATTGCGCGCTTTATGGGATTCGAGCTCACGGTACTTGATGTACCAGCGATGATGAAGAAGAAAGAGTACGAATTCGAGTTTGATTTAATACTGATCGACATGGAAAGCTTAGACGTGCGAGGGAGTCACCTCGATAAAGTTGAATCTTTGCTCTCCTTTACTGAAGCACGAATCGTGTATCTCTTTGAGCACCATCCAATTCAACGCGCAAGAAACGTGTCTTTCGAGCCGATTTGGGTAGAAACCCAAGCATGGCTGCTAAACACCAGAGCAACCATCGACCGTCTGCTCTATGATGCAAATTACGTAGTGCCAGTGATGCCGGTGAAACCTCTGGATTCGACAAACAAGCGCACCATTATGGTGGTGGACGACAACGAGTCTTTACGCAAGTTTACGGCTATGTTGCTCGAGAAGCAGGGCTTCGACGTGATTCAGAAAGAAGATGGCCAGCAAGCAATCAACGCGTTAGATGCGAACGATGTCGATTTGATTTTAATGGACATTGAAATGCCTGTGATGGATGGTGTGGAGGCGTCCCGTCGGATTCGAGGTTCAAACAAGGCGTATTCAACGGTGCCTATCATTGCGCATACTGGCGACAGCTCACCGATTACACTAGATAAGATTGGCTCATCGGGGATGTCGGATTTCATCGTAAAACCAGCCGACAAGAACAGGCTGTTCGACAAGATTGCTAATTGGATATAACCTAGCGTTCTTAACCTAGTCGTCTTAACTCCTCGTATTGTTAACCCGGTATCACCACGGGGAAGCAAACGGTCATAATAGAGCTCAGCATAACGCTGAGCTCTTTGTTTTTCGGCAGTCACAAGCTTCCATTCAAACGTGCCGTTTATGATCTGTTAAACAAACTCTAGTTCTGGATGGTTATACGCTTCCTGACATGCTGTCAGCACATGGTCAATGTCACGAGACGTCATGTCGGCGTTGATTGAGAATCGAATAATGTTTTTATTCTTTCCCGTTGCCGGGCGACAAAATACAGCGCCAAAGACATTACGTTCTTCCAAGAAGTCACGTACTCGCTCGGTATTACGCTCGCTACCGCACTCTAACGCGATAATTTGTGATTCACTGCGGATATTAAAACCAATCTGCTTAAGGCCCGTTCTGAGCTCTTTAGCGCGATTGAACAACATAGTTCGTTTATCATCGGCTTCTTTAATCACTTCGAGCGTTTTCTCTAGTCGAATGACTTCTTGTGGCAGAACCGTTGAACTAAAAATGGCCGGGAACGCAACGAATGGTAACGTTCGCGCCAGTTTTTCTGGGCCGAGAATCGCTCCTGCTCGATAAGCAAAGGTTTTTGCCAGACTGACAGTAATGAAATCTACTTGATCAGTGAGTTCCAGCGCTTTTACCAAGCCAGAGCCGTTGGGGCCGTGTGTTCCTAACGAGTGGGATTCATCCACCACTAAAGCACAATCAAACTCACGCGCCATTTCGTAGATGTCGTGGAGTGGGGCGATCGTGCCTATCGTGCTGTAGACCGAATCTACCACGATAACGCCTGACCCATGACGCTGGATCTGCTTACGCAAGTGGCTCATGTTGTTGTGCATGAACGGATGCGCTTGTGCTCCTGCGGCCCGAATACCTTCCCACAAGGACATATGCGCAAAGAAGTCGATATAGACCGGCGTTTCAGGCGGACAAATGGTCTGCAACAATCCTATATTCGCAGCCCATCCCGATTGGGAAAGCAAGCAACTCCCCATGCCGACGTAATCCGCAAGTTGCGTTTCAAATGCAGGCTTCGAATCATCATCTTGCAAGAAAATCGCAGACATAACGACGTTATCATCATGCTCAGATATCGCATCTCGGTGAGCTTTTTGAATCTGTTGGTTATGAGATAGCGATAAGTAATCGTTACTCTGCATGACCACAGCTTCGGGTTGCGGTCGTTTCCCTAATACCAAGTGCTTTTGGTTCTCGTTCTGTTCAATCAGATCTTGAATATAAAAGTCCAGGCGTTCCTCAACAAAGGAAGGAAGTCGTTTCGTTTTCAGTTTATCACTCATAATAAGTTCTCTTCGTAATACAGAAAAACGCCAGCGCTGACAGTTATATAGTTTGACTAATATGAGTGAGGTGTCATTAGCCAAGTTGCATAAGTTTGCGTGCGCCTGCAAACTCGGCATTTAAGGGTTGGGTGAGCTTTGTAACTCCTTACCATTCGGGGGTCTAACTAAGATCGCGCTTAAAAAATAACCGTTAAAACACATAATTAATATTTATGAATTTGTTCGATTTTTCCTACAAAATTTAACTGGAGGACAAATTGTTAGTGGATGTAGGTAGCGCTACGTTTAGTGGTTTTCATTCCATAAATAATGAGAAAAGCGTCGCTCTTTTGCACTGCAATGAAAAAATTTAAGCATAAAAAAAGGCACGTGTATCACGTGCCTTAGGAGGGAAGTTAAGAGAGGGATTATCGCTTGTTACGAAGGTAACGCTTACGACGTTCTTCTTTGCGTTTTGCTTTTTCTTCTTCTTTACGAGCGGTTTCAATCTCTACTTCAATCAATTCTTGAGTGATCATCTCAGGCAGTTCAAGAGTGATTTGTCCCAATGTGCCTTGACGAAGTTCATGAAGAAGGATCTCAGACACTTTGTGAAGGTCTACTCGTCCGCCAGCACGTAATGCACCGCGGCGACGACCGATCTCTTCCATCATCTCGATATCCGATTGTGGCAGTTCGTCGATTTGGTAGCGCTCTTTTAGCTTTTCAGGGTAGTGAGCCGCTAGGTATTCCACCGTGTAGAACGCGACTTCATCGTATTCCATTGCAGTGTCCTTTACCGCGCCGGTTGCAGCAAGACGGAAGCCACTGTGTGGGTTTTCTACTTTTGGCCATAGAATCCCCGGAGTGTCAGAAAGAACGATACCATTTTGAAGGTTAATACGTTGCTGACGACGTGTAACCGCTGGTTGGTTACCCGTCACTGCGATAGTGCGGCCCGCTAACGCATTGATAATGGTGGATTTACCAACGTTTGGAATACCCATGATCATGGTACGAATGTTCTTGCCAATTTCTTCACGATGCGGGGCAAGTTTACGTACCAACTCCATAATTTTTAGGACTTCAGCCTGTTGAGAGGTGGTAATAGCAATCGCTTTTACGTTGTGCTCTTTCTCGAAGTGGTCAATCCAAACTTGAGTTAACTCCGGGTCCGCAAGATCACGTTTGTTAAGCACTTTTACTACTGGCTTATCGCCTTTGAGCTCCGCGATCATAGGGTTTTCACTACTAAAAGGGATACGAGCATCAAGCACTTCAATAATGACATCTATTTGAGGGATCGCTTCTGCAATCTCTTTTTGTGCTTTATGCATGTGGCCCGGGAACCACTGGATAGAGTTGTTAACCATTTGAAAAATCGCCTTATTGTTTCATGGTTATGCTGGTGGGTTACTTAGCTTAGTTACATCATTTATGGGGATGTTTAGGGAGTGGAGTAATCATCACCACTCGTTACCACTACAGCGAGTCATGTGAGGATCTTAACACTTTATTGAGAGAGCGGAAATGTTAGAGCAGACTGACAGACAGATATTTAGGGGCTTAAGCCCTGTTTTAGCGGCAATGCGGTTACTTTCAAGTCGAAGGGTGTTCTCTTTCAAGCGTAATCAGCTCATTGTGTCGTAGAAAACTATGCCGCAATGAGCTGAATTAGAAGAGACAAGAGGGCGTTAAGAGGCGGAGTCGAGTAGTTCGTTGATCAGTTCTGCGCGCTCAGTTCTTGCAGCTAACATCATTTGCATGTTCACCGGTGGAGCAGGGTTAGTGCGGATGTAACGAGCGTAATCAACAGGCACACCATCCACAATTAATTCTAAGTGCAGGTGAGGGCCTGTTGTTCTTCCCGTATTACCAGTTCGGCCGATGGTTTGTCCTTTCGTTACGTGGTCACCCACACGAACATCGCTACGAGACAGGTGTAAGTAACGAGACATAGAACCGTTGGTGTGGCGGATATTAATGTAATTACCGGCAAAACGATTGTAGCGTGACTTCACGACGACACCATCTGCAATACTCTGTATTGGTGTTCCAATTGGGACGGCGTAATCAGTACCCAAGTGTGGTGCGATTAAACCTGTTACTGGATGTTTTCGCTTCAAATTAAAACCAGAGCTAATTTTGTACTTTTTCGCTAGTGGAAATGAATAATATGGCTTTCGAATTAACTTATTGCCATATTCATCGTATGCGTTATTGTCGCCATCGTTAATAACAAAGAAGTCTCTTTTACTACCGGAATAGTAAAAAGAACTGATGTATTTTTCATTATAACTATTGGTTCGGGTTTTTATTGAGAACTTGTCACCTTTTCTTACCGAACCAATAATGTCGAATTCATTTTCGATTAATTTTATCAAAGATTTTATCTCTCGCTGAGATAATCCTGCATTAATCAAAGAAGTCACGAAAGAGTAATCGATCACGCCTGTGGTGATCTTGGTTCGCTGAAAGTACGTCTCGTAGATGTGTTCGATGTTACTGTGGATTATTTTATTAGAAACAACGGCTTGAGGTTTTTGGGTGGCTACGCTTGGTTGCTCTTCAGGAGTAAGTAGATGATGAGTAAAAGACACGCCGGCAATGATGACGAATGCAATGAGCACAAGGGGTAGAGCAATGTTTTGTGTATGTTGTCTTAATATTAAACTTGTCATTAAATCGAAATTATGCTTAAAGGCGAAAAATTGAGGGGAGTATAATATTTAAAATAAAATCTTACACGCCGTTATAGCCAATTCCTGTGTTTTTACTAATTAAATAACGATAGATGTGAAGTAGCGCTGCTAAAGAGGTTTAAAACTACCTATTTTCTTAGCGTTTATGTTTGATTTTATGGTTATTTTGTCACGTTGAGAAAATCCTAGACAATAATATAATCGCGGCAAAATATACTCTGCCAAATTACTATGTTCACTAAAAATACGCTAAAACCAACGTTAGGTCTCATGGCTGCTTCACTTTTATTGAGTGCATGTGGCGGTGGGGATGGTGGTGACAATACACCGCCAGCTAGGAATACAGGAAGCATCTCAGGTAACGTTTTTGACGCTCCGGTCAATGGCGCCAAGATCGAGGTGTTTGAATACAAGGATGGAAAAGTCGGCAGATTGCTTGCAAGCACGACTTCTGATGCCTTTGGTGATTACAAGCTTGAATTCGAATCCTCTTCGATGCCTTTGTATGTCGTCGCGCAGCAAGGTAGCTACACCGATCCTCTCACAAAAGAAATTGTGTCATCGAGCGCGAATAAAACCTTGCGTTTAGAGGGGGTCGTGAACTTTAGTGAAGGTAGTGACCAAAAATTAATGCTCACACCACTGACGAATATCGTTTCTGGTTTAGCTAAGTTTAAGATTTCCGGTGGGGAATCTGGCTCAGATGCGGTCTCTGAAGCCTTAGATAGCATCAATGGGATGTACGGGTTCAATGTCAATGAAACCACTCCGATTGACATAACGAAAGGTGGTCAAAGTAGCTTTGCCACTCCTGGTCACCAATATGGAGCTTTGCTAACAGCATACTCTTCATTTTCTTATGATCTTATCGAAAAATACGGTCAGTCAGAAGATAACGTCTATACCTCAATGCATTTCGCTGACATTCAATTTCGTGATGTCATCGCTGATGGTCTTCTAGACGGCTTAGAAATCAGTGACTCGACAGGTGCAGTGACGCCGCTTACGTTTGGTCAGCAGAGAATTACCAGCGACATTTACACTCAAGATCTTTCTCAACACGTTTTGATTGTAGTGAACGACCCAGAGCTTAACATCTCAGGTACGGATGCTGATGATTACGTTGCTTTTAGTCAAAAAATTAATGACTTGGGAAGCCATGGTACGACCGATGGTGTTATTCCACCACGTGATGAAACCGAAATCGATACAACACCACCGACCGTAACGCGCACCGATAGTGATGTATTAGCAAGAACAGATAGCGTAGATATCAGACTTAATGATGATATCGGTGTTCAATCTGTTTCTGCTTATGTGCAATACCAATTACATGGTGCTTGGTCAGGCGAATTCAAATGTAACGACCAACAGACTTCTGGCAGTGAGTTTTGTTCGGTAGACGCAAGCGGATTTGAAGTCGGTGTTCGTGAAACAAACATCAAAGTAAGTGTCGATACAAAAGCCATTGATGCCGTTGAGATTGACTCAGACACAGGCCTTTCTAATGTAACAGCTGCTCGTTTGGTGTTTTACACGGCAGACGTTTTAGGTAATGAACTTGTTCCTGGTAGCAATTCAGGCCATTACATAAATTTCGAGTGGGATAATGATGCCCCAGTCATCTCTGTTACTTCTGCAAGCGCTATCAACAACGAACTTCAAGAGTACGTATTAAAAGGCATAGTAAAAGAAGCGTCTCAAGACATTAAGTCTGTCAGCGTTTCATTTAAAAGCGGGCTCCCAGAAGATGTGGCTTGTACTCCTGTAACGGCAGAGTCGGGCAGTGCTTGTGAATTTAGTAAAGCCTATTCGACGGACGAATTCTTATCTACGACTACGTTCGATGTTAAGGCCACTGACACCAAAGACAACGTCGGTGAATACCAGCATGCAGTAAGCCGTGACGATCAAGCTCCTGCTCAGATCATTACGTACCCTGAAGGGACATCGATGAACTACGTTAATGTGACCGTCGATGGAGAAAGGTCTACGTACGAAGGGGTTTACACGCAAGATACTTATACATCAGACAATGTTCAGTCGAGTAGAGACTACTTGAAGATCGATTATGTCTATGCTGCTTCTGGCTTGAAATCAATTGATGGCGTTGATTTCGCGAACTTTAACGTTAACCTGTTAAAACAGAATAAGATCCCTTACGTACGAGTTCGAGTTTCCGATGTGAACTCTGATACTGTTTTAGGCTCAAGTGCTGACAAACTTAAACTAGTCGTGAAGTACTACGTAAGCCAAAACAACGACAACAACTACGCATTTCAAAACACAACACAAACCGTGGCCTCGACGGACACTATCACCGCGAGTATTCCTCACGAAACTATTTTAGATAGCGAAGGCAGAGTCGATGAGGTTATTTACTACGTTCCTTTCGTAAAAGAGGTACTTGGTGATGGTTTTAAAAACGTTTCAGAAAACGCCAGTCAGAAACTGGTGATTCAAACCATCGACGAGTCCGACAATGAAAGTGCGACCCAAGAAGTTTACTTCCGAAGCAGTTTTGACCTACCTACGATGACGGTTGTGACCCCTTTCATTGGTGCACGTGTGCAATTAGAAGGTTTGAACCCAAATGGTGAATTCACCTCTCTAGCAAGTTGTACCACCATTCAGCAGCCAGAAAGTGATCAAACTAGCGCGCTTGATGTGGCTTCGTGTGAGACCACGACTGACGTTGTCAATTATGAATTCATGCGAGTACGTTTAATTGGTGTAGAAGGGACAGACCCTCACTACTACCAATGGAAAGATGATGCAGGCGCCAAAGCGAGCGTTAATCTAAACAATGCCAATATCGGCGCATATTTTGAACTTGACGGTTCGAATACGTATTACGTGACCGAGCTTGCCACTTACCAGACAGGTTTGTTCGATTATCGTTGGAATCAGGTAGAAGCCGGTGACAAAACGTCAGAACGCGCCTCACAAATTTTGACAGAAGTGAAATACGCTTTAGCGGGCGGTAACGAATCGTTCTTTGGATTCGATCCAACCGTAACGGCTTACGCTACAAACGAGATGCTGAAGGAGCCAATTCCTAGCGATCTCTCTAACGACTACCTGCATCGTTTTCTTGTTGAAGCCATTGACGACTTAGCTCAGGACACACCTCGTAATAACTCTTCTGATTTCGCCTCCGCTATTTATGACGATCTTAGCTACGATGGTAAAGCAAACGGAATTGGCGCTGGTGGGAATCAAATCAAATTGGATGATTACGAGTTCGACTCTGATACCTACCGCAAAGACCTTGCTCAGTCTTACTACGATATCATGACTGAAAAATACGGCATCCCAGATAATATTGCTCAGCTTTATGCCGATGATATTTCTACGGCTAATCCTAAACTTGGCGAAGACAATATCTTTGATAGTGGTGGCGGTAGTATTGATATTTATCCTCCGAAACAAACACTAACAATAGAGACTGGCCGTGAAACAATGGTTGGCAACAAGCGCTATATCGCGGGTGAAGTGGTATCTAGAGTAGTGTTAGAAGATCCATCTGGGGTTGTAGAGGAAGGTGACCAAGCCCCGAAATTCCAAAGTATGTGGTATGCAATGGGAGACCCTAATACTGAAATTCCATTGGAACTTAAACCACAAGAATCTGGCGATAGTAATAAATTTAGAAAAGAGTACTTCTTTACCCTGAATACAGAATCAACAGATCTCACCGATATCATCGAGTTTGCGCTAGAGACAGCGGCATTCGATACCAAAGGCAATGGATATAGCGAGGCGGAACCTCATGTTGAGAGTTTATACGTTGATAATGACTATCCGAAGGCGAGTTACATACCGCCTAAAGACACAGATAATCAACCTATTGGGGAAGATGTTTATCTGAACGCGAACTCTGTGCATGAGTTAACCTTCAAAGTTGAAGATGTAGTTGGTGACCAATTAGATAAAAGAAGCTTGTCATTTGTGAACTATTCGAACAACGCGACCGTTGAATACTCGAGCGAGCAGTTCGCTAGCAATCAACAAGATGCTTTTGTTGTAAAACTTTGTACAGGAGTACTTTGTGAGAGCCAAGGCAAAGTTATCTATCCTGGCGATGGTAACTGGAAAGTCAATGTTAATGCTGAAGATAACCTAGGAAACCTAGTTAACCAGCAAACTGTGAATGTGCCTAAATTCGACATACTAATTGACTCGGAAGCACCTGCAGTAAACGGTGGGGTAATTGACCAACGGTTGGGAGGGAACTCAGCGTGGGTTCCTGATATTGACGCCGGTGACTTAAGTCCACTGAGTGAAGTGCAAGTGGATATGAAAACTCAGTTTGGTAAGCGTTTTACGTTACAGCATTATGAAACTGAACCAGTTGAGAGTGAAGAGCCCTATCTATTTGGTACCCAACCGAATGTAGAGGTACGTCTAGTTGCTGACGCATTTAAATATGAAGAGACAAATACGTTCTATGTCAAGGCGATTGACAGCGCGTATCCTAAAGCGGAAGCAACTGGTGAGTTCATTTTTCAAGTAGATAACAAAGGCCCTGAGATTGAGCTTGCTACTCCTTGGGTGGTTGACAGCAACTCTGGAAAGAGTGGAGTGTTAGGTCCGAACTTTAAAGTTAGCTTAACCTCTGTGAAAGATGATTCAAAAGTGAGCAATGTAGAAATTTGGCAGGTTGGAAGCAGTGAAGCGATACGTTCAATTGAACCTAAAGACCCTGCTCAGCCTTTCGACATTGAGATCAATAGTACTCAAAGTGGCAATATTACGATCGATGAGAACAATAGAGCTGATCTATTTGTTAAAGCGATAGATGAATATGGCTTTTATTCCGATACAGAGGCAAGAAGCATAATCTTGGATCGGGAAGGACCTGACTTACAACTGAATGGGTTTAAGCCTGAAAGTTACTATCGTGGTGATTATGTCTTTACTCTTTATGCTCAAGACTTGAATGAAACAGGTGCGCCATCTACTGAAGGGGTAAACAAAGATACCCTGAAATTCAATAGTTTTATCGACACACCTTCTAATCCCGATACTCAAGTCGAAGAGGATATGAAGGTCAACTTAGGCGGACAAAATGACGGTGATAGCTCTACTAGAACTATAAGACTGAAGGGTGCTGATGTTCGTGGAAATACCACGGAAATAGACTATGAAATTAGGGTTCAAAATAAGCTGCCTACCATAAAGAGTGTGTCGTTTTCTTATGAAGATGGGACAGAGATTACAAATGGATTAATTACACGTAATGATCCTGTGATCATTACCATCGATGCTGAGGACGCAAGTGGCATTCCTCAAGTAGAAGCTACTTATAAGTACGGTGATACAACAAACAGTATACAATTCAGCGAAGAGGAGTCTGGAAAATGGAAAGGCAGGCTAACTTCTGCCGAGCTTTCTAATGACGGTAGCTACGAGTTGAAATTTAAAGTATACAACAATGTTTTATACAACACCGGAGATCGCCCCGTAACTGAAAGATCCGAAATCATAAACGTTCAACGTGAAGGGGTGGTGCTATCAGTTGCTCAACCTGAGAACTTCCAAGCTCATATTTCCGGGAAAACGTTGGATGTAGAGTTCGGACCTGCGGGTGAGGTTAAAGCCGAGACGCTCGAGTGTTGGGTAAGAGAAAATTACACCTCGGACAAAGCGCCAGATGATGGCTCAAGCAACGCGTATTCTGGTGTGATCAATAATCCGCAAGAAAATTATAAGTGTAGTGTGACGACGGACGTAAATATGTCGGTATCGCCTGTCGTTTTAATCACCAGAACTGTTGGTAAGAACGATAAAGAGACGGTCAGTAAATTTAGCTTTAGCATGATGGATATTGATGCGCCAACCGCTCAGGAAGATACCTACCAGCTTGATAGCAACAATGTTGGTTTCGATGCTGATGGAAACAAAATCTTAAGTATCACTCTGAACTTTAGAGATAATTTATCCGGAGTGAACACTGAGCTAACTAAGCGTCCTGTACTGGTAAGAAGCAAGTTTAACCTAACGTTTGAGCCGAAAAGTTGTAGTACTAGTGCAGATCTCACTACGTGCACCTATACTGAGCTTTATTCAGACATTATCGCTTCAGGGATATCAAAGCATCTTTACACTATCAAGAACCTTTCCGATAGAGCAGGTAATGCAGCTCCTGATCATGCGTTAGAGTTGTTGTTGCCGCCACCTGGTTCAGTTCAGATCGCAATAACGAACCCTGAGAACGATAGTATTATCCGAGGTTCAGAACTTTCAATGGACTTCAAAGTGAAGGTTGGGAATAACTCTATCCTAGAAAATCTCATTGCCACAGTGGATGGTCAGTCATATAGCTTAAAAGATAACCCTGATAATTTCTCACGATTTAATGACTGCGGAGATGACTACTCATGCTCTACGTTTAAAGCGCCTCTTAGTGACACTTTAGATGGTCAGGTGATCAGTCCGTCCATTCAAGCGCTTGATGTATGGGAGGATTCAAGTTCAGCCAAAGTTGACGTGATGGTTGATAACAGCAAACCAATAATTGATAGCGATGTTACTGTCAGTGAATCACCTACAGACCCTAGTTTGGTTAGATTCCTGTTTTCTATCAGAGATGAAGGCAGCGGTATCGCTACTGTCAAATATACAACAACGAACCCGAGTCATGTTTTCAACAAAGAGGCAAGTGTGGATAACTCACATCTCTATTTTGAACTTCCAAAAACTGAATTAGAAGGGTTAAGTCAGCTTCGAGTTAGCATTCAAGCTACGGATAAAGTAGGTTGGAGTGAAAACCAGACAATCGATATTGATCTGACAGCGCCGACTATTACTCTCTCATTTAATGACATGACTAGCTTGCTGGGAGGCAAGCTAGCATTCACCAAAGAAAGTCAATCGTTCACGATTACGTCTACAGAGGGGGAGCATGTCAAGGCAATTCATTATTCCATTGATATGGTTCCAACAGCCGGAGAACAGCTTAATTTTGAGGGAAGAGTCGCGTCGTCAAGCGCGACTGGTACCATGGATTTTGCAATTGATGACCAAGCTGAATACATGTACAAAGTGACAGTCACTGACTCAATGGGACGTGCTGTTACAGACTTTAAGCTTTTTAATAAGACTTATGATGCCAAAGGTATCGAATCTGTTGTTGATCATGAGTTACCGGTTATCACTGGTATCACTGCGGATCAAGTTTCTATGACGCCGACGGATGATAAATATAAGTTGGATGTAACTGCTGATGTGACTGATAAAAACTTAAGTTCGGTAACATCAACGGCTGATAATGGTTCGGGTCTACCAGTAGGGCCGCAGTCAATCACGGAACCTACTAACGATGGCGACCCTTATGTGTTCCACTACTTATTATCGCCAGGAGATTACACGATAAAAGTAATCGCGTCTGATGCTGTCAGCAATCAAACGGAAAAAACGACAATATACAAAGTAGAAGCAGCAACAGTCCCTGAGCTAACAATATCGACTACAGCAAGCACACCTTTGGCTGGTGGCGTCGAAGTCCCACTTACGTTTACTTTTACTGAAGAAGTCACAGAATTCGATATTTCAGACGTAAAGTTAGATGAGAATAATGGTGGTGAGTTAAAACCTTTATCTTGGAGTACCACTGACAACATAACTTGGACAGTCAAATACATAACACCAGAAAGAGAAAATAAAGACATAACCATTCGGGTCGATGATGAGAGCTATAAGAGCATCAACACTATCCCCGGAAAAGGGGATAGTTTGGTTCTGGGGGTAGAAGGTGTGTTACCTACGCTTACTAAAGTAACGTTTGATCCACTGCATCAAGAAATTGGAAAGGCAGTAGACGTTAAGCTTGAGTTTGACAAAGAGTTGCAAGAGGCCACGGCAACATTGGGAACGAACAATGTTACTTCGCTAACGGCTGATCCTGCTGATAAGAAAGTTTGGACCGGAACCGTGAATGTGCCGGACTCACCAGAACTAGGCGTTGGCCTAGTGGTGAGCCAATATAAAGACTTAGTAGGAAATGTGGGCGAGGATAATACGTCATATGAATTGCCAATTACCCCAATCTTG